>JASJBQ010000204.1 GCA_030066455.1 Desulfobacterales bacterium
GGGCGTTCTGGTGACCCAGGTCGTACCCGGCAACCCGGCCGACAAGGCCGGCATCCGGGCCAGGGACATCATTACGGCCATCGACGGCGCCCATGTGGGTTCCAGCCGCGAACTGACCGCCAGGGCCGCCGGGCTGACGGTGGACGACAAGGTTGAGGTTGCCCTGCTGCGCGACGGCCAGCCGAAGAAGGTCTCCCTCAAGGTGGGACGTCGTCCCTTGACCCTGGCCCAGGATGGGAAACCGGATCCCGAAAGGGAAACCGCCTACGGCATTCGCGTTTCGGATCTGACGCCCGAGGTGGCCCGCCAGTTGGAAATCGAACGTGAAGGCGGCGCCGTGGTCACCGGGGTCGAGCCCGGCAGCAAAGCCGACAAAGCCGGTCTGCGAAAAGGCGACGTGATTATTGAAGTTGACCGCCATGAAATCGATTCGGCCCGGGACTTCAAAAACCGCATCCTGAAGAAAAAAAATGGGGCGGATCTCAACCTGCTCGTCAAGCGCGGCCAGGCCGGACTCAAGGTCATCCCGCTGAGTTGATGCCGACTTGCCGCGATTCCTCGCATGCGGCCGTTTCCCCCGGGGGGGCGTTCCGGTGGCATTTCAAGCCTGGATGCGACCGTCGACCTGCAGATGGACTGGAGACCATGTCGTGATGCAAGCCCGGTTCTTCCCCACGCCTCAAGCGTCTGCGGCAGCGGCCGTAACCTGACCCGGGCCGGGGCCAAGCGCGCCCCGGCCCATAAACATTCGTTGCGGCTGCACCTGCACGGATTCGTCATTCCGTACCATGCGACAACCCGCTGATAACGAAACCAGGGCCATGACCACATCCCCAGACAAACCACCCGCAATCCGTCAAAGCGTGGGGCGCTGGCTCCGGCAGGACGTCCTGGGCCTGATCCGGGAGATGCGCTGGAGCTATCTGCCGCCCCTGATGGTCTATTTTGCGGCCGGTGTATCCGGTTTTACCGGCATCATCGAATCCTTTTTTGTGAAGGAACAACTCGGCCTGAGCGCCGCCTTTCTGGCCAGTCTGGGCTTCTGGGCGGGTTTGCCCTGGGCACTCAAGATGCCCGTCGGTCATCTGGTCGACCGCTTCTGGCGCTGGAAGGCCGGATTCGTCTACCTGGGGGCGGCCCTCATGGCCGCCAGCCTTCTGATCATGGTGGGTTTGACCGGCCACACCGATCAGATGGCCGCCGTCTATCCGGTGGAGAGATGGTACGTGCTCGCGGTTTTGCTTTCCCCGGTGGGTTACGTGCTGCAAGACGTGGTGGCGGACGCCATGACCGTCGAAGCCGTCCCCACCCGGGAAGAAGATGGATCCCCCATCCCCCGAAAACGGCTCCAGCAGATGCACGTCACCATGCAGACCCTGGGTCGGATCGCCATTATCGGCGGCAGCGCCATCGTCGCCGGGACCGGAGGCTGGCTGGCCAAGACCTTGTCCTACGAGACCATGTATCGGATCGCCCTAGTCATCCCGCTGATTTCCGTCACCGGCGTGCTGCTGGCCGCCTGGTTGAAACCGACCGCCGGCCCCGTGGCGGCAACCGCCGGCGAGAGGACGGCATCCCGACCGGATGTCAAACTTAACCCCCATATCCTCTGGGGCAGTGCGGCCTTTGTGGCCGTCGCCCTGACCATTGGCCTATCTTCCCTGGCGGGTAAGGAAGAAATGATATTTGTCGGTTCCCTGGGGATCATCGTCTACCTGATGCGTCAGGTGCTGGCCCCGCTCGCCGTCGAGAAGCGACGTGAAATCATCGGCATTGCCGTGATCATCTTCATCTTCCGGTCCATGCCCACCCCCGGCGCCGGCGCCGGCTGGTGGCAGATCGACGTGCTCGGGTTTGACGAAGCCTTTTTCGGAACCCTGCGGCAGATCTCGGCGCTGCTCACGATTGCCGGCATGCTGGCTCTCCGGGGATGGATGGGACGCCGCTCGCTGCCGCATATCGTGGTCTTTCTGGCCGTCTACAGCACGTTCATGATGCTGCCCTTCATCGGCATGTTTTACGGTCTGCACGAATGGACCGCGGCCCGCCTGGGATTCGGGGCTCGCACGATTGCCATTATCGACACCATGGCCGACGCTCCCATGGGCCAGATCGCCATGATTCCCATGCTGGCCTGGATCGCCAAAGAGGCGCCGGCCAACCAGAAAGCCACCTATTTTGCCGTCATGGCGGCCTTCACCAATCTGGCCCTTTCAGCCAGCCACCTGGGCACCCGCTACCTGAACCAGATCTTCGTGATCGAGCGCGGCCAGTATGCCGCCCTGGGTCATTTATTGATTACCGTGGCTCTAATCGCCCTGGTGGTGCCGATCCTGGCCGTGGTCCTCTTGCGCCCCCGCCCCTCCCGTGGCGGTGGGCACCGTCAGCTGATAAAAGCCGAAGGCGAACCAACAGCCCAGAAGAGTTGACGTCGTCATCGCCCGGAGCGCGCCCTTGGGCCGCCGTCCGGTCCTGCCGATCGCCGGGATGGCGGTAAGGGGCCCCATCCCGCGCCGACCTCCGACGGCGGCGTCACAGCGAACCCTAAACAGGTCGTGTTTACCCTAAATTTAGTTCATCCGCGGTGCCCCCTGCATTATAAGCGGCGACAAAGTGCAGCCCTGTCGATACACCCCATCCCCAAACCTGAGAGCGATACCATGAAAAAAACGTCTGCGATTGTCTCCCTGGTGGTCTTGCTGGTCTTGATGGCCATTATCCCGCTGGCGACCGCCGGTCCCGCCCTGGAGCGTATCACCAAGAAGGGCAAACTGGTGGTGGGCCTGACGGGTCAACAGCCGCCCATGAACGCCACCACCAAGCAGGGCGAACTCATCGGGTTCGATGTCGACCTGGCCAAGGCCATGGCCAGCGCCATGGATGTCGAACTGGTATTCAAGACCATGGACTTTGCGGATCTACTGCCGGCGCTGGTCCGCGGCAAAATCGACATCGTGGTGTCCGGCATGACGGCGACGGCCGCCCGGAATAAGAAAGTCGCCTTCGTCGGCCCCTACTACGTTTCCGGCAAAGGGCTTCTGGCCAAGGCCGAACGTTACGCGGCACTGAAATCGGGCGAAGGGTTGAATGCGCCCACGGTTACCGTTGCCGCCCTGAAGAATTCCACCAGCCTGGCATTCGCTGAAGAACTCATGCCTAAGGCCCAATTGGTCCCCACCGCTAACTACAACGACGCCATCGAATTGATCCTGGACGGAAAAGTCGACGTGCTTGTCGCCGATTACCCGTTTTGCGCCCTGACAGCCTTTCGCCACCAGGACAAGGGACTGGCCGCCGGTCAATCGCCCCTGACCTTCGAGCCGCTGGGCATCGCCCTGACGGAGGACACCCTGCTGATCAACTGGCTGCAGAACTTCCTGGTGACCCTCGAGGGCAGCGGTGAATTGAAAAAGATGCGCCGGAAGTGGATGCAAGGGGGCGCCTGGGTCAACGACCTGCCCTGACGCCGTGCGGGACGTGTGGCTTGCTTCGGGTTGACCGTCGCGGTCTTGGGAGCGCACGGAGAATCCGGCACTTCCCGCGCCATGGGACCCCGCCAGGCCCGCGGGCACCAGGCGCCGGCGCCCGGCCTATCCCTCGCGCCAGGACCGCCAGGCTTCCAAGACTGAAGCCGCCAGCAGGCTGACCACCACCACCGACAGGCCCAGCAGCAAACCCAGCGGGTTGCCGACGCCGTTGCTGATCAAAAGGAAGATGATCACGCCGGTCGCCAGAAACCGCAGGTAGTGTTTGGCCATCACCACCGCAAAAGCCGGCGGCCGTCCGCCGTGGAAGGAGCGGCGCAGCGAACGGTAGGCCAGATGAAAATTGAGGGTCACCAGCAGCCCGCCGCAGACCACCCCCAGAGTGAACCCCGCAAGCGGAACATAGGGGCTCACCATCAGAAACAGAATGAACACCACCCAGTTCGCCTGGCTGACGAAGCGCAGCAGGCGCTGGTGGATATCCTTGGTGGCGGCCGCATCAGGCATCCCAGCGTCCCGGAATCGCCGCCTGGCAGAATTCGCAGCGCCCATCCCTTATGTGGCACGCGCCGATATGAAACCCCATGCGCTCGACGATCCTCTTCCCGCATTGGTGGCAATGGGTGTGGCTGGCCGCATGCAGAGGTACATTGCCCACGTAAACGTAGCGCAGACCGGTATCCAGGGCGATCGCGCGGCAGCGCTCGAGGGTGGAGACCGGTGTGGGCGGCAAACGATCGAGTTTGTAGCGGGGAACAAAGCGTGTGAAATGCAGGGGGTGGTCCGGCCCGATATGATCGAGGAGCCAGGCGCACATCTCGCGGGTCATGGCATCGTCGTCCACGTAGCCCGGTACCACCAGGGTGGTAATTTCGAAATGAACCCCGCGACGATGGAGGGTTTTAAGCGTTTCCAGGACCGGCTGCAGGGTGCCGCCGTTCAAGCGGCGGTAGATGCTGCCCGAAAAGGCCTTGAGGTTGATGTTGGCACCGTCGAGGACCTCGCAGAGGGTTTCCAGCGGTTCAGGATTGATGTAGCCGTTGGAGATTAAAAGGTTGTGAATGCCCTGCTCACGTGCCAGCCTAGCCGTATCCAGCATGTATTCGTAAAAGGTGATGGCCTCGGAATAGGTGTAGGCGATGGCGGCCGATCCGATTTCCACCGCCTTGTCCACCGCCGCAGCCGGAAAGAGCTCGTAAAAGCGCAGCGCCTCGGGACGGGCCTGCGAAATCTCCCAATTCTGGCAGTTGAGGCAGCGGAAGTTGCAGCCGGCTGCGGCCAGCGAGAAGACCTTGGACTGGGGCCTGAAATGGTAGAGGGGCTTTTTCTCGATCGGGTCGTTGTGCACCGCGCAGGGATTGCCGTAGGCCAGGGTGTACAGCGTGCCATCCAGGTTGACCTTGGAGCGGCAGATGCTGCGGTCCCCGGGTGAGAGCGTGCAGCGGTTGGGGCAGATCAGGCACTGGACCAGATCGCTTTCCAGGCGGCGGTAGCGATAGCCCTCCCGGGACCACTTCCAGCGTTTCGCGGGCGCCTCCCCGCGCAGGATCCTCCCACGGATGTCGTCCGGGCCGCTATTCCCGGACGCGCTTCCGGCCAGGCTGACGGGCAGACCGAAACAGGCACTGCCGCACAGCGCGAGGCCGCTGCAATACAGAAACCGTCTACGGTTGAAGGCCATGGCCTCTCCTGAGCATCACGATCAAACTGACGATTTTGAGACCGATCAGGGCCGCGGCCGCAGCAAAAACACCCGCCAAAGGAATCAGGACCACGCTGACGAGCAGGGTACCGGCTGCGGCGCCCATGAGATCGGCCGAAAACGTACGCGTCACGGCACGGCGGCGACCGCCCTCGATGGCGAGCGCCGCCGGGAACTGGAAACCGCACACCAGCGCCACCAAAAAGCCGAAGGCCAGAAAGAACCCGGCCGGCAGCCGCTCCCCGGCGGATGCCAGCGCCAGGATAAATCCGCCCACCAGAACTATCAGCAGGACATCGCCGAGCGTCAGGACGCTGTGGGCCCGCGAGGCCAGACGGCTGCCCAGCAGGGCGCCAGGCAGAAGGCCGGCAAGAAAGACGGTCACGATCAGTCCGATCTGAAAGTAAATATAACCAAACAATACCTGAAAAGCAAAAATCACCAGGATTTCGCTGCCCATGGTGGCGAACCCCGTCGAAAACAGCACGAACTCGGGCCGCGTCATGCGCCCCAGATACACCACCAGCCCCACGCCGATAACCAGATAGAACCCCAGCGGCGAGGTATCGAAGCGGGCAAACCACTGGTCGAACATGATGCGCATCAAGCGGGGCTGAAAGTCGGTGTTGGCTGCGGCCGGCACCGTCGCCAGCGCAGCCAGCTTCGTGATGCGCTCGGGCGTCATGTTGCCGTCGAAGTACCCCTTGATATAGCGCGTCTCGATTTTGCGGTGCGCCAGGCGGTCGGGAATGTCGAGATGGACGGCCTGTCGACGGCAGATAAAAAAGATCCGCAGCCCGGGCAGAAGCTGCACGTGGTCGAAATGGCGCGCCGCCGTATGATAGAGTGTGGCCAGTTTGCGCGCCTGAGGGTCGGCCAGGTAGTTGTCGAAACCCTCCATCGAAAAACTGAAGACTCCGTCCGGAGCCAGCCGGCGGCTGGCCAGGGCGAAGAACTCGTCCGTGAAAAAGCGGTTGACCTGAAAGGTGTCCGGCTCGGGCAGACTGACGATGATCGCGTCATAGCGCCCCCCATGGTCCCTGAGAAAGGCCCGGCCGTCGCGATGCCGGACGCTGAGACCGGGAATCGGCGCCAGCAGATTATAGCGGAACTGGACGGCGGTTACGGCCGGATCCAGTTCGACGTAATCGATCCGCTGCGGCCGGTGCTTGGCCATTTCGCGCAGCATGCCGCCCTCGGCGGCAACGAGCAACACCGTCACCGGCCGCTCCAGCTGCGCCAGGGGATAGTGGATGGTCTCCTCGGCCAAAGCCGCATTCTGGGTGCCCGAAACCGGCAGACCGTCCTTGAGGAGGGTCGTCTGCTCGGCCTGGCGGAGAACGATAATCCGGCCATAGCGCGATTCCTCGTAGTGGACCAGATGCCCGCTCAAGGGCGTCAGCGTATGCCGCTCCAGCACCCCGCTGCAGAGCATGGCGACAAGAACGACCGCCGCCAGTGTCCAGCGCCAAAGCGGTGGCCGCTTCCCTTCGGCATCGAGCGCCAACGCCGCGGCCACCAGCGGCAGCCCGGCCAAGGCCGCGGCCTGGAAGGGGGTCGCCCAGTAGATGAGGACAAAAGCGAACAGCGCGCCGCCGCCGGTGTCGCCCAGGTTGTCGAGGATGTAGATGCGGGCGCCGGGATAGTCGGAGCGACCGCTGCGCCGCAGCACGAAAAGGCTGAAAGGCAGCAGGAACCCCACGAGGAGCCCGTAGGGCGCGGTGCCGAGCGCAATGGCGAACAGGGTCGGGTAAAAGCCGATCGATGCGCCCGGGAGGAAAATCTCATCGCGTAGCAGCCGGACCGCCGCCAGTTGGATCGGTCCCAGCGCGGCCAGAACCAGCGAGAGATGCGCCAGCACCGACGGGCGGCAGGCACGCGTCCATCGACCCAGCAGCCGTGCCCCCCATGTGCCCAGCCCGCCCCAGGCCAGCCAGCAAAACAGAATCAACGCGATCACGAACTCATTGCCCTGGAAGGCGGCCAGGTATTCACGAATGATCGTCAGCTGGGCCACCACCGAGGCCACACCCGTCGCCACCACCAGCCGGGCGATGGCCCGCTCAAGGTTTTTCATCGAAGGACTGCGCGCGATAGGTATGCACGATGAGCCTCTCCCGCAGCCAGCTGTCCGGCCGCAGGCCCGCCTTGCGGCACAGGGCGCTCAAAAAAGCCTCCGGCTCGGGAAGCTGGTCCCACACCTGCGGCAGAAAAGTCGCCCGGGCAGCGCCCTGCTGCAGGATGACCCCGTCGCGGTGTGGCACGATACGTTCGAGCAGATCGTCCGCATCGCGGTAACGGAGCCGGATGGGCGCGCTCAGCACACTGACACTCACGGAGAGGGATTCGAGTTCGTCGACAACGAGAGGGGGGAAGCGCGGGTCGCGGAATGCGGCCTTCAGGGCATTCCGGGGGACGCTCGCGGAGAGTGGTTCGTCGGCAACCAGGTTCCCGATGCAGCCCCGCAGGCGACCGTGGGTTTGAAGGGTTACAAAGTTGCCCCGCCGCTGGGCGAAGACGGGTGCGTCTGCAAGACGCGCCTCGGCGGCGGCATCGGGCGGGTCGTCGTGGAGAGCCGCCGTGATGGTCTGCCGGGCCAGGTTCACGAGAAGCGCGCCCTGATCCTGACTGAGTTCGGTTGGTTTGCCGGCACCGCTTCGATGGGCGTCACCGTAGAATGCAAGGGCGGCATAGCCGACGACCCGTTTCTTGTCGCCGGCCGTGTCCCCGCTGTTGGCATAGTGCAGCAGGGCCGGTTCCCATTCCAGGCGCCGGGCCAGCGTCATCAGGAGCTGCAGCGGGATCTTGCCGCAGGCGCAGTTCTCGCGCCGCCCCAGGGCGTCAACCGCCAGGCCGGAGATGAGATTGAGGGTTTCGCGGTCGCGTCCCCGCGCCTTTTCGTAGGGCAGGTAGTGGGAAAGATCCGAGCTGATGACGATGAGGGTTTCGTCATCGAGCAAGGGGGTCAAGGCATCGGCCAGCCGGTCGATGTCGACGGGACCCAGCACGATGGGCACGAGTTCGAAAACGCCAAGGTAATACTGCAGAAAGGGCAGCACGACTTCCAGTGAATGCTCCTGGATGTCCGAACGGTGGCTGAAGCCAAAAAGCGGATGATGGCGACGCAGGCGCCCGGCGTCCGGATGCA
This sequence comes from Desulfobacterales bacterium, assembly GCA_030066455.1. The sequence continues at coordinate 8,336 of JASJBQ010000204.1, forward strand.
GCCGGATACGCCCCAACGGGGTCTGGTAGGCGTTCACGTCGCTGATCACGGCGTTGCGCAAACCGACCCGGTGGTCGGGCGCCACCACGATGACCTTGTCGAAGCGCCGCCCCCGGAGCACGTGCCCGACATGGGCCGCCGTCCAACCGGAATAGATATAGCCCGCATGCGGCATGACCACCGC
>JASJBQ010000205.1 GCA_030066455.1 Desulfobacterales bacterium
AAAAACCCGCCGGCGGTGTCTGAAAAAGCCACCAGAGCCTCTCCGAGTCTTCCGCGGTAAAAGGCGTCCGGACCGACATCCATCAGCGCCTGGTAGGATTCGGCCAGGCGCGGCTGAACCAGACGTTGGCCCACCCGGGGAATCCGGCCGCCCGGCAGGAAGATTTCCCCGGCCGCACCGCCGGCCAGCAAATGGTTGCGACGCTCGCGGATAACTTGGACCAGTTCGCCGTAGACCGGAAATCCGTCGCGCGCGTAGGGCAACGCCCGGGCCAGGAGCGTGTCCAAACCCAGGGTGCCGTGTTTCTCGAGGGCAGCCTGCCATCCGGCAATCGCCCCAGGCACGGTAACGGCGTGGACACCCGTTTCCGGCACTTCTTCGTATCCCATCTCGCGATAGGCCTCCCGGCTGGCCTTCGCCGGCGACCGGCCCGAAGCGTTGAGCACCTCCAAATTCTCGCTGGAAGCCTTGAAAATCAGCATGAACAGGTCACCACCCAGGCCGCACATATGGGGCCTTACCGTGGTCATCACCAGGTTGGCGGCCACGGCGGCGTCCACGGCGTTGCCGCCGGATTCCAGAACGCTCCCACCGGCCTGGGCCGCCAGGGGATGATCGGCGGTGATCATCCAGCGCGTACCCATCAAAAGGGGGCGATGCGTGGTGAAATGATCCAACATACAGCATCCAATCCTATTTTGGGTGGCTATCTTATTGTTTGACTCATAAAAAGCACCCAGTTGAAAATCGCACTTTAATGATAATTATAGACATATAGTTACTTAGACGATCACACCAAAACGAGGAGATATTCGCATGAATAAATATGACTGTAAATCAGAGAAGGTATCAAGCCGCACTGTGGGATTGATTATGGTTGTCCTGGCCGTAATACTCGGAGGGATCGGCGGCGTCATCATTCCGGTTCTCGGTTTCGTGTTTGCCGTGCCATTGTTGGTTCTGGCCGGTCTTTTTTTCTTTGCCCCCGAAACCAAGGTTTGCCGGCTAATTTTGGATAAAAGCTGAAAATGTCCCGCCCCTCGCGGCGGGTACAACTCCGAAAAACACAGACGGCGGGAGATTTTGTTCCTGCCGTTTTTTTGGGCCGCCATCGCCCGGTTTCCGCAGCCCCAGACCGATAGGGGTGATCGATTCAATCCATTGGGTCTTCGGCACCCGAAGGAACGTCTCTATCATTGTTGCCGGGTGACAAATTTCTTATCGTCAAACCAACACGTATTCCTCCCAGATAACAGTTTTTCTCCCACAAGAACCAGCCAATTCCATCTGGAGCGGCATTTCAACCGGGAGATGCGGTAGAGTGCCGCTGGCGGTGTGCCGCGCAGATTTCCCGCGTCCCCTGCAAATAGATAAGCCACCTGCTCCGACAGGATTGGAATGGCGTTGAATCCAGGCCTTCCCACTAAACTTCGCCGGCGTATTGAAATCCAACGCCGGTAACCCGCCAAAAAGCCCCTTGACAAGTTAATTTAGTTAAACTTAATCTAACTTCACGCATTCGACTTATTAACCTTGGCAATCACAGCCTGCACCCCGGCCGTTCGCCATTCGGGTGCGAACCTGTGTATCCTGATTCAGCAAATTAAAAATTTGGCAGTACCTCGGACCCGGACATGTTGCCACAGGAGCAAAATCCAGAATATCCGGAAAAAAACCGAGACATTCGAACGATCAAACAAGTTAAGTTATACTTAACAACTGGCGACGGCCTACCGACGGATATCCCATGCCTCCGGGATGCGCGTTCATTCGCTAGCTGCCGCCGCCATCGGTCCGTTGCCTTCCGGCGGAATCCGCGCCAGCAGGCTCGGCATACATGCGGACGTGAATCGCCCAACGATCGCCGACGCCTGACCCTGCTTTTTTAACCCTCAAGGAGGAGCTGATGAACCTACAGAAAGCCAATGCCAACGACGCCCTGCTGACAAAAAACCGCTCTCGCGACATCGCGCCCCAGTCGGGTCTCTGCAGCCGCTGTGTGGACGGATGCAAGGGCAACTGCGACCTCTTCCAGGCCACTTTCCGTGGCCGGGAACTGCTCTATCCCCAGCCCTTTGGCAGCGTCACCGCCGGGGCCGACAAGGATTACCCCGTGGATTACTCCCACCTCAACATCATGGGTTACGCCCTGGGCGCCAAGGGCGTGGCCGAGGATCCGGATCAGGCCACCTTCCCGGCCGTCAGCACCGAAACCACCTTTGGAACGACGAACAAAGTCAAGATGAAGGTGCCCATCTTCACCGGGGCCCTGGGCAGCACCGAGATCGCCCGCGTCAACTGGGAGCACTTTGCCATCGGGGCGGCCATCAGTGGCATCAGCCTGGTCTGCGGTGAAAACGTCTGCGGGATCGATCCGGAACTCGAGTTCGGCCCGGACGGCAAGGTCGCCAAATCCCCCGAAATGGACCGCCGAGTAGCGCTCTACCGACGTTACCGCGAGGATTACGGCGACATCCTGGTGCAATTGAACGTCGAGGACACCCGCAACGGCGTGGCCGAATACGTGCTCGACAAATTAAATGTGGAAACCATCGAGCTAAAATGGGGCCAGGGGGCCAAATGCATCGGCGGCGAGATCAAGGTCAACTCCCTGAAGCGGGCCATCGAGCTGAAGAAACGCGGCTACATCGTCACGCCCGATCCGGAGGACGCCGCCAACCAGGCCGCCTTCAAGGCCGGACCGCTGAAACAGTTCGAGCGGCACTCCCGGCTGGGCTTCATCGACCAGGAAGGATTCATGCGCGAGGTGGAACGGCTGCGCGCCCTGGGGGCCAAACGGGTGACGCTCAAGACCGGCGCCTATCCCATTCGTGAACTGGCCATGGCCATCCGCTGGTCGAGTGACGCGGGCATCGACCTGTTGACCATCGACGGGGCCCCCGGGGGCACCGGCATGAGCCCCTGGCGCATGATGACCGAGTGGGGCGTGCCGGCCCTGCACCTGCATTCCATGGCCTACGAGCTTTGCACGCGCCTGGAGGAAAAAGGCCTGCCCGTACCGGATATCGCCTTTGCCGGCGGCTTTTCCGGCGAGGACCACGTTTTCAAATCGCTGGCCCTGGGCGCCCCCTACTGCAAAGCCGTCTGCATGGGGCGCGCCCTGATGATTCCGGGGATGGTGGGCAAGAACGCCGAAAAATGGCTGCGCGGGGAAGACGGCGGCCTGCCCTCGACCGTCTCCAAACACGGGTTTACCAAAGAAGAAATCTTCATGAACTATGAAACCCTCAAGGAGAAATACGGGGCCGAGGTGGACCAACTGCCCCTGGGCGCCATCGGGATCTACAACGTGGCCGACAAGATACGGGTGGGCCTGCAGCAACTGATGGCCGGCTCGCGCAGCTGGGGGGTCGAGCACATCAGCCGCCGCGATCTGGCCTCCTTGACCGAGGAATGCGCCCGGATCACCGGGATTCCCTTCATCATGGAGGCCTACCGGCAGGAAGCCCTGGAAATTATCGAGGCCTGAGCAAATCGAATCCCAACCCGCGGGAGGTAAATCATGACGGATGTCGTCAAGTGGTTGAAAAATAGGGATCCGCAGGAAAATGAATTTCACCAGGCGGTCGACAAGCTGATCGCCTGGGTGCAGCCGGTGCTCGACCGCCGGCCCGACTTCGGCCAGCAGGCCATCCTGCAGCGCCTGGTCGAACCCGAACGCAGTGTGGTTTTTCGGGTGCCCTGGATGGACGACGGCGGGCAGGTCCAGGTCAATCGTGGCTTCCGGGTGGAAATGAGCAGTGTGCTCGGCCCCTTCAAGGGCGGGCTGCGTTTCCATCCCTCGGTGAGCCTCTCGACCTTCAAGGCCCTGGCCCTGGAGCAGGTTTTCAAAAATGCCCTGACCATGCTGCCCATCGGCGGCGCCCGGGGGGGCAGCGATTTTGAGCCCAAAGGCAAATCGGACAACGAGGTCATGCGCTTCTGCCAGAGTTTCATGGCCGAACTGGCCCATCATATCGGCCCCGACATCGATGTGCCTGGCGGCGGCATGGGGGTGGGCCTGCGCGAGATCGGCTACCTCTTCGGAGCCTATCGCAAACAAAGCGGCGCGCATGCCGCCGTCATCACCGGCCGGGGGCTTGACTGGGGCGGCAGTCAGATCCGCCTCCAGTCCACGGGCTACGGGGTGGTTTACTTCGCGGCCGAAGCGCTGGCCACGAAGAACCGCACCCTGGAGGGGAGACGCTGCCTGGTGTCCGGTGCGGGGAATGTGGCCCAGCACACGGTGGAAAAGATCATCGAAATGGGCGGCAAGGTGCTCACGGTATCGGATTCTTCCGGTTTCATCTTCGACGAGGAAGGCATCGACACCGGCAAGCTGGCTTTCATCAAACGCCTGAAAAACATCAAGCGTGGCCGCATCCGCGAATACGTGGACAAGTACTCCGAGGCCCAGTATGTCGAAGCCGACCACAGCCTCGATCACAACCCCCTCTGGAATCACACCGCCGACTGCGCGTTTCCCTGCGCCGCCGAAAACGAAATCAACGCCAAGGACGCCGCCAATCTGGTGGACCGGGGTATCCAACTGGTGTGCGAAGGGGCCGACCTGCCCGCCGCCCCCGATGCGATCGATGTCTTTCTGGACAGCGGTATCCTCTATGCCCCCGGCACGGCCACCAATGCCGGCGGGGTGACGATCGCGGCCCTGGAAATGTCGCAGAACCGCATGCTGCTCAACTGGTCGGCCCGGGAAGTCGACCACCGGCTCCGAACGGTGATGACCAACATCCACCGGCAGTGCCTGGAAACGGCGGAAGAATACGGCCAGCCGGGCAATTATGTGACGGGAGCCGTCATTGCCGGTTTCACGCGGGTGGTCAACGCCATGTATGATCAGGGGCTGGTCTGATCGCCGGCGCGGGGCAACCGGCGGCGAACGTATTCGTTTGATGGGAATCCGACAGGGGGAGCGTCGCACGACGCTCCCCCTTTTTTACCGACGATCTCAGGGCGCGAGTGTCAGCCAGAGGAGACGGGCGGCTTCGCGGCTCGGGTTGGTCCAGTGTGTGGGTGTATCGACCGTGAGATAGACCGCATCACCGCTGGCCAGTGCATGGGGTTGATCCTGGATGACGACCTCCAGGCGGCCGGACAGCAGGTAACCGAATTCCTCCCCCTTGTGGGTCCGAAAATGGCGGTCGCTGGCCGCCGCGCCCTGAAAGGTGACCAGATAGGCTTCGGCCCCGGCATTGAACCCCTGGGGCAGCAGCCGCTGGACGGCAACCCCCGCGGGGGCCCCGTCAGGTGTGGACGCCGCCGGTTCCGGTCCCCTGAAAACCACCTGCCGAGGCACGCCGGCGTGTTCCTGGAAGAAGGCGCTCACGTCGACCGCCAGAATCTCGGCCATTTTGACCAGGGCCGGCAGGGAAGGATAGATAAGATTGCCCTCGATCTGGGAAATGGTGCTGGGCGTGACCCCGATGCCCCGGGCCAGCGCCTTCTGGCTGATACCCCGGTCCTGGCGCAGCGCTTTCAGGCGGGCGCTAAGGTTCAACTTCCCGAGCCCCCGCTGTTCGCTTTCGAAATGCACCGCGTCGCCCTCGCTCCAGAATAGTGCGGGTTTGTTCAGCGCGCGCGGGCTGCGCCCCTGCGCCTTGACAATGGTCAGTGTCGATTTGCCCCGCTTGATCGTCAGATCCATGACCACCTGGGCGATCTTATTGATGTTGGCCCGCAGGCGCGACGTATGCGCTTCCCGCTCGATGATCCAGTAGGCGATGGTATCGAGTTCATACAGCCGGGGACAGGCGCGGGAATAAAAACGCAGCACCTGCGCTTCGCTGCCCCACAGCTCCTGCATCCCGGTGAGGCTCTCGAAAACCAGGCGCACGTCACCCGGCAGGGTTTGATGAATCTCGTAGACGGCCTGGATCACCCGTTCCGGCTTTTCGGGTTCCGCCATCTTGACGATCCGACAGGCGCGCCGATCATCGTCCTGGGCGTAGAACTGGTTGAAAAGCGCCGATCCCTCGCCTTTACCGTCGGTGAAACAGTCGATAATCGTCAGCAAAGGGCTGTCGGCCAGGGGACCCAGATCCTTGAGCAGCGTCTTGGGCGAACGATCGAAGCTGACATAGATCAGGGCCTGGCGCTCGGCCTGGGAGGCTTTAAGGAAGTTGACGCTAAACGGCGGGGCCAGACTGCCGGCCGCATCGTACCAGAGGACATTGTCGCCGATATAAAGCCCGCCCAGTTTTTCATCCAGGGAGGGGATGCCGGTGGTGTAAGCAAGGTCGGGCATGCGCATAAGCGGGTCACCTTGTTTCCAGGGAAAGCATGAATGAGGCCTGCCGGTTCGGCACCTAACGGCATTGCCGATCAAAGTCAAGCCTGTGGGGGGAAGTTCCAGTGGAACGGCCGGGGGTCAACCGGCATGAATCGCCGGTTCACGTCGGGAAGGGCCGGAGGGATCACTGCTTGTATGTCACTTCACGACGCCGGTGGAATCGACCCCGTCATCCGGGCTCAATGCGGGCGGCGGCGGGGTTGGCTGGCCTTTATCGGCTTCGAGTTCGCTGATCATGATCCCGCTCTTCCGAAAGCGCATGGCCGGCCCCAAAAACTCAGGCGGCATGAACCCCTTGCGGCGGGCCTGCCAGCCAAGGAGCACGATGGCAAAGATGGGCACGATCGTGGAAACGACTTCCGCCACCGGAGCGCCTCGCCCTCTGGGATGGACGCAGCCGGCGGCGGTACAGCTGAAGCCGCGGGATCGATCAAAAAACCTCAAGAAAACGGGCGAATGCGCCTGCAGGCCAAAAGGGCTCAAGTCGTCTGCGCCCTACACCCGATCTAATCGGCATCTTCCGGCCCGAGTATTTTGAGACGGATTTGCGCCTGCACTTCGGGCCCGGGCGGATTGGCGGCCCAGACGATCCCCTTGTCCACCGTGCGTTCGACGGCGAATTCATCGTCCTTGCGGCATTTGAGGCAGACCAGCGGCTCCAGGTTGCGCGTTGGCGGCTGTCCCGAGACATGGTGGCGGCATCCCAGCGTTGCCCCCTGCGGTGAGATGCCGCAAAACTGCATGCAGCCGCAGTCGAGTTTCCGATAAGTCACCCCTACCAGATCACGGTCATCCGCCAAAATCCGCCGGCAGATGGTTTCATATTCCGGATTCATGCGGTCCTCCATGGGGGAATCCGAACCAAGGGTTGCGCGTCAGGCAAGTTAGCCAGGAATCAATCCTGAAATAATTCTCAAGTGACCGTCTTGACCGCCGATAACCCTATTCAGCGTTGGCCACAACGCCGGAACGAATACCTTCCAACCTCCTTGTGACGGGCAGCTGCTTATGGCAGCTGCCCTTTATAATTCATCCGCGGTAAAAAGAAGGATCTTCTGATCGGCCAACACCTGGGCGGCACGCGCCAAGTCTTCGAACTTGAAGATCATGGCCGCCTTGGTACTGACGCAATGAACGGCGGCATAAGTGTATTGCAGCTCGAGCCCCTCCCTTTCGAGAACGTCCAGGATGCGGTAGAGACCCCCGGCGCGGTCGTCCACCTCGACCGCCAGCACCTCGTCGGTCTTGACGCTGAGACCCCGGTTCTTCAGGACGGTGACCGCCTTGTCCGTATCGTCCACGATCATCCTCAAAATCTTGTAGGGCGTACTGCTGTGACCCACCAGCGAGTGGGCCCGGATATTGATGCCGGCTTCGTTCAACAGTTCCGTTATCTCCTTGAAACGCTCCAGGGCCCTTTCCATGAAAACCGATGTCTGTCGAATACGCATCGATCCCCTCCTTTACGCTGGTCGGCGTCACAACCTTGGTTTCAAAATCGGCCGAACTCGGCAAGAGCGATGCCGCCTGGCTGTTTCCCTTCCAGCTAACGTTGCATACACTTTTTACCGGATTGTGAAAAGCCGCGCGGCACCGAAACCGTCAGCGAATTGAAACCGATCGATAGCCAACAATTTTGTCGCCGATTTTCGCCGGTTCTCACAAATATGTATCTTCCCCAGCCCTCTTCCACCGCGCCCACGCCTGGTTCGACCCAACATCCCGGAAACACATGGACAATTGGATTGTTGTCCCTCCGGATTGGCTGGCACACCCTTTGCTAAACTTATGGGCTGACAAGCCAGGTCGACACACGCGTCAGCCCAGGCGGATTTCACCTTCGCACCCCATGGCCGCAGGGGGCTGCCCGCAAGCAGGGAGAAAAAGATGAGCAACAAGCCGTCGGCGCCGAACTCGCCCGCCGCCAATAAATCCCGCATCTGTTACAACTGTGGGAAAACGCTCCGCACCCCCGAGGAAGTCGTCGAAAACGAACGGGCCGTGTACTGTGAAACCTGCTACCGGGACCGGTATTTTTATCATACGCCCGACAGCGGGGGAAATCGGGAGCGGATGTAAACGCCCGCACACGACCGCAACGGGGCTGCGGCTGCCGTCAGACCACGCCCGATGACGGTCTCGCGGTCTGGTGCGAACCCCGCCACCCCGAAACGCATGGCCTTGGACACGGACCATGCGCGTCTTCCTCACCGGGACAGCCGGCCGGGTTTCGCCGGATCCCGCGATTAGCGGTTGACACGCCAATCGACCTTGCCGGATAATGCCACATCCAGAGCTTCCCTGAGAAGGGAA
>JASJBQ010000206.1 GCA_030066455.1 Desulfobacterales bacterium
GCGCCGGCAAGATCATCATCGAAAACCTGACCCGCCTGGAGTCACTGATCGGCCAGACGTTTCAGCTGGCGTGCTTTCCTCTGAAGATCGCCGACGGAGACGGGTCACCCGTGCGCGCCGTGGCGATTCTATAAAAGCAATCTCACCTTAAATCGCCCCCCCGGATGGCGGCGGGCCCCATATGGCGTGCCCGTTCAACCGTCAATCTGGAATGGAGGGGCGCAAGACCGCATGGGCACCTGCGCGGATCGCCCGCAAGGAGAACGATGGGGCCTGACATCTCCGAGCACCCCATCCGGATGGGGGACGGTACCCGTTCGGTGCTGACCGTTTTCAGGAACGAAACGTCGGCGCCGGTGGTGATCTGCATGCCGGCCATGGGTGTGCGTGCCGCGTTTTACGAACCGCTGGCATCCAATCTGTGCCTTCGCGGCCTGAACGTGGCGACGGCCGATCTCCGCGGGCTGGGCGCGAGTTCGGTGCGGGTCGGCCGTGGCACCGATTTCGGCTACCACGACATGCTGACCCACGACTGGCCTGCCGTCCTCGATGCCGTGCACGAAGGGTTTCCCCCCAGCCGCACTTTTCTTCTCGGCCACAGCCTGGGCGGCCAGCTGAGCGCGCTCTATGCCAGCCTTTTCCCGGAGCGGGTCGCCGGTCTGGTACTCGTGGCCTCATGCTCGGTTTACTACAAAGGCTGGTCTTTCCCGGCCAATTGGGGGATATGGCTGGGCACCCAGACCGCCGGCCTGCTGGCCGCCCTGCTGGGCTATTTCCCGGGGCGTCGCGTCGGGTTCGGGGGCACGGCCGCCCGCACGGTGATCCGCGACTGGGCCCGCAACACCCGCACCGGACGCTATGACCTGACCAACAGCCCCCATGATTTCGAAGCCCGACTGGCGTCCCTGCGGCGGCCGGTGCTTGCGGTTTCGATTCCCGGCGACGGATTCGCCCCGCCCCGGGCCGTGGACAATCTCTGCCGCAAATTTCCCGAAGCTCCGCTCACCCGCTGGCATGTGCCGCCCGGTGAATTGGCACCCCAGGGTCTGGATCATTTCGGCTGGGTGCAACATTCGGGGCCAATTGCCGACAGGATCGCTGCATGGATGGCGACCATTCGGCCTTGCGGACACGAGCGCGCATCGAGTGGCTGAGAAAACATTTACTCAGGATGGATCAACGTCAGATGAATATCTCCGGTTTTCAGAAGATCTTCGGTGTAGGCCCGTCGGGCGCGCTGCTCAGCCTGATGCTGCTGGCCTTGCTGTGGGTGGTCGACGGGCTGGCCGGCCGACCCGCCATCACGGCCCGTGCGGGCCTGCGCGACGCCGCGGCCCTGGTGCTCATTCTTTCCGGTGCCGCCTTACACGTCTGGTCCTTCGTGACACTGCGAAACTGGTGGCGCCATGACCGTCTGTGCACCCGGGGCCCGTTCCGTTTCGTGCGTCACCCCATGTACACGGCCTGGATCACACTGGTCGCCGGTGGGGCCGTGCTGGCGAGCAACTCATGGCTCATGCTCGCCGGTCCCGTTGGGCTTCACCTTCTCTGGCACCGCCTGGTGCCGCGGGAGGAGAAGATGATGGCAACCGTCTTCGGCGAGGCTTACCGGGAATATGCTGCCCGCACCGGCCGGTTTCTGCCGCGCTGGCGTCCGTCAGGACGAGCGTGAGTCGCCCGTCTTGGGCGGCGATGTCGCGGCCTGCCCGAAACCGAACAGCGCACGCTGTATGATGCGGGTGAGATAGACGGTCTGATCGGCGGTGAAATAGGCGCCCCGCCGGCGGTGGGTTTTACGGCGATAATCGCGGGCATGTTCTTCTGACCAGAAGAAGACGCTCTCCTTTCAGAAGTCGTCGATAATGTTCGGCGCCTCCAGTTCGTTTAGGGCGATGTCGGGCACGAACACGACGGGGCGGCAGCCTTCATCCCCCACGCCATAGTTCAGATCGCTGTCGATGTCGATTTGCATTGACCGGCCACAGTGGGCACACGTGGAAGCGACCCTGACCGCCAGTTTTTCGCCTCTAAGCCGCCCTTGCACGAAGGGCGTCGCGATAGCGTCTACGGCTCAGGCGGCATAAAGCCTTGCGCCCGTGCTGAAGGTCAGGGCGTGCGGTGTGGTTTCCACCGTTACCGGATAGGCCCAGGTCACTTCTCCGGCCGGATTGCGGAAGAGAAAGGTCATGCGGGCTTCGAGGTCGGCCAGCAGAGAAGCCACCTGTCGTTCGGGCAGTTCAAGTTCTGCGGCGATTGTTGCGGGTGGAAGGGGTCCCCCCAGGCGCGGCAGTTCACGTACGCTATAATGGTGTACCGCCCGGTGGTCCGGGGTCATGAAACCCATACCGGCCGCTATTCTGCCGCGGGCCCGGACGACCTGTTTTTCCCACAGAAAAGGCGGTACGGACAGCATCAAACGCCAGAAGCCGCTCATGAGTCGGTTGGCCATAATTAAATTTTCCTTTCCGCGACGGCCATCGAAAATCCCGCAATGCGCATGGGGTATTTCGGCTTAGGCCGCCTGTCGTTCGTTCTTTTCTCCACGTCCCGTTGAAAAAGAGATGGCATCATGCTGAATAGGAGGCTAAAGTGTGAAGCCGTAAACGGGTCAAGCGAAAAATATCGATTGCCGTCGTGATCGATACCCTGCATTTTTGGTCGCCAACCGTGGCGACGGAGAATAAATGGCAAACGATCTAAACCCGGCGCTCAAGCTCGATGCCAGGAAGCCGCCGCCGTTTGTCCGACTCATGACCATTTGCTGTCTGGTGACCTTTGGTTGTTATTTTGCGGTGTTCATGCGGCTGCCGGTGGTTCCGCTCTACGCCCGGGCACTGGGCATTTCGATTGCCGAAATCGGCCTGATCAACGCGGCCTTTTTTCTGATGGCCGGCCTGCTGTCGTTTCCGATGGGGCTTGTGGCCGACCGGTACGGCAGCAAGCCGGTGGCCGCCGCCGGTGTGCTCGTGCTGGCCGTGGCCGCCGGCCTGCTCTATTTCTGCACCACCTTTGCCCGGCTGACCGGGGCCTACCTGATGTTCGGGGCCGGGATTGCCGCCTTCGGTCCCACCATGATGGCGCTGGTGGCTCGGATTTCGCCGCCGACCCACCTGGGCCGCGCCTATGGCTGGTACACCACCGCCCTTTTCGGGGCCATGAGCCTGGGGCCGGCCCTGGGCGGCTACATGGCCGGCGGCTTCGGGTTCGTTCCGGTTTTCGTCACCATCACCGCCCTGCTGCTGGCCGACCTGGTCGGTCTGCTGCTCATACTGCCCGGGCCCGAGGAGGGAAGGGAAGCGGCCTCGGTGCCGCCGGCGGTTGGCGCCACGCTTAAAGGGCTTCTAAGCAACCGCACGGTCGTGGGCTGTTGGCTGGTGACGCTGGGGGCCTGCTTCGGGCTCGGGATGTTCACCAGTTTCATCCCCCTGCATGCCAGGGCGCAGGGATTGGCGGCCGGGCAGATCGGGCTTGTCTTTTTCGCTCAGGGGCTGGCCAACGGGCTTTCGCGGATTCCCTTCGGCTATCTCAGCGACAAGCTCGGACGGCGCCCACTCCTGGTGCTGATCGGCATGCTCGGCTTTGCTCTCTCCCTGGCGGGGCTGGCGGCGGCGGACCACAGGGCCGCCTTCATTTTGTGGGCGCTGGTGTCAGGTGCCAGCCTCGGACTGGCCTTTACCTCGGTGGGCGCTTTGATTGCCGCCTCCGTCGATGCCGACGCCCGCGGCGTCGCCATGGGGGGCTACAACACCTGCATCTACTGCGGCATGATGATCAGTTCCCTGTTCATGGGCGCCGTCATCGAGGCCACGGGGTATGCCTGGGGTTTTTATCTGACCGCCCTGATCAATCTGGGCTTCAGCGGGATTTTTATTCTGGCGATTCGGACCCCGAAATCCCGAAGCGGCCGGATGCCGCCTTGAGGGCATCCACCCTCGAGCAGGCCGCAAGGGCGGGGTTGCCAATACCCACATCAAGAAGGTAATACATTCTTGGCCTCGGGTCGCCACGCAAGAAATCGGACCGGCCGGATGCACGCCTCTGCCTATGTGAACGCCCAGGTTTGAAACCCGGCCGCAGACACCCACCAGAAGACTTGTGCCGGCATCGTTCGATGCCGTGGGCAGGAAAGATACAGGAACGCCTTCCACATGGAAATGAACGACCCGCATCCACCATCAGAACCGCCATCGCCCGCCGAGGTGCTCTTCGACTATGCCATCGACCGTGAAGACGTCAAATGGCTGATGGCGCAGTTGCACGTGGAAGCCGCTGTCAACCGGCATACGGTCGAGTACGAGTTGCAAATCCTCAAAATCATCAGTGTGGGGTGGAGCATTGCCTATCACCTCGAAAACGCACCGGCGAGGCAGCCGCTGCTGGAGGCTTTCTGGAATGCCGTACAAACCTATGCCCAGAGCCTTTCACAGACCACCGAACTGATGATCGGGCAGGACATCGACTATTTCCTCACGCTGCGCGAGCGCCTGGATGCCTATCTGGCGGCCATGTCCGCCAGCAAGGAGAAAAACGACGCCGCCGCGGTCATCGGTCCCGCGTTTGCCGAGAAATGCGGCAACGCCGAAGACCTCTTCACCCGCATGACCGGGGCCAAGCTGTTCATGTCGGTCGTCAGCCGGGTCAAGACCTATCTCGACGCGACATCCCCATCGTAAAGGCACCGCCTTGCAAAGCGGGCGGCGACGGATTGGCACGGCCGTGCGGTGGGGCTTGCATGCCTGCCCCATCGACGGGCGCATGGTCTTTGGCGATGCGGCCGGATGGCCGGGGGATCATAGCGACAGGGGACGTTTCTGGTTTTCGCGACGGCGGCGTTGGGCACGTTGCAGCGCCACGCCGATCACGCCCCCCAAGGTGTTGAGCAGCAGATCCAGCAACTGCGAGCTGCGGGAGGGGATCCAGGCCTGGGCCAGCTCGATTCCCAGGCTGAGCGCAAAGCACAGTCCCGCGCAGAACAGGAGCTCGCGGCGCGAGGCGGCTCGGCCGAAGTCGGCCCGCAGCGCGCTCACGAAAAAACCCAGGGGGACGAACCCCAGAAGATTGAGCATCACATCCTTCCAGAAATCGCCGTCCCAGCGCATATCATCCCAAGGCAAATGAAGGATCTCCTTCTGCAGAATCCGCACGTTCGCAGGGATGATCAGGGACCGGGTATCGCCCATGCGGTTCAGGGCTTTTTGTCCCGGTACCTCATCGAAGAGGTAAAGCATGGCGGGCTCGGACGGCACCAACAGGGAAAAGTCACGCGTTTTTTTCCACAGCCTGAAGTGCTTGGCGATGGTCGCCGGCGCGAGGGCCCGCGTGTGGATGGCCAGGCCGAAAAGATCGCCGTTCCAGGAGTGGCGGGCGTAGACGGAATTGCCCACGACCAGGGTGGCGGGGCCGCGGAGGTTGGGTATATTCAGGGTCAGTTGGGTGGTGCGGGCGACCGGGCGGCCGTCGATGAAGATGCGACTGCCGTCGGCATCCGAGACCACGGTGATCAAGCGTTCGACCCCGGCGGGCAGGGCGTTGTTCGCCGTGAGTCGCTTGAGCCCCATCCGGCCGCTGTAGTCGTTGCCGTGCATGACAACGAGCGACGAGCGCCACTGGCCGATCAGGAGCTGTTCGTCGTCACGGCCGCCGTGGAGCATCAGCAGGATCTGGAAGCGCTCGCGCTTCAAGGGCTCGGCCCGAACGGCCAGTTCGAATGCCAAGCCCGTTGCGGACGTGAGCGACGGCTCGGGCTTGACGCCGAAAGCCTTCCGGCAGTAGGCCATGGCGTAGTGCCCGAATGTCAGGCCGGCCCTGTCCGGGTGCCAGGTGACCTGGTTGTTCGTGGCGGTGCTATCAAACCGCAGCCCGAAGAACAGGATGACCAGAACCAGCACCGTGCTGATGCCGGCGAGGCCTCGCCTGGAAAGATAGCCTTTGGTCGCGATGAGCGTTACCTGTGGTTTGAGGTTTCCGTTAGAAAGGCGGTCGTCATTCCGATCGGGGTCGCCGCCGCCCCCCATCGGTCGTCACGGCGTTTGCCGCCGGCGCATCGATACACCACCAAGGGCAACATAATACGGTTCGGCCCCCAGCGTAAAGCGCTGGGGGCGCGGGGTGGCTTCGCACATGAATTTTGTTGACGGTAAAACGAAGGCGGCGCTCATATCACGGCGTGTGCCGATCCTTACGTCGGGGCGGGCCCCCGGTTGGCCGGACGATCTCTGGGCGGGCCGATATGCGGGATGGCCCGCGAGGCGCCCGGCCGGATTTGGGCCTCCCGATTGCCGCGTGCGCAACACCGGCCCTTACTCGCCCTCTCCGCCGACCGCGAATCCGCTGGGGCCCAGACCGGTGGATGAAGATGTGCCCGCGATTTTGGCAAGGTAGGTATCGCCCAGTTTTTTAATGTGGCTGTGGACGTTGTCGAAGTAGTTGTAGTGGATCTGCTCCTCCTCGATGACTTTTTTGCGGCGCTGCGTTTTTGCTGCGGGGGCTGCTTTCGGCATGGGAAGCCTCCTTGAATCAGTTGACTGTTTTGCGGCCAACAAAGGCAGGTTGAGTCTAAATAGGGATTACCGCCTTGCGGCGCAAGTCCAAACAGGCGCTTTTTTGGCAGCGGGGAAATTTACCCATCGTTGCGAACGAGGAGGCGATCCCTCCCTGTCGTATGCGGGACCAATCGCAGCGGATCAAGTTGCGTGTCCGGCGCCGTTCAGAAAGGCCAGGATCTACATTTTGGTTTTGCGGCCGTAGGGGATACGAAGTTTCTGCATGCGCTTGCGCAGGGTCGAGGGGTGGATTTGCAGACGGACCGCCGCACCGCTGGGGCCCTCCACCCGGCCCTGGCACATGTCCAAGACGCGGCGGATGTGACGGGCCGTCACCGTATCGAGGGCCAGCGGTTCCGCGCCCGCATTTTTCGTTGGTTCATCCGGCGGAGGCCGCTTGGGGATCGGCGTTCCGATATCGGTGATATGCAACACCGGTCCGCGATTGAGGATCAGCGCCCGTTCGACGGCGTTTTCCAGCTCCCGCACGTTTCCGGGCCAGGGGTAGCGCATCAGCCGGTCCATGGCTTCCGGCGTGATCGAAGGGGTTCGGTGCCGCTTCATCTCGCTGACCTTTTTTTGGATGAAGTGCTGGACCAGGGCCGGGATGTCGGCCGGCCGGCGGCGCAGGGGCGGTATGGCGACGGGGAAGACCCGCAGACGGAAATAAAGGTCTTCCCGGAAATCGCCCTGCATGAGCATGGTTTCGAGATTTCGATGGGTGGCGGCAATGATGCGGATGTCCGCTTTGATCGTCCGGGTGCCGCCCACGCGGACGATTTCTCTTTCCTGCAAGACGCGCAGGAGGCGCACCTGGGCTTCGGGAGGCAGTTCGCCCACCTCGTCCAGAAAGAGGGTGCCGCCCTGCGCGCGCTCGATGAGTCCGCGTTTCTGCGAGAGGGCACCGGTGAAGGCACCTTTTTCGTGGCCGAAGAGTTCGCTGTCCATCAGGGTGGGGGGGATGGCGCCGCAGTTGACCTTGATAAACGGCCCCGGACGTCTGGGGGATGTGTTGTGGATGGCGTTGGCCACGACCTCCTTGCCCGTGCCGGTTTCGCCCAGCAGCAGAACCGGGCTGTCCAGCGGAGCCACCTGACGGACCTGCTCCATCACGCCGCGCAGCCCGAAATCGGCCCCGATCACGTTTTCACCGGCGATGCGCCGCAGTTCGTCGTGCAAATAGCGGTTGTCGTCGGCCAGAAGGTCGCGCAGGGCGGAAAGCTCCCGGAAGCGCAGGCTGTTGGTCAGCGCCACCGAAAAGGGTTTGTTCAGAAGCCGCATCAGGCGCATGTGCTCGCGGGTGAAAGGGGCCTGCCCGTCGCCGAACACGGACACGATGCCCAGAAACGTGCGCTCCAGGACCAGATCCATGACCAGGGCCGGCTGGTCCAGGGCACCCAGTTCGCGCGCCACCGGTTCCGTGACGGGGTCGTCGCCCAAACGCATGATCAGGCGGACCCGGATCGAGCGCTGTTCCTCGACCTG
The DNA here is from genome assembly GCA_030066455.1 of Desulfobacterales bacterium. The sequence continues at coordinate 8,028 of JASJBQ010000206.1, forward strand.
GCGGCGGCCTTCTTCCGAGAGTTGGGAACGCACGCTGAGGGCCCGACTGCCTTCTTGCGTCGCATTGGCCACCGTCTCGACGATTCCTCGCTCCCGGTCGTAGACATGGAAGCTCATCTGGCTGGCCGGAATGAACATGCGGATGTACTGCAGGCAGTGGTGCAGGGCTTTTTCGATTTCCAGGCTGCCGCAGATGCGCAGGGTGGCTTCGCGGAAAAAAACGGTTTCGTCGACGGGCACGGGCTCACCTCAGCACATAAACTGTCAAATAAGGTAGTAAAAGATAAAACTGCCATATAATACAGTAAAAACTGTCAAATGGCAAAGCAAATATTGGCCGATAATTACAAATTATTGAAAATATTTGATAATAGATATTGGTACAATATGTGCTTTGATGGCAAGTGTTTATATCGTCAAACGGTCTGTATTCGCAACCCGAGCGGTCAGAAGGACAAACCCATGCCCCGCCATCAACCATCGACGCCTCAGGAATGGATGGAAATGATCCGTATCCGTATGGATCCGTCCCGACGCAACGGTGTCGAGGGGCAGATCA
>JASJBQ010000207.1 GCA_030066455.1 Desulfobacterales bacterium
CCGGATTGACGCGGGAAAACGCCCTGCAGTGCGTCCCCGTCAAAAACAGCGCGGTCAGGGAAATCCGCCTTGAAAACGGGCTGGTGCGTCTGTGCTACCCGCTGCCGCTCAAACCCTGGCTGGCGGAGCTCAGGCGTCGCTTCGGCCCGCCTGAGACGACACCTCCTGAAAAGCAGATCGAATTGGATGAATTGGGAACCCTGACATGGGATCTAATGGATGGCACCCTGCGGTTCAGCGATATCGTGCGCCGTTTCAGCCGCCGGGCGCAGGTCCATCCCAAAGAGGCGGAAGCGGCGGTGGCCCAGTTTATCAGGGAGCTTGGCAGGCGGGGGCTCGTCGGTCTCAAAAACGAGCCGTAATGCTATCGGTCTTATCGTCATCACCCACTCAAATCGCCTTGACGGCGTCGTCGACGGTGGGAACGATGGGGAGAAATGAGTCGAAGCCCGAAATTTCGAAGACTTCCTTGACATAGTCCTGCATCGCGCACAGCACGAGTTTGCCGTCCGCATTTTTCAAATTTTTGGTTGCCTTGAGAATGACACGCAACCCCGCACTGGAAATATAATCCAGGTCCTTGAAGTCGAGGATGAGCCGCTGGTTGCCGCCCTCGATGCATTCAAACAGCTTCTGTTCAAAGCCCATGGCCGTATTGGAGTCCAGTCTGCCGTTGAGCTTGAATACACTGTAGTTGTCGTGTCGGGTTTCTGTAATCTCCATGCTTGCCTCCCTTGGTCCTCGTCATGGTCGCGGACGGACGATCACGGGGCGAATGGGGGCGGCCAGTGGGCCGCCGGGTGCGTCAAACGTTTCGATAGCGCCACCGTTTTCTTGGGGGTTCCGAAATCGTCGCGATCCGCCGCTATCCCCTGCCGTGTCGTGTCGGTTGGTTTCAATTCGCTCCGGTATCAGTCTTTAAAACCTTTGTGAGTGTGAGCACGTTTGCGTCGGCGTCGCGCCGGTAATCAATCTGGTCGATATAGGCTTTGATCAGGTGGATGCCGAGTCCGCCGATTTCCCGATCGCTAAACGTGCACTTCAAATCCGGCTGCGGCGCTTCAAGCGGATTGAAGGGGACACCATCATCCCTGATCGTGATCGTGACGATCTCATTGTGCTTGTTGCAGGTCACCTGGATTTGGTGCTCGGCTTGGTCTTGGAACCCGTGATTGATGATATTGGTGAAAAGTTCATCCATTGCGAGGTTGATTTCAAACTTCTGCTTTTTGGCGATGCCGCAATCCTCGCAAAAAGACGCCAGGTGCTCGCAGAGCACGTCCAAATCCTCCAGTCGGTTTGTCAGCTCGAATTTGATTTGGGGCATTGAGCCACCATCGATCGTCTGGTTGGCGCCATGCAACGCCTACATGGCGCTGATGCCGGCAATTTCCTCCACCGAGACGCCTCGGGCCGCCATTTCTTCGACCAGGCGTTTTTCCCAGCGAAGAATGCCGACCACAATCGTGTTGAACATGCGCGGTACAAGGTCCGGGAACTGCTCGATCGATTTGGAGAATTTCTCGCGGGTCAGTACCAGGCACTCGACCGGTTCGACAGCCTTAAGTGAAAACAAGCGCGGCATGCTGCCCAGCAGAGCCAGACTCCCCAGAAAAGCGCCCGATGAAAACGCGCGTACATCGATCTCACCGCCGTCCACCGCATGGGTCAGCATGGTTTGTCCGGATATCAGGTAAAAGGCTTGACCGTCGTCCTCGTCCTGAGAAAAAAGGCGATCACCGGGCTGATACGTCTCTCTGGCACACAAATAAGCAAAAACCTTGAGGGTTTCAATGGGTAAGCCTGCAAAAAAATCGATTTGCCTCAGAAATTCGAGGTTTTCCTGGAATTCGCAACCGGCGCCGGCGTTAGTTTCTGCCGCTGACGAGTTCATAGAGCACTCCTTTACGGTCCATCAGGTCGTCGTAGGTGCCGATTTCCATCAGCTTTCCCGCCTTCATCACCGCAACTTGGTCAAAGTTTTTAATGATGTCAAGTCGGTGCACCACCGCGATCACCGTCGCCTTGCCTTTGAGGCGGTTGTCCAGGAAATTTTGAATCCGTGCCTGGGACTTGTTGTCCAGGGCCGAGGTGGCTTCATCCATGATGAGAAGTTTGGGCGACTTGAGGAAGATGCGGGCAATCGCCAGTTTCTGACGCTGGCCGCCGGAAAGTTTGTCGCCCTTGCTGCCGACCTGATACTGCATGCCGATGCGCACGATGGTTTCCAGCAGATCCTCCTCGATCAGCAGATGGATGATGCTCTGGACAATCTTGTCCTGGGCCTCGACGCGTGTGGTTGTGGTCTTACCGAAAAAGATGTTGTTTTGAATGGTCTGGGAAAAGATGTACTGCTCGTTGTCGTAGAAGGAAAAAGCGCCCGGGTCGTCCGTGCTGATTTTTTCCTTGAAGAGGGCGCGACCCTCCAGAATCAGCCGTTCGAGCAGCTTGGGAAAGGAAACCATTTTATGCCGCCCGGGGGTGAAGCGCAGCGCCAGCTCAAGCAGTTTGGCGCGGTCCGCCGCACCCAGCTGATGGAGTTTTTTGCGACGGGTTTGCGCAGCGAGGGCCTTGAATCGATCCAGTTCATCCGGTGCGATCGGGCTCTGTTCGAAGAAGACCTTGTCGGGGGGCAGATTGCCCAGAATGTCGATGGTCTGACGGGTCAGATCCGCTCCCAGTTCGATCAGCGGTCGCTGCAGGTCGGCCTGGCTTAGAAATTCCAGAAAATAGGGGTTGGCTGTCAGCCGGGCGCCCTTGTAGCGATCCTGGTTGGGGCTGCCGAACAAAAGGTTGGCGGCAACGCTGGAGTGATACAGGTAGCGATTCTCGTCGAAAAACTCGACATGTTTTGCCAGGCTGTCGCCAAATTGGTTTTGGAAGTTCCGGCGCACCCGAATGATCTGCTCCACCAACGCGTCGTTTTGCCCCGGATCGAAAATGGTGTTCAATCCGAAGCGCAGGGTGTCGGTGAAAAGGCCCGTCTGGTGAAGCACCTGGATTTTGTCGTCGAGCGACGGCTGTGGTGCGCGGCCCTGCCCATCTTCCATGGCCTGGCAGGCATAGAGCAGATTATCCTCGATGGTCCCGTCAAAAATGAAAGGGCTCTGGGATACGAATCCCATGTTCTGGACGATATCCTGCTTGGTCAGCGTTTTGACTTCGGCGTTGCCCAGCAACACCTGGCCCCCCGTATAGGCGTATAACTGCCCGATGCACTGGGCCAGGGTGCTTTTGCCGCTGCCTGAAAACCCGATCAGGGCCAGGTGATCGCCCGAGTTGAGGCTCAGGCTGATATCGTCGAGAAGCTTCAGGCCGTCGCCGGTGGCAAAGGCCAGATTGTTGACCTCGACCATCCCTTCGAGTTCCAGCGGGGCACGATTTTCGGGGACCAGAGCGTAATCCGGTTCGGCGTCGAAATAGGACATGGTTTTGTCGTAGTTGACGCGGCCGTCCTGGTAGCTCTGGTAGAACTGGATAAGCTCCTTCCAGGGGTCGTAAAGCTTTTCCTGGGCCGAGAGGAAGGCCACGAGGGCCCCCAGTTCGAGCTGGCCCTGGATGGTGAGATAGCCTCCGAGGATAAAAACCAGAAACGGTCCCAGGCTCGTGAAAAAGTTGTTGGAGGTCTTGACGCCGGCGCGCAGCAGGTCCCAGCGCAGGCGAACCCGGTAAAGCCGTTCGACGATGGATGCCACCTTGCGGTTTTCGATGCGGTAAGCCCCGTTGCCGTGGATTTCGTGGATGCCGGAGATGGATTCGGCCACCTTGTCGGAGAGGGTCCGGGTCAGATCGACGCGTTTCTTGTTGGCGATGTTGACCCGACGCTGCAGCAGTGGCACCAGGAAGATCACGGCCGGATAGATGGACAGCGACAGGGCCGCCAGCCAGGGGTTGAGCCAGAAAAGATAGACGGCGAAAGCCAGCAGGGTCAGCAGGTTGATGATGGGGACGGCCAGTGCCATGCCCACGAAATTGGAGGGCAGCGCCAGCTCGGAAATGATCGCCGAAACCACCATGCCGGGCTGGGTGTTGCGGAAGAAATTAAGCGGCAAGGTGATGATGTGGGCAAACAGCCCGTCACGCATGCGCGCCAGCGTGCGCTGGCTGATGACGACCTGGATCGAATTGATGATGTATTTGAGCAGGCTGGCCGAGACCACGGATGCAAGGTAAATGGTGCAATAGTGGATCAACAGGTCGATGTTGCGCAGGCGGATGGCTTCGTTGACAATGCGTTTCTGCATCTCCAGCGGCAGGACGCGGGCGAATACGGTAACGGCGATGAGCACCAGCAGCAGGAGTTGCAATTTGGTGTTGGGCCCAAATATCCAGGAGAAAAGCGAACGTTTGACTATCGCATCGTCGGGTTCGGGCATGCGGGGCGCTCCTCCGGCGCTCGAGCCGGCTTGGTTGGATACCCCTTAAATCCTGGGGCCAATCGGCCGACCCGGTAGGGCGGATCGGGTGTCGTAAGGTTCTCTACTATCGATGCGGCGCTAAAGACAAGCGCATTTTTTGGGAGCAGGCCTTTCCGCCCGCCGCACGGGGCGCGATGCCGGATCATGGGCGCGGGTTCGGGCGGATTAGTGCAGTTTGATGACCACCATGGTGATGTCGTCTTCCTGGTCCCGGTGCCCGCGGTGCTTCTCCAGCGCCTCGAAAACGGCGGCGATGATTTTCCGGGCCGGCTGATCGGCCTGGCGGCGCAGGACGGCTTGAAGGCTTTCGAGACCGAACATGACCCCATCGGCATTGCGTGTTTCGCGGATGCCATCCGTACCCAGGAAGACGATCGCACCGGTGCGCCAGTCCCGTTGGGTGTGCGTCTTGATCAGCGGTTCGGGCACGGCCCCCAGGGCCACGCCCTCGCCACCCAGTTCCCGGAAGGTGTCGCTCTGCGGTTCGTAGAGCAGACCGGGCTCGTGCCCGGCCCGAATCCAGTTCAGGCAACGGTTGCGGGGATCGATCTCGAGCAGGAAGAGGGTGATGAACCAACCGGTTTGCCGGCTGTCGTCCACGAGAAACCGATTGGTTTGTCTTACGAGGGCTGCCGGGGTCGCGTAGCTCGCCAGCCCGGCCCGCAGGTAGGCCCGCGTGCTGGTCATGTGGATGGACGAGCTGACCCCGTGGCCGGAGGAGTCGGCCACGACCACACCCATTTTACCCTCGGGCAGCTCGAAATGGTCGTAGTAGTCGCCCCCGGTTTCGGTGCAGTATTGGCTCGCGCCGGCGATTTCAGCGGCTGGATTTGAAAGGACCTTGCGGGGCAGCAGGTTGTGCTGGATCTCGTCGGCGAGTTGCAGGGCGCTGATCAGTTCGGTGCGATGGCGCAGCCCCTCGATCATCGAGTTGGTATGTCCTGCAATGACGCCGAATTCGTCGCGGGTGGCCACCGGCACCATCTGGGTCAGATTGCCGCGGGAGACCTGTTCGAGCACCCGGGTTTCATTGTCGAACAGCAGCTTCAGGTTGCGCGAATAGGAAAAGATGAGGTTGACCACCACACCCAGCAGCACGGTCATGATAAAAAACACTTCCAGCATCACCGTACGCTCCGCGGTTTTAAGTGCGGCCGGGTCACTCTGATCGGCCAGCCAGGCGAAATCGCGGGCGATGATCAGGGCCAGAACGATGCAGATGAGCAGGATCGTGGCGAAGGCCACCAGCGAGAATTTGCGTGTTAGGGGATAGTATCGGCGGGGCGGGCGCATGTTAGCGTTTTTTTGCAGCGCCCGGTAGATGGCGCCGCGCTCCCGGGCCAGGGCCATGTCCAGGCCCATAAAGAAGCCGATGAAGAGACATCCCGACAGCAGGCTCAAGGCGCTGACCAGATAGAATTGATGCACAAGGTTATTGAACAGGCCGACCGCGCCGCCGGCCGCCAGGCAGAGCGACACCTCGAGGGTAAACTGCCGGCGGGGCTGGTCCTCGACCGGTGCGGTGCGAACGAAACGGCGCAGCAGAACGGGGCGCACCGCCAGGGCGATAGCGAAGGCGGCCAGGATTGTGGTCCCCAGCGTCACGGGGGACAGGGTCTCAAGGAACGGTCAGACCTGTCCGCCGTAAAGCGTCAGCACGATGACGGCAAAGGCATAGTGGTACAGGATGCGCATGTTGTGGATTTACCTTTAGTAGAGTTTGATCACGATATAACTGCCGCTGAAATGCGAGAAAAAAGCGATGCAACCGTGGCGCTGATCAAAATACTCGTCCACGGCGGTGCGGTTGCCCAGCAGTTGGGCGTGGCCGTAGTCTTCGAAAATCATGATGCCGCCGGGGCTCAGCACCTCAGGGTAGATCCGGCGGATCAGATAGGCGGTGGAGCGGTAGGCGTCGCAGTCCACATAGGCCAGGGCCAGGCGCTCGATGCCGCTTTCGTCGAAGGTTCGGGTAAAATCGCCCGGCACGAACCGGACGAAGGGGAAGGCCTCGAACTTGGCCTGCACCGCCGCGAAGTCGACCGGATGGGATTGGCTCCAGAACTGGTCGATACCGTAGGGTTCCTGCGGAAAGGCGCTGAAGGTGTCGAACAGATGCAGGGTTTTCGAGGCCCCGAACCGCGCGAGCAGCGCGGCCATGAGATAGCCGCTGTGCCCCCGGAAGGAGCCGAATTCGGCGATATCGCCGTTGACCCCATTGTCGAGCGTATTTTTGAGAAGCTGGCAGAGATCCATGAAATCGCGAATATCGCACTTTTTTTCGAAGTGTCTCAAGGCCTCCTCGTAAAGGGCGAAGACGTCCACCGGGTAGCCGGGCAGAGGCGAGATCAGGTCGGCCGCCGTGGTTTCGGTGTGCCGCTCGAGCGTCGCGTAGCTGTCGCGGGGAAAGGTGACGTATTCGAACGTGAGGCGGCCCATCACGGGATCCTGCAGAATGTGCCGCGCCACGGCGCCGGTGCGTCGGATGTCCGTGTAGGTGCAGATGATGCAGGCATAAGTATCAGGTGCCTCGACGCCGGAGGCCTCCAGCCGCGCCAGGGTGATCCGCCGGGGCTGCATGCCGCGGGCGGCGAGGTCGGCGCGGATGGCTTCACTGAAGGCATCATCCGGGCCGATCAGGAGAATCGGGCGTTTGCCTGCCTGTTTGAAGGCATTGCGGGCCTTTTTGGCCAGAAACTGGATCGCTTCCGATTGGGTGCGGATATGCCAGCGGTTGGGCTTTCTTCGGGGTTCAGGGGCCATGGGCGGTTTCGGGGCCTTTACAGGGTTTGTCCGGTGCAGCCGGCTGCCTTCTGTGTACTTGATTTGGGTCGGTCTGTAAATTGCGGATCCCGCGGTACCCGGCCCCTGGCCAGGGGATGGTTTTGACAACCGCGAGGGGAAGGGGCTATAACCAGCGATCCTGCCGGCCTTCCAATGTTGATGACGTGCCCGGCGGCTAACCGAAAGTGGGAACCCAATGAAATTTTTTCTGTGCGTCGTCGGTATGGTCATGATCTTCGAGGGACTGCCCTATTTTGCCTGCCCGCAGAAAATGAAGCACTGGATGCTGCAGATCATGGCCATGCCTGAAGATATCCTGCGCCGCTTCGGGTTTGCCCTGATGGTCGCTGGACTGGCGCTGGTGTATTTCGGGCGGCACGGTTTTTCCTGATGTACACCCTCGACGACTACGATTTCGATATGCCGGAGGCCTTGATCGCTCAGCGGCCGGCAGCGCGCCGGGATCAGTCCCGAATGATGACGCTGGACCGGCACCGGGGGGCCGTCGGCCACCACCGTTTTTTCGAACTGCCGGATCTGTTGGACGCAGGCGATCTCCTGGTTCTGAACAACACCCGCGTCATCCCGGCGCGGCTCCACGGGCGCAAGGCGACCGGGGGCAAGGTCGAAGTTCTGGTTCTGGACGGTGCCGACGGCATGGCGGATCAGCGGGATAAAGGGTGTTTCGTGAGCGATTGCCTGGTCAAGGCCTCCAAACGCCCGCAGCCCGGAAGCCGCCTTTTCTTCGGCGGCGATCTGCAGGCCGAGGTCCTGGCCTCGCAGACGGAGATCCACACCCTGCGGTTTTACTTCCCCGGCGGCCGTTTCGAGGACCTGCTCGCGCAGGCGGGGGAAATGCCGCTGCCGCCCTATATCCGCCGCTCGGGGAACGACACTGCCGCGGCGGCCGACCAGCAGCGCTACCAGACCGTTTACGCCAAGCAGGCGGGGGCGGTGGCCGCCCCGACCGCCGGTCTGCACTTCAGCGACGAATTGCTGGCGCGGCTGGCCGCGAAGGGCGTTCAAATGGTGGAACTCACCCTGCATGTTGGCTATGGCACATTCCTGCCGGTGCGTGTGGACGACATCCGGAACCACCACATGCACGCGGAGCACTATGTCATTTCAGCCAAGGCCGCCGACCGGATCAATGGGCACCGCCGGCAGGGGGGGCGCATCATTGCCGTAGGCACCACCTGTGTGCGCTCCCTTGAATTCGCCACCGATGACGGCGGCCGGCTCCATGCCGGCAGCGGTCCGAACGACCTGTTCATCTACCCCGGCTACCGGTTCCGGATGGTGGACGGGATGATCACCAATTTCCACCTGCCCCGCTCGACCCTGCTGATGCTGGTGGCGGCTTTTGCCGGCCGGGA
>JASJBQ010000208.1 GCA_030066455.1 Desulfobacterales bacterium
GCATCCAGCCAGGGAAAGGATCAGGAAAAAGGCCATGGCGGAAAAGAAACGCAATATGAATAAAATCATTCTCATCGCGGTCATTGCCGCTGCCGTATTCTTCGTCGGTGCCGTGGGTGGCGGTTTTTACATGATGTGGAACAAACTGGCCGATCTGGATGCCCTCGTTCGCCCGCCGGAGGAGGAAGCCGAGGAAGAGGACGACGAGGGCCTTCTGGCGACGGGGGCCATGTTCCCACTGGACACCTTTATCGTCAACCTGGCAGACGAAAAAGCCAAACGCTACCTGCGGGTAACGATGCAAATCGAACTCAAAGAGGGTGAGCCCGTGGATATTCTCGACCAGCGCCTGGTGCAGGTGCGTGACATCATTCTGATGATCCTGCCCACCAAACGCTTTCGGGAAATCCGCACCGTAGACGGCAAAACCCTTTTGCGCGAAGAGATCATGACCCGTTTGAACGCGCTGTTGAAGAAGGAAGTCATCAACAACATCTACTTCACCGAATTCGTGGTTCAATAGGACCGTCTCCCATGGCCGACAACGTTCTCTCCCAGGACGAAATTGATGCCTTGCTCTCCGCGATGGACAGCGGTGAGGTCGATCTCAAGGTTGAGGAAGAACCACCCGAGGCAAGGGCCGAGTCCTATGATCTCACCTCGCAGAACATCATGCTGCGGGACCAGTTTTCGGCCCTTGAAGAGGTTTATGACAAGTATTCGGGCCTCCTGCAGAATTCACTGTCGGCGCTCCTGCAGCAAACTTTCGAGATCAAGTTCGTCTCCACGGAAATGGTCAAGTTCGGGGACTTTATGCAGGCCTTCTCCAACCCGACCAGCTTCACGATCTACACCATGGAACCGCTGATCGGATCGGCGCTGCTGGCCATCGAACCGGGGCTGGTCTTTTCGATGATCGACTGCATGTTCGGCGGCAAGGGCAAGCCGCTCAGCCAGCGCCGCGAGTTCACGATGATTGAAAACGGCATGCTGCAGCGGTTGAGCCGTGAACTGCTGGGTGATTTCGAGCGCGCCTGGGAACGCGTCTTTTCCATCCGGATAACTCCCAAGAAGAGCGAAACCAAGCCCGAGTTCGTTCACATGGTCAGTCCGGACGAATTGATGATCGTCATCGTGTTTTCCATCAGCAGCGATGAGTTTTCGGGCAACTTCCATATCTGCATGTCCTACCGGATGCTTGAGCCAATCAAGGACAAATTGTCTTCCCGCTACCTGCGCGCCAAGGACACCGAACACGCCTTCAGCGACCGCATCCAGAAAATCCTGGAGAAGACTGAAGTGGAGCTGATTGTCGAACTGGGGCATACCGATCACACCTTCGGCGATCTGCTCAGTCTGCAAGAAAACGACATCTTCACCCTCAACACCGGGCCGCACGATCCCATTACGGTCAATATCGAAAGCGTCCCCAAATATCGGGGGTTTCCCGGCATCGTCAACGGCAATCGCGCCGTTGAACTGACGGAAACCATCATCCCGGAGAAGATTGCGAGCGAGAACGAATGAATCCCGTCAATGAACCGGAAAATAGCGGCTTGCCCGAGAATGCCAGCGGCGGTGAACTGGACAGCTACCAGTTCTCGGCCCTGAACGAGAAAGAGCGGTCGGATCAATCGGCCAATCTCGGGTTTATCCTCGACATCCCTCTGGAGGTGTCGGTGGAACTGGGACGGACGCAGATGCTGGTCAACGATCTTTTGAAGCTGGGCCAGGGGTCGGTCATCGAGCTTTCCAAACTGGCCGGCGAAACGCTCGAAATTCTGGCCAACCAGAAACTCGTGGCCCGCGGGGAGGTGGTGGTGATCAACGAGAAATACGGCATTCGCGTCACCGAGATCATCAGCCCGATGGAGCGCGTGGAGCAATTGCGATGACAGCGCCCCCTCTGATGGCGGATGGATTGAAGATGATAGCCGTGCTGGTGTTCGTCGTGGGGGGGCTCGTTTTCCTTAACGCATACGTGCGTCGGCAGTTGCACGCCGGTAAAGGGCCCAATGGCCGTCGCATTCGCGTGCTGGAAAACACCCATCTGGGAGTTAAAAAAAGCATTGCCATGGTCCAGGTGCCGGGGGCCGTTCTGGTGCTCGGGGTGACGGCCGAGCGCATTGCACTGCTCGAGCGCATCGACGACCCGGACGGCCTTCATGGTGATGCCTCGGCGCGGGCGGACAACGCTTCCGCCGGCAATTTCAAGGATCACCTGCAGCGCTGGACGTCGACCTTCAAACCGGCGACGGCCGCACGTCCGGATGAATCCGCATGAACCGCCCGACGTGGAAATACATTCGAACGCCTTTACGGCGGGTTGCGGCGCTCGCGGCCCTAACAGCCCTCATTGTGCTGACAGCCCTGCCGTCCCAGGGGGCCGAAACGGCGGAGGGTCCCTTTGTCAGCATCCAGATGGACGCCGCCGACGAGACGGGGCGGACTTCGGTGGTCATGCAGATCTTTCTGCTCATGACCGTGCTGTCGCTGGCACCGGCCATTCTGATCATGCTGACCTCCTTTACGCGGATCGCCATCGTCCTGTCTGTTTTGCGGCAGGCCATCGGCACCCAGTCGATGCCGCCCAACCAGATCATCATCGGGCTGGCGCTGTTTTTGACGTTTTTTATCATGACGCCCGTCTGGCAGAACGTCCATCAGAACGCCCTCAAACCCTATCTGGACAAAACGATTTCACAACGCGAGGCGTTCGAGCGCGCCATCGAACCGGTGCGCGCCTTCATGTTCAAGCAGACCCGCGAAAAAGATCTGGCCATGATGATCGAGGTGGCCAAACGTCCGCGGCCGCGGGCCATGGCGGACGTTGACACGAGCGTCCTGATTCCCTCGTTCATCATCAGTGAGCTCAAAACGGCCTTTCAGATGGCTTTCATGCTCTATGTGCCTTTTCTGATCATCGATATGGTCGTGGCCAGCGTTCTGCTTTCGATGGGGATGATGATGCTCCCGCCGGTCATGGTGTCGCTGCCTTTCAAACTGATGCTTTTTGTTCTGGCCGACGGCTGGCATCTGATCGTAGGATCGCTGGTGAAAGGATTTGCCTGAAAGGGATAGCATGCCATGACACCGGAATTCGTAACAGGCTTTTTTCTGGAAGCCATCAAGATCACCATCATTCTAGCGGCCCCCATGCTGCTGGCCGGCCTGATCACCGGCCTGGTGATCAGCATCTTCCAAGCCGCCACCTCGATCAACGAGATGACCATGACCTTCATTCCCAAGATGCTGGCCGTGGCAATCGCCCTGCTGGTGGCCTTCCCCTGGATGCTGCAGGTCTTGATCGACTTTTTTCGAAATCTCCTGATCGGCATGCCGAACATGCTCCACTAGCGCCAAGGCCCTTCCATGCTCGCCCTGCGCCTCCCTTTCGACCAATTGATGCTCTTTTGCATGGTGTTGTTGCGGGTGGCCGCCATTTTCGCCGCCATGCCGGTCTTCAGCAGCCGCAATCTTCCGGTCATGATCAAGGCCGGTCTGTCGCTGGCCGTTGCGCTGGCCATCTTCCCGGTTCTCGATCTCGGCCGCGCCCAAGGTCTGGAGAACTGGGGCCTGCTGGCCGTGGGCGCTGCGGGCGAATTCCTCTTGGGGGCCTGTCTAGGATTGCTCGTCCGGCTGCTGTTTGCCGGTGTGCAGATGGCCGGTCAGATCGCCGGCTACCAGATGGGGCTGGCCATCGCCAACATCATGGACCCGGCCACAAGCCTGCAGATTCCCATCCTGGCCCAGGCCTACAACCTCCTGGCCATGCTGATTTTTCTCACTGTCGACGCGCACCATTGGTTTTTCCGCAGCCTGGTGGACAGTTTCAGGCTGCTGCCGCTCTTGCAGTTCCGGCTGTCGGCCTCATTTATCAACCACCTGTTCGACACGGCCGGGGCGATGTTCGTCATCGCGGTCAAAATCGGCGCGCCCGTGATCGTCGTTTTGATCCTGACCAGCGTGGCCTTCGGTCTCCTGGCCCGGACCGTGCCCCAGATGAATATCTTTATTGTGGCCATGCCGCTGAAGATCGTGGTGGGTCTTGCCTTCGTCATTTTGAGCCTGCCTTACTGCCGCCTTTTCCTGGTGGATCTGTTCAGGGATTTCGGCGCCCAACTGAATGCCGTGATCCGGTTGTTGGGCCCTTAGGGAGCGCGAATGGCCAGCGACAAGAGCGACCGCACCGAAAAGCCCACACCCAAAAAACTCGCGGACGCCCGCAAGAAGGGGCAGGTGGCCCAGAGCCGCGAAATCCCATCCGCCATGATCCTACTGGCGGCGCTCGGTTTTTTTTATTTCGGCGGCGGCTTCATGTTCCAGCGGATGCAGGTCCTGATCGCCGGCAGCTATCGGCAGTTGAATGCCCCCGTGCTGCAGGATGCCCTGAGCGCCAGCGCGCTGGCCCGCTGGTGCTTCGATCAGGTGATTGTGATTTTGATGCCGATCATGCTCCTCCTGGTTGTCGTCGGCCTGCTTGCCAATGTCTCTCAGTTCGGCTTTCTGTTCAAAGAAAACGCGCTGACGCCCGATTTCAAGAAAATCAACCCGCTGAGCGGGATCAAACGGCTCGCGTCACTCAAATCCTTGGTCGAACTGGGGAAATCGGTATTCAAGATCCTGTTCATCGGCGCCATTGCCTATCTGATCCTCAAACAGGATCTGGACGTCATCCCCAGCCTCACGCAGATGGATGTGGCCGACATCATGGTCTTTACGGGTGAGGCCGCATTCAAGATCGCGTTCTTCGTCTGTCTGGGTCTGATCGTGCTGGCGGCCGTTGATTTCAGCTATCAGCGCTGGCAGCATCGGAAGGAACTGATGATGACCAAGCAGGAAATCAAGGAAGAACGCAAACAGATGGACGGCGACCCGCAGATCAAGGCCCGGATTCGCAGCATGCAGATCGAAATGGCCCGCCGTCGCATGATGGAGATGGTGCCGGAAGCCGACGTGGTCATCACCAACCCGACCCACCTGGCCATCGCCATCCGGTTTGATGCGGACACCATGGCCGCACCGGAGGTGGTGGCCAAGGGTGCCGACCACATGGCCCAGCGTATCCGCGAAACCGCCCAGGCGCATGAGGTGCCTCTGGTCGAGAACAAACCGCTGGCCCGCTCCCTCTACAAAACCACCGAAATCGGCGATCCGGTGCCGGTCGAACTCTACCAGGCCATCGCCGAAGTTCTGGCCTACGTCTACAGGCTCAAGGGCATTCCGCCATCCAACTGAAAAGAAGATGGATTTATATTTGACCCCCTCCGGTGGTCACCCGGGGCGATGATGCGGTCACGCCCCGAGCCTTCAATGTCAAAACCTTGACAGCAACCGGCGGCATTGACGTGACCGGCGCTGTGACGCCACGGCACCCCTCACAGGGGATTTACCCGACCGCCGGTTTTAGCTGCTATCTTTCTGAAATTATGAGGCAATTCGGCAGGAAATTTCAGAAGGCTTTTTTTAGCGCGAATCCATTTCATCAGGCATGGTTCCTGCAAAATTTCGGACCCATCGATTAAAGGTGCTTGATCCCAATCCATCCCGGAAGAAGCCATGGAACACGCGCGCGAGAATAATTTCCCCGATCAGCTGGCATTCCTGAACAACAATGCCGATATCATCATGGCCAGCCTGATGGTGGGCATTCTGGTGTTGATGGTCATCCCGCTGCCGCCCTTCGTGCTGGACCTGCTCTTGTCCTTCAATATCACCGGGGCGATCATCGTTCTGCTCGTGGGCATGTATATCGTCCACCCCCTCCAGCTTTCGTCCTTTCCGTCCATCCTGCTGCTGGCCACGCTCTTCCGACTGGCCCTCAATATCGCTTCGACCCGCATCATCCTGATGCATGGCGCCGAGGGAACGGGTGCGGCCGGCAAAGTGATTCAGGCCTTCGGCCATTTCGTGGTGGGCGGCAATTACCTGATCGGGATCATCGTGTTTCTGATCCTGGTGATCATCAATTTTATGGTGATCACCAAGGGCGCGGGTCGGATCGCCGAAGTCGCCGCCCGTTTCACACTGGATGCCATGCCCGGAAAGCAGATGAGCATCGATGCAGACCTCAACGCCGGGCTGATCACCGAAGAAGAAGCGCGCGTGCGGCGTGAGACCATCGCCCGGGAAGCCGAATACTACGGCGCCATGGACGGCGCCAACAAGTTCGTACGCGGTGATGCCATTGCCGGCATCATCATCACCCTGATCAACATATTCGGCGGTTTGACCATCGGCGTCCTGCAGAACGGGCTAAGTTTTGCCGAGGCCGCACAGAACTACACCCTCCTGACGGTGGGCGACGGGCTGGTTTCCCAAGTGCCGGCGCTAGTCATCTCCACGGCCGCCGGCATCATCGTGAGCCGGGCCGGATCCGAGTCGAGCCTGGGCAGGGATATTACGTCCCAGGTCATGTTTCACCACCGCGCCATTGGGATAGCCTCCGCCGTACTGGTGGGGTTTTCGATCGTTCCCGGCATGCCGACCCTGCCGTTTCTCATTTTGGCTGTCATTACCGCCGGCATCGCCTATGCCATCTATAAATCGACGTTGACGCTGTCCGAGGAACCTTCAGAAACCGAAGGTGCCGTCGAGAGGGAGCCGACCACCGAACGCATGGACGCCCTGCCACCGCTCGACATCCTTTCGCTCGAGGTCGGCTACGGCCTCATTCCGTTGGTCGACCTCGAGCAGGACGGCCAGCTGCTGAACCGCATACGGACGATTCGCACCCAGATGGCAGAAGACGTCGGGATCATCGTCCCGCCGATCCACATCCAGGACAACATGCAGCTTCAGCCGGGCGAGTACCGTCTTCTTCTCAAGGGCAACGAAATCGCCCGCGGCGATCTGGTTTTGAACCATTTCCTGGCGATGGACCCCGGTGATGCCGTGGGCAAGCTCGACGGCGTCCGGACCAAAGAGCCGACCTACGGCCTTCCGGCGGTGTGGATCAAGGAGGAACTGCGTGAGAAGGCCATTGCCGACGGTTTTACCGTCGTCGACATCGCCACGGTCATGACGACCCACACCTCGGATATTATCAAGCGGTACGCGCATGAGCTTGTCGGCCGTCAGGACGTGCAGCAGATGCTCGACCACCTCAAAGAAACCTATCCCAAAGTCGTTGAAGAACTGGTGCCCAATCTTCTGCCGCTGGGCGGGGTGGTGAAAGTGCTTCAGAATCTGCTCAAGGAACAGGTTTCCATTCGCGATTTGTTGGCCATTATGGAAACCCTGGCCGATTGGGCCCCGATGACCAAGGATCTGGATATCCTGACCGAATACGTGCGTCAGGCCCTCTCTCGCAGCATCGTCAGGCCCTACATCGGCCCCAATGGCGCGCTCGCGGTGGTAACCCTCGACCAGAACATCGAAACGGCCATTGCCGAATCGATCCAGCGCACCGACCACGGCAGTTTTCTGGCCATGGATCCGCGGATGGTGGAGCGGATCGTCCAGGCCCTTTCCGGTCACATCGAGGCCTTTGTCAATCTGAACAGCCAGCCGGCCGTATTGTGCTCCGCTCAGGTCCGGATTCATTTCAAACGCATGATCGATCGACTCGTACCCAACCTGGCCGTGCTTTCCTACGACGAAGTGCTCAACAGCGCCGAAGTGCAGACGATCGGTGTGGTGGAGATTAACTGAAGATGCAGATCAAACGCTTCGAAGCCAAGAACATGACCGAGGCCCTGAGGCAGATCAAACGCGAACTGGGTGCCGAAGCCGTCATTCTGTCCGCTAAAGATATCCGCAGGGAAAACCGCCTGCTGGGGATTTCACGCCAGATCGGGGTCGAGGTGACGGCGGCGGTGGACGGTTTCCTGCCGGCCCCGGTGCCCTCATCGGGCCAGCTGATGCGCGCCGGGCGGCATCAGATTCCGGAGACACGGCCTGCCACGCCGGTTCCCGATGATTCGGGGCCTCCCCACGAAACGGTCCGGGACATCGTTCGGTTGGGTAAAGACCGGCCGCGCTCCGACCGGATCCATAACGCTCCCGACAAGGAAGCTTGGCCGCATCCGCCCCGGAACGATGGCGCTGAAGCCCGTATCGCCGACGATCGGGGTATCAGCCGCGCGAAGGAAAAGGCGCAGGCGGATCTGAATTCGCAAATGCGCAAACGTCTGAAGGCCAACGGCCTGGAAATCCTACCCTGGCCCTTCAACGCGGAAATGTCGCACCGAATTGCCCTGGTGGGCAATGCCGGCGTTGGCAAGACCACCACGATCGCCAAACTGGCCGCCCGTCTGCAGCACGAAGAAGGTCGCCGGGTCGGGCTGATCTCGTTGGATCGGGAAAAGATCGGTGGGGTCGAACAGCTCCTCATTTATGCCGATATCCTGCAGATCCCCATCGAAATCCCCCAGACGACCGCCGATCTGAAGAAGGCCCTCAAGAGAATGGCCGCATGCGATGTCATCCTGGTGGATACACCGGCCATCGGCGCCAGCCGATCCAGGCGACCGGGTGTGTTCACAACGCATCTGCCGCTGATCGACGGGTTGACGGCCTGGTTAGTGGTCGGCGCCGACAACCAGGTGGAAAACATGCAGCAGGCGGCTGCA
>JASJBQ010000209.1 GCA_030066455.1 Desulfobacterales bacterium
GGATAAGCAGCGCCAAATTTGTATTGACAACTTTACCAATAAATGGTTTTTATAATAGCCTTTAAAAAGGCGGTCAGCATTTGGCGGGCGGGTGAAAAACCGCATGCGCGCGGGTAGGTAAAGACCAAATCCGACGAAAAAGCGCCGTTTATATGTCGTACGTAAATGAGCATTTTGAAAAGGATTTCAACGCCGTATCGCTATGTGTCACCGGTTTTCAACCGCCTGCTGGGATTCGACGGAGCCTATGCTGAACCCTCAGTCCCCATTGCCGCTCTACCACCAGCTGGCCGATCGACTGGCGTCCATGATCCGCGCCGGTGAATACGATACCGGGGCACGGATCCCTTCGGAGCACCAGCTGGCGGCGACCTACGGCATCGGGCGGCCCACCGTACGCCAGGCCATCGACGTGCTGGTACGTCGGCGCATGCTGGTGCGCCGGCGCGGCGCCGGCACTTTTGTGCGCAGCGACCCGTCCCACGAGATCGATCTCTTCTCGCTGGCCGGCACCACCTCGGCCTTTCAGCGTCGGGGCCTCGAGGTCGCCAGCCGGGTTCTGAAACCCATGGCCCGGCGCAAGGTGCCGACCGGTCCGGACAATCCATTTACCGGCGGGCGGGCCTACACCTATTCGCGTCTGAGCCATGTCGACGGCACCCCCGTGCTGATCGAGGATCTCTACCTGCACGCCGAGCTCTTCGACGGCATCGACGCCGTCAACCTGGCGGGTCGATCCGTGGCGGCCGTGGTGGCCGAGCGCTATTACCTGCGGCCCACTGGGGGCAAGCAGAATTTCAAGATCGAACACCTCAAAGGCGCGCGCGCCCGGCAGCTCGATCTGCCGCCGGGCCAGGCGGTGCTGACGGTGAACCGCTGGCTGCATTTCACGGAGGTGGAAAACGCCGTCTACGCCGAACTTTACTGCCGAACCGACCGGTTCGTTTTTTCGCAGACGATTGGAGGACTTGCGCATGAATAACTGCGGTTACTACAGCCGGTTCGGGGGAGCCTACCTGCCTGAAATTCTGGTGGCCACTTTCGACGAGCTGGCCACGGCCTTTGACGCCGTGAAGAACGACCCTGGATTCTGGCAGGAGTACCAGGCCTTGATGGCCACCTATTCCTGCCGGCCGACCCCCCTGACCCTGGCCGAGAACCTGACCCGCCACTTCGGCGGCGGGCGGATCTACATCAAACGCGAAGACCTCAACCACACCGGGGCCCACAAGGCCAACAACGTGATGGGACAGGGCCTGCTGGTTGAGCGCATGGGCAAGACCCGTGTGATCGCCGAGACCGGCGCGGGCCAGCACGGGGTGGCCACGGCCACCATGGCGGCCCGTTTCGGGTACGACTGCACCATCTATATGGGCGAGGTGGATGTCGAACGTCAGCGCCCGAATGTTTTCTGGATGGAGCAGCTGGGCGCGGAGGTCGTCCCGGTCAAAGACGGCACACGCATCTTGAAGGACGCCATCAACGAGGCCTTTCGCGACTGGGTCTCGAATATGGACAACACCCATTACGTGCTGGGCACGGCCTGCGGGCCGCACCCCTTCCCGGAGATGGTGGCCCACTTCCAGTCCATTATCGGGCAGGAGGCGCGGGAGCAGATCCTGGCGCGCGAAGGCCGGCTGCCGGCCCGGGTGTACGCCTGTGTCGGTGGCGGCTCCAATGCCATGGGGATTTTCAGCGGCTTTCTGGAGGACGGCGAGGTCGAACTGGTGGGCGTCGAGGCCGGCGGTCGGGGGCTGGACTCCGGGGCGCACGCTTCGCGCCTGTGCTCGGACGATGCGGCCATCGGTGTGGCCCAGGGGTACAAGACCTATTTTCTGCAGAATGCCGAAGGGCAGATGCAGGAGACCCACAGTATCGCGGCCGGGCTGGACTATGTGGGCGTCTCGCCGATTCTCTCCCACCTCAAGGAAAGCGGGCGGGTGCGTTTCGAGGCGGCCACGGACAAAGATGTGGTGGCCGCCATGCGCCTGGCCATCCGCAAGGAGGGGCTGATCCCGGCGCTCGAATCCGCGCATGCCTTTGTCCAGGCCTTCAAAGAGGCCCCGGCGCTGGCGTCCGACCAGGCCCTGATCATCAACCAGTCGGGTCGGGGGGACAAGGACATCTTCACCGTGGCGGATGCGTTCGAGGATCCGGGCTGGCGCGATTTCATCAGACGCAAAGCGGAGCAGTATAATGCTTGAGCACTACCTGAAGAAACAACGACAGGAAAAAGACATTCTGCTGATGACCCATATCGTTCTGGGCTATCCCTCCTGGGAGGACAGCCTGGCCATTGTCGATACCATGGTGGCGGCCGGTGTGGACCTGATGGAGCTTCAGATCCCGTTTTCAGAGCCCATCGCCGACGGCCCCGTGATCCTGCGGGCCAACCAGGAGGCCCTGCAGCGCGGGGTCACGGTGGCGCGCTGCCTGGAATTCGGCCGCGAGGTGGCCCGGCGCCACCCGATTCCGTTTGTCTACATGACCTATTACAACATCCTCTACCGTCACGGCGTGGATCAATTCGTGGACGAGATGGCGGAGAGCGGACTGCAGGGGGCCATCGTGCCTGACCTGCCGCCCGAGGAGGGCGGCGACTACATCGCGGCGATGGAGAAGAGATCCATGCATCCGATTTTCATCTATTCCCCTACCACCGGCGAGAAGCGCATGCGCTATCTGGCCGGTTTTGGCCGCGGGTTCGTCTACTGCGTGGCCCGCAAGGGGGTGACCGGCATGGACACGCGTTTTTCGGATGAACTGGGGGTCTACCTGGCGCGCTGCCGGGCGGCCACCGACCTGCCCCTGGCGCTGGGATTCGGCGTCAAGGAAAAAGCCGACGTGGATTTCCTGCGGGGCAAGGTCGACATTGCGGTGATCGGCACCCAGACCATCCGTCTGGTCGAAACCCAGGGTGTGGCGGCGGTAGGCGCCTTCATCCGGGGACTGCGCTGACCAGCGACTTGCGGGGAAGTGATGGGGATACGTATGGGTGGCAACGAAAAGAAGCAGCAGGACGGCATAACCATTGGCGCACCACAGCCGGCTGCGGTGCGCGTCAGAAAAGGAGAGAGACGATGGGAAAACGGCTTCTGATTTTGGTGGTGGCGATGGCGGTGCTGACGGCGGTTCCGGCCCTGGCGATGGAACCGGTGAAAATCGGAATGATCACGACCCTTTCCACCAAGGCGGGTTATCTCGGCGAAGAGATCCGTGACGGGTTTCAGCTGGCCATCGATCAGGAGGGCGGCAAGCTGGGCGGGGTGCCGGTGGAACTGCTTGTGGACGACGACGGCCGCAAGCCTGAGAAAGCCAAACAGATTGCCGACCGCTTCATCAAGCGTGACAAGGTCAAGATCCTGACCGGCATTGTTTTTTCCAATGTGGCCATTGCCGTGGTGCCCAAGGTGGTGCGACAGGACGTGATCTACGTCAGCCCCAATGCCGGGCCCTCGCTGCTGGCCGGCAAAGGCTGCCATGCCAACTACTTCAACGTGGCCTACCAGAACGACAACCTCGACGAGGTCGTGGGCAAGTACGTGACCGAGGCCGGCTTCAAGAACGTCTATCTGCTGGCGCCCAACTACCCGGCCGGCAAGGATCACCTGGCCGGCTTCAAACGCTATTACAAGGGCAACATCGCCGGTGAGGTCTACACCAAACTGGGCCAGTCGGACTATGCCGCCGAGATCGCCGCCCTGCGGGCCGCCAAACCCGACGCCGTGTTCTTTTTCCTGCCCGGCGGTATGGGGATCAACTTCATCAAGCAGTACGCCCAGGCGGGACTCAATCAGTCGATCCCGGTATTCGGGCCGGCCTTCTCCTTTGACGAACGCCTGCTGCAGGCGGTCAAGGACGCGGCCCTCGGGGTGAAGAACGGCTCCCAGTGGAGCCACGACCTGGACAACCCGGCCAACCGCCAGTTTGTGGCGGCCTTTCGCAAGGCCTACGGCCGCACGCCCACGCTTTACGCCAGCCAGGGTTATGATGCCGCCCGGCTTCTGGGCAGTGCCCTGAAAGCGGTGGGTGGCGACGTCGCCAAGATCGATGCCCTGCGCGAAGCCATCCGCAAGGCCGACTTCCCGACCGTGCGTGGCAAATTTGCCTTCGCACCCAATCAGCATCCGGTCCAGGATATCTACATTCGCGAAGTGGTCAAGGGCGCGGACGGCAAATACACCAACAAGACCCTCAAGGCGGTTTTTACGGACCACAGCAATGTGTACGTAGAAGCGTGCAAAATGAAATAGTTTCCGCTCCGAAGCGGCATCTTGCGGCCCAGGCCAGCGTTCTCCCCTGGCCGTCATC
Source organism: Desulfobacterales bacterium (assembly GCA_030066455.1). Next base: position 4,312 of record JASJBQ010000209.1, read on the forward strand.
CTCGACGCAGCTTGACTGCGCCTGCGGTGGCGACCGGGCGGCGGCCTTGGCCTGGACCACGATCTACCGTTGTGAAACGCAAGCGCGGTTGGATTTATCGCCAGCCGTGCTGTTCGCTCGTGTTCATTTTCTTCCGCGTGGAAGAAAAACGAACCAAAAGAAGACGCCCCTGCCCCGCTTAACCCTGCGCGTCGGCGGTACGCTTGGGGCGCACCGGAACTCGCTTCGCTCAGACAAGCCGCTGCGCCTTTTTCCAAGCGCACCACTGATGCTCAGCGCGGGACAAAGGGAAAGCAACCACGTTAACTGCAGATAAATTTTATGCTTCTGTTTGTCGAACAGGTACTGAACGGTTTGCAGCTGGGGATCATGCTGTTTCTGATGTCCGCCGGGCTGACGCTGGTCTTCGGGATCATGCAGGTGATCAACCTGGCGCACGGGTCGTTCTACATGATCGGCGCCTATGTGGGCGCCACGGTGACCGCCCGCACGGGCTCGTTCGTTCTGGGATGCCTGGCGGCCCTTCCAGCGGCGGCCCTGGCGGGCATGGTGGTGGAAATCCTGGTCCTGCGGCGACTCTATAAGCGGGACCATCTCGACCAGGTGCTGGCCACCTTCGGGTTGATCATGTTCTTCAACGAGTTGACGCGCATCGTCTGGGGCCGCCAGCCCCTGTTCATGGACGTGCCCGTCTGGCTCGCCGGGAGCATCGAGCTCATCCCGGGGGTGCCCTACCCCAGCTACCGGATTGCCGTGATCGCTGTGGGCATCCTGGTGGGCGTGATGCTCTACCTGCTTTTCACCCGCACCCGCACCGGCATGCAGATCCGCGCCGGGGCCAGCAACCGGGAGATGGCCGGCGCCCTGGGGGTGAACATCCGCCTGCTCTACACCCTCGTCTTCGGCCTGGGGACATTGCTGGCCGGACTGGCCGGCGTGATGGCCGGGCCCATTCTGGCCGTGGAATCCGGGATGGGGGAAAGCATCCTGATTCTGACCTTCGTGGTGATCGTCATCGGCGGCATCGGATCCATCCGCGGGGCCCTGGTGGGTGCACTGCTGGTGGGGCTGGTGGACACCCTCGGCCGGGCCTTTCTGCCCCTGCTGCTGCGCCTGTTTTTCTCCCCGGCCTATGCCGACGGGGTGGCCGCCTCGCTGGCCTCCATGTCGGTCTACCTGCTCATGGCGATCGTTCTGGTGTGTCGGCCCAAGGGACTGCTGCCGGCCCATGGATGACATGTTCGTAATAAGCTCAATATCGGCGTTGCGCGGCATTCTTCGTCACTGCGGCGTACTGACGTACGCCTCATTCCTCAGAATTTGCGTGCCTTGATCTTGAGCTTATTACAAACATGTCGATGGTGAGAAACGATTTGGAAAGAGATTCAGGACAAACGGTTGACCCCCTCGAAGGGGCCGGAAAGCGGCTGGTAAACCGCGAGACCCTGGCCATTGCCGGCGGTGCCCTCCTGCTGCTGGCCCTGCCGCCGCTGGCCGCGCTGCTGGACGAACCCTATATGGTGACCCTGTTCAGCCGCATCCTGATCTACGCCCTGGCCGCCGTCAGCCTCGATCTCATGCTGGGCTTCGGCGGCATGGTGAGCCTGGGGCATGCCGCCTTCTTCGGGGTCGGGGCCTACGTGGTGTGTATTCTGTCCGTCCATGGGTTCGAAGGCACGCCCGTCTTCACATGGCCATTCACGGTCGGGGGCCACGAGAGCGCCCTGGTGCTCTGGCCGTCCGCCGTCCTGCTGGCGGCCCTGGCGGCTGTCGTGATCGGTGCGCTCAGCCTGCGCACCAGCGGCATGCACTTCATCATGATCACCCTGGCCTTCGCCCAGATGCTCTACTACTTCTTCGTTTCCCTGGAGGCCTACGGCGGCGACGACGGCATGAGCCTTTTCGCCCGCAACTCCCTCCCGGGGGTCGACCTGGCGGACGACCGCCAGTTTTACTACCTCTGCCTGGCGGTGCTGGGCGTGTTCCTCTTCTTCGCCCATCGCCTGGTCAACTCCCGTTTCGGCATGGTGATCCGGGGCTGTAAAGCAAACGAGCGCCGCATGAAGTCGCTGGGATTCCCTACGTTTCGTTACCGGCTGGTGTGTTTCGTGATCGCCGGGGCCGGGGCGGGTCTGGCCGGCGCGCTGATCACCAACCAGACGGAATACGTCAGCCCGGGGCTGATGCACTGGACCCGTTCGGGCGAGATCCTGGTGATGGTGCTGCTCGGCGGGATGGGAACCCTCTTCGGGCCGGTGCTGGGGGCCGCGGCCCTGCTGCTGATGGAAGAGCTGCTTTCAATCTATACCGAGCACTGGATGGTCTACCTGGGGCCCTTTCTCATCCTGGTGGTCCTGTTCGCCAAACGCGGCATCTATGGCTGGATAGCGGGAGACAGCGGTGGCCATGGCTGACACCCTGCTATCGGCCCGGTCGCTGAGCAAACGCTTCGGCGCGGTTCAAGCCACCGACAACCTCTCCCTGGAGGTGACCCGCGGCGAGCTCCACGCCCTGATCGGACCCAACGGGGCTGGCAAGACCACGGTGCTCAACCAGCTCAGCGGCGAATTGCCCCCCGACCGCGGCCGAATTGATTTCGACGGACGGCCAATCACCCACCTGCGGGTGCACACGCGGGCGCGGATGGGGCTGGCGCGCTCCTACCAGATCACCTCGGTGTTCGATCACCTCACGGTACGCGAAAACCTGTCTCTCGCCATCCAGGCCCACAACGGCCACAGCTTCCGCTTCTGGCGGCGGGCCGGCGACGACCCGGTCATCCGCGGGGCAATCGATCCGGCCATGGCGCGTGTCGGCCTGGAGCACCGGCGTCAGGTGCCGGCGGCCAACCTGTCGCATGGCGAACGGCGACAGTTGGAGGTGGGCATGGCCCTGTGCGGCCGGCCCAAGATGCTGCTGCTCGACGAACCCTATGCCGGGATGGGGCCGGGCGGCGCCGTGGAGCTGACGAAACTGATCCGGCGCCTGAAAAACGAGGTCACCATCCTGCTCGTGGAGCACGACATGGGGGCGGTGTTTTCCCTGGCCGACCGCATCACCGTGCTGGTCTACGGGCAGGCCATCGCCAGCGGCACGCCTGAGGAGATCCGCTGCAATCCGGCCGTGCGCCAGGCTTATCTCGGGGATGAAGACCATCACCGCGGGGAAGCGGCATGCTAACCGTCGAGCGTATCGAGACCTTCTACGGCGCGAGCCAGGCTCTGTTCGGCGTGAGTCTCGAGGTCCAGGAGGGCGAGGTGGTCACCCTGCTGGGCCGCAACGGAATGGGCAAGAGCACCACGGTGCGCTCCATCATGGGGCTGACGCCGGTGCGCGCGGGGCGCATCGTTTTCGACGGCACCGACATCCAGCGCCTGCCCAGTCATGTCATCGCCCGGATGGGCATCGGGCTCGTGCCGGAGGGCCGGCAGATCTTCCCCAATCTGACCGTCTATGAAAACATGGTGGCCACGGCCGCCAACCGGTTGAATTCAGCCTCGCCCTACACCCTGGACCGTGTGCTCGCCATCTTCCCCCGCCTGGCCGACCGCCTCAACCATTACGGCAACCAGCTTTCCGGCGGCGAGCAGCAGATGCTGGCCGTGGTCCGCGCCCTGATGACCAACCCCCGCCTGCTCATCCTGGACGAGGCCACCGAGGGGTTGGCCCCCTTGATCCGCCGGGAAATCTGGCAGGGGCTGGCCCAACTCAAAGCCAACGGCCACGCCATCCTGGTGATCGACAAGAACCTGGACGCCCTGATGCAGATCGCCGACCGCCACTGTGTCATGCAGAACGGCCGCGTGGTGTGGCAGGGGCGCACGGCCGCGCTGGCCGCCGCCGAGGAGGTCAAATCGCAGTATCTGGGCGTGTGAAACCTTCCCTCGCACGCGCGCGGTGCGGGCGGTGTCGTCCCTGTGTTCGGTTTCCCCCTGTTTTGCGTGCCGGGGTTTTCTTTTGGGGGGACATTGCCTATAAGCGGGGTGACGGCCGATGCGCTTGCCGCGTGCGGCCCGGACGCTAAAATAAGCCGAACGCCGATCGGCGATACACAGTCTGCCACGGCCCAACCGGGGCTCCGATCAACGTTTGGGAAACACAGCCAACAGGAACATTGTGCCATGACCCAGGATACCAAAAAGGTCATCTTCTCGATGATCGATGTTTCCAAATACCACGGTAAACAGGCGGTTCTGAAGGACATCTCGCTTTCCTATTTCTACGGCGCCAAGATTGGCGTGTTGGGCCTCAACGGGGCCGGCAAGAGTACCCTGCTTCGAATCATGGCCGGTGTCGAGCCGGACTACAACGGCGAGACCATCCTCTCGGAGGGCCATTCCGTGGGCTACCTCGAGCAGGAACCCCTGGTGGACGAGGCGCGCACCGT
>JASJBQ010000210.1 GCA_030066455.1 Desulfobacterales bacterium
CGTTCGCCGAAAAGGGTCAAGTACACCAGACGATATACGTCCGTATTATCGAAGCGCTCCGAGAGGGGCGGTTCACCTGGAGCGAAGGGTCTTCTGCTGTTGAGGAGATAGGCGTTCAATCCTTCCGCACGAGACAGGATGGCGCCCGCAGTGTCTTGAACAGAGGTCCAACCGATGGCAAAGGGCAGAAACGCGTATGTTTCCGTGCCGCCGCCGTAACTGCTCAGTCCGGTATCGTCAAAATTGTCGAAAACCGGGTTGCCACCGCTACGTTTCGCGCTAAGAGCGTCGGGCGCTGCCAGAAAAGCGGGAGTGCGCCATCCCTCGATACCATCGACGTTGACATTGATGGCTCTGGAGCTGAACTGCGGATTGACCGTCGTGCGCGTTACGGTCATGCCGGGGTCCCTTTCTTCGCAGAAGTTCTTGTTATCTTCAAGCGTGTTACCGTTATTGGCCTCGCTGTCAGGATTACCACAAAAGATCGGATTGAAGGGGCCGTCGATAGTGCCCCCGCGCAGGGCGATGACCTGCAGGGCGCTGCCATCGCTGTCAGCCGCCGTCAGAAGCAGGGTTTTGCGGTCGCCTTCACTTTGGAACATGCCGCGCTCGTTCTGGAAATCGCGAGCTACGCCGATCATATCGTCAGCGCGTTTAAGGGCCCGGAGGCTGCCGACGGCGTTGTTCCGATTGGGCATATTGTCGGTGCTTTCAACTTCGGCGACGAGCGCAAATGGCTTTCGAACGTTGTCCGCTTTACGTTCGAGAACCAGCAGGGCCATTTCCATCATCTCGGCCGGTGTCGGTGGGTTGAAACTGTAGGGGTTCAGCGGGTCTTCGAATTTGGCCCCCCAGAGCACCAGACGCCCAATCTTGCGCTCGGCCTCGTCTTCTTCCAGCCCGGCAACCTCATAAGGCAAAGGATCGCCCGGGTCGCGCAGCAGGCCGCCTTCGGTCGGCGTTTCGCCCGGGGTGGCCAGCTTTTCCTCTTCTTCGTCATTGAACATGTCGTCGGCGGCAAAAAGGCCCAATACCTTGGGCGCGTGATAAGGGTTTTTCCGACTTCGGACTTTCTTGATCTTCTCCATCAGCGCATCAAATTCTCCGCGCGTCCGGATGACAAGGTACCCGTCGTCTACCGCCTCCTGCAACAGGTTACGACCGTCATCGCGGGTCGGTTGGCGACCAAAATCCTCCGGGCCCTGGTGGATGAAACACTCCAGCTTGGGATCGTCCAAGGTCGGTGGGCTGCCGTTGCGTTCAACACCGATGATGGCCCCACATTCAGGCGTGCCGAGTTGAGGAATCCCGGTGGGCAGGAAGAAGCGCTCGCCACCACCCAATATTACTTGGGGATCCGGTTCACCGTCGGTGACGTCGCAGTCGGTGTTGGGATCGGCCGGGTCGAAGATGACGCCGTCCATGGTCTGGTTTCCGGGGCAGGTGCGTGGCCCATTGAATCCAGGCCGGCCGGCAATAAGCTGCAGGGAATGCGCCTCAGGCTGACCGCGGTTGTCCGTCTCGGCCAAAAAAGCGCCTGTGCCGGGTTCACCGGCAATGTCACCATCATTGATGATACCAACCGGGTGCCCGTTGTAGGCGGCTTCGCGCAAATAACTGCCATCAAAGCCCGAAAGGGACAGGATTTCACGGCCTCGGTCACGTCCATAGGAATCGGGGCCCTGAACCTTGACACCAAACGCATGCGCTGTGGCCCCACTATTGGAAGTGGACGTCAACTGATCGGAGTTATGCCCCCTGTAAACGGCCATGTTTGGAAGTTTATCCCACTCCAGGATACCATCGGCGCCTTCCCAAAACATGCGTGCGGCGTTCCAGTGGTTGAGGCCGCTGCCATCGGGGTGGATGAAGATGGCGTTTCCCACGCCCCTCATTTCTTCTTGGTCATGATCCGCCCATAGTGGGCTCAATAGGATAGATGACACCATGACCAATAATATACAAAACACAAAGCGGATCTTACCTGCTTTCATGATGGATTCCTCAATGGGCTGATTGTTCAACGTGCGATGAGAAAACAGCGAGGTAAATCTGCCAAGGCAATGCCGCTCCTCATGATCACCCCGATGGACGAAACCGCTCCGCGCCAGCTTTGCCGCCTGAACATCCGCAGTCGTTTTACCGCCGTACCATCGACGCCCCAGTGACTCACAGCCTGCGCGTGTAAACGGCCTCCTTGAGTTTGATCAATCCCCTAATCAAGGAGGCCGTCCATGCCAGCTTTGCGTCAACAGATGATCAGGCCGATGGATTTAAAGAATCTCTCCCCTCACACCCGCCGCACTTATCCAAGTGCGGTCACCAACCGGGTTAAGCATTACCGGCAGTCGCCAGAAACCATGACCTCCGAGATGATCGCGGACTACCGGCTGTACCTGAAAAACGAAACGGGCCGGGCTCCGGTAAGCGCTGTCTGGCATTGACCGGTCTTCGATTCTTCTACAAACACGTCCTCGATTTGAACTAATTTTAGGGTAAACAACCTGCATTTAAGGCGCAGGTAGGACTAAAAAATACCGTAGTCACAATTTTTTTAGACTTTATTTTAAGATTAATACATTTAGTTTGGGTAACAATAATTGCACTTTTGCAGACTCGCCACATCCGACTGTATCAACCTGATTAATATGTCCAGACAGATCAAGAAGGCACTCTGATAATTTGAGTGGTTGTCTAAATTATTCTGCATTGCAAAAATCGTTTTCCCCTATTTGTTTTCCCCTTCATAATTTGTATACTCCGGCATGACCGCATACCCCTTTTATTCGGCCATAATGGTAAAGGGAGGATCATGGCAACACGACGCAAAAAGTCTGCATCCACTGGCAAAAGACCTTCCGCAGGAAAGGATCAGCTGGCTCAGACGATTCTTAATTCTCTTTCGGCACATGTGGCCATTTTGGATGAAAATGGCTTCATCCTCGAAACCAACCATGCTTGGATGCAGTTTGCCGAAGCCAATCAGATTCGCATGCGGCCGGACACATTACGGGTTAACTACTTGGATATATGTGACAGCGCTGACGGTTATTCCGCCGATGAATCTTCCTCCGTGGCTCAAGGTATTCGCGATGTCATTGCGGGGCGAATCGAGGAATTCGTCTTGGATTACCCCTGCCACTCACCGGATGAGAAGCGATGGTTCTACATGCGCGTAACGCGCGCGGCCGGACCGGGCGCGCAGCGCATTGTGGTCAGCCATGAAAACATCACCGCCCTCAAACTGGCTGAGGAACGACTGCGCCAGAGCGAGAACAACCTTTGGCAGGAAAAGCAGAAACTGGAAGACGCCAACACGGCGCTCAAAGTGCTTTTGCAGCAGCGCGAGAAGGATCAACGGCAAATGGAGGCCGACGTTCTCGACAACGTGCGCCGACTGATAATCCCTTTGGTAGAGCGCCTTAAGGGGCAAACGTTTACGGCAGGCGCGGCAGGCGTCTTGGCTACCGTAGAAAAGCGACTGGAGGAGCTGACACAACCATTTTTAAGGCGTCTTTCCAATGCCGAAACCGTATTGACGCCCCAAGAGATCGAAGTGGCCGCCCTTATTCGCGAGGGCCGCAGCAGCAAAGAAATTGCCGCTCTTTTGCACCTATCGCTGACGACGATTAATTTCCATCGCCGCAATTTGCGCCGCAAATTGAACCTGCGTAATTCCCGCATCAACCTGCGCACCTACCTCCTCAGCCTCACCGAATGACGGTTTTTACCCGTCAGTGCGCCGTCAGTCTTCCGGACTTGCCGTTCAGTCCATTTTGATAGATTTAAGCGTAAGAATTTAATGAAAATTTATCCGCAGAGGAGGGTATCGCCATGTTGTGCAGCCTTGACACCCAAGTCAACGAAGAGACCATTGCCACAATCAACGCGCTGGAAAAGGATCTGGGCAAGACGCTTCTGGCCTTCCGGTGCCACAACTTGAAACCGTCCGAGCTCAGCGAAGCCGAATTGCAGCGCATCAAGGACGTCGAATCAAAGCTGGGCCTCTCCCTCGTGGCCGTGGATGCCTGAACCCCATTTCAAATCAGGCCCCGGCGTTTGTATGCATGCAGGGGCCTTGCCATCGTTCATTCGATCGGCATAATCGACGCAAACACCGACCGGTACCATCTTTAGGGCGACACATTGCCGGACAGTGCCGTCTACCTCGTTTTAGAGCGCCCATTCACAGCCGTGCTAATCAGTTATCAAATAGGTTATCGCTCCACAAACTTGTCCGGCACAACCGTGATGCGCGGGAAATCCCCCAGGGGACTTCGATCGACGAGCAGCTTGCAATCATAAACCGCTTCCAGGGTTTCGAAATGCAATACGGCTTCAGGCGTGCCCATGCAAACGATTTCGCCGGCCTTGAGCAAGAGCAACCTATCCCCGTAAATGGCGGCCAGGTTCAAATCATGCGAAACCATGACAACCGTCACACGGGTTTCGACCTTGAGCTTTTCCAGCAGATCCATGATGCGCATCTGATGTGACAGATCCAGCGAGGCGGTGGGCTCATCCAGCAGGATGATTTCCGGCTGCTGGCAAAGCGCACGGGCAATCATGACGCGCTGCTGTTCGCCGCCGCTCAGCTGATCCAGCTTGCGCGCGGCCAGATGGGCCACTTCCGTAAAGACCATTGACTGCTGCGCAATCTCGAGGTCGCTTTGCGAAGCAAGACCCAACACTTTCTGATGGGGCGCGCGTCCCAGCAATACCGTCTCTTCGACCGTGAAAGGAAAAGCGACCGGAAGGCCTTGCGGTACATACGCGGCAACCCGGGCCAGCCGCTTGGGTGAATACGTGCCAAGCGGTGTCTGCAGCAGATCAATTTGACCTTCCCGGGGTTTGACCATCCCCAGCAACAGTTTTATCAGCGTGGTTTTCCCGGCCCCATTGGGCCCAATGATGATGACCGTCTCCCCCTGTGAAACCGAAAAAGAAATCCGTTTCAGGATGCTTTGATCGCCGTGCATGTAGCTTAAGTTTTCAATCCGCAGCGTAAAGGTGGCGACCTTAATGTCGACCCCCATGGTCTGCGCCATGTCCTGCCCCATCATGAGCAGGTTCATCGTGTGCGAAAGCAGAAAAACGACAATGAAACAAGGCACGAGGGCCGCACCCAGGATGACGATTTGCGGCAGTTCGGCCGCGGTCAGGTCCCCCATCAGCCAGAACATGATGTTGTGCAGGCGGGCATCCTGGGTAATGGATACCAGGAACATGATGATGGCGGAACAAAACGCATTGACCATCACCCCGGAAAGCAGCAGGGCATCTTTGCGGAGCGTGGACTTGCCGGTCGACATGACCAGGATGAGGGCCAATGTTCCCAGGCTGCCGACGAATGCTGTCAGGCAGACACCCGGAACGCGCGTCAGTCCCGCCAGTATGCCGATGATGGCGCCGATGGCCGCCCCCCCCCGAAACCCCCAAGATAAACGGCTCGGCCAGGGGGTTGCGCAGCAGGGCCTGAAAGACGAGCCCTCCGAGCGAGAGCGCCGCACCGTCAAGCGCCGCCAGCAACACGCGGGGAAAACGTATGCGCCATATGATGTTGTGTAATACAAGATCCGTTTCGTTTCGGGGAAAGAGCGCGGCCCAAGCGGCATGAATTCCGCTTTGGGTCGGGCCGGTGGAAATGCCCGCCACTACGGCAATGAAAAGGATCACCCCAAAAACAAGGGCAATCCCCGCAAGCCGCCCTACATGTTGCCGCCCATTTAGTTTCACGGCCCGTCCTTCAATAAACCGGGATGCAGCAGCTGGGTCAAGATTTCGAGTGCCTGTACCAATCGCGGCGAGGGGCGGTCGAAAACATCCGAGTCGACCATATGGATACGATTGTGGCGCACGGCGGGGATATGCGTCAGACGTTGCCAGTCGGCCCGGGCCTTGTTGAACGCCCCGGATCGGGACATGGTTGTAATGACCACCACATCCGGAGCAAGGGCGACGACCTGCTCCCGGCTGAAGTGCGGATAGGCTCTGGGGCCGGCCGCCACATTGATGCCGCCGGCACGGATAATCAGCTCGTGGAGAAATGTGCGGCTACCCACTGATACAATGGGTGTGACGCCGATCTGCAGAAACACCCGCGGTCGGTGCTCGATCCATGCTACACGGGCATCCACGTGTGCCACGCGGCTTTGCATTTCCGCGACCAGAGCGTTGGCCCTGGCCGAGGCCTTGAGCAGTTGTCCTATACTTTGGATCGTCCGCATCACCGACGCCAAGTGGTGTGGATCCACCACGAACACCGGAATGCCGAGCGCTTGCAGGCGTTCAACGATGTGTTTGGGGTTGCCGTCCTTTATCGCGATGCAGAGATCCGGATTCAAGGCCGCGATGCGTTCGAGATCAAGGCGGACGTAGGAGCCGACTTTGGGCACAAGTGATGCCGCTGCCGGATAATTGCTGAACTGCGTCGTTCCGACCAGGCGCTCCTGCTGCTCGAGCGCGAATATGATTTCGGTAATGCTGGGTGCCAGCGCGATAACCCGCCGTGGGTCGTCGGGTACGGAGATTTCCCGCCCCAGTTCGTCGCGCATGGCGGCGGCCGCCGGCAAAGGCCCCCAGACCAGTGTCATCAAGAGCAGCGCTATTAAAGGTGTCACGATTTTACGGAGCATGGCAATGCAAAGGCGCCTTTCAATCGCGGTGAACCTCATTTCAAATCGAAATTGATCGGTATTTTTACCCCCATCGCTTTTTTTTCGCCGTCTTCGGTGCCGGGCTCGAAACGCCATTTGCGCACGGCGGACAGGGCGGCCTGGTCCAGAATCCTGTGTCCGCTTGACGCGACCACCCTCAGGTCGTCAACCCGGCCGCGGGCGTTGATCAGGACTCTAAGCATCACCTGGCCTTCAAGCGGCGAGCGCGGTCAGCCGGATGGGGGCCAATTCCTGGATTTGGGCCTGGGCTGGTTGAGGACATGGTGCCACAGCGAAAAGGCCAGCAATCCGAAGCCTGAATAGATATGCAACTGCTTGGCTCCGTGAAACTTAAAAAAACCGGAAACAAAAAGGGCGCCCAACGAACCGGTCATGCCGATCTTGGCGATTGATTTTTGAGCCCTCAAAGGGACTGCGGATGTTCGCGGGGTTTTCGCAGCGACGGATTTCCCGGTGTTTTTGTCTGGATTCATGTCTGCAGCGCGCATATTGATTTACCCTCCTCATCGCGTGACGTTTACGAAACGGTAAGCGATGTCCATGACGAGGTCAACTCGGCGCACGCATCGTTTTCGGCACACGTACCGATTATCGATTGGGGATGATACGCCTATTCGCTTGACATCCCGTCAGATGTTGTAAGGTTTGCAGTTAGCGTAAGCTAACTTTCATTCCATTGTCATTTTTTTTGGATCGCCTGTTGTGGACTTGAATCTGACGCCAAGCCAGGAGAACTATCTGGAGCACATCTGGCACCTCGCGGACAAAGGATCGGTCCGCGTCGTCGACCTGGCCGATGCCGTCGGCGTCAAACGGCCCAGTGTTACCCGTGCCGTCAACAACCTGACAGCGCTGGGGTTGGTCCGACATGAGCAATACGGCACGATCGAGTTTACAGCCAAAGGCTACAGCGCGGCCCGGTACATTGCACGGCGCGACGCGCGTCTGAAACGCTTTTTGACCGAGGTGTTACTGTTGAATCCCCAAAAGGCGGATGAAGAAGTCTGCCGCATCGAACATGCGGTTGGCGATGAGGTGTTGCAACGACTGGATGTTCTGGTTAATTTCGTCACAACCAACAAAACCGTGCGCCGGAAGCTGGATCAGGAATTTCGAAGCAACCGGTCGGCAAACCAGCAGGGTAAGTATGGCACCGGAGCCAAATTACACGTATGAACGGCTGGCAACCCGATGAATGCTCATCGGACAGACATAAACCACTAACCGATTGGACCGCCAGACGGATTTACAACGCGATCTGAAGGGTCACAATGATTTTCACCATGGGGCAATTGTAAACATCATATTGGCGTGGTCGCCGCTGATTTGCTGGTTGATTGCGATGCTCTGTTTTTTCGCACTTCCCGCGAGGGTGCGGATATTAGAGCCGTTGCCGCCACCCCTGCGCCGACGGGCCCTTTTCGGTACGATCTTCTTTTTTGTCGGTCTATCGCTGTTTATCCTGCAATTCATTTTGAAGTGGCTCACCAAGGGCCATCCATTCTAAAAGCGATCGTCAATCCAACACGCAAGGAGTGGCACCATGCACATGGTTGTGGGATTCCTGCTGGCATCTCTGATTCGCAAAAAGACAGGCAAGCAAACCGGGCTGCCTTCCATACGCGGCAAACTTGAAGCGGTGCATGCCCTGCCGGGCCGTTTGCGCCTGAATTCGCCTTTGCTCGAAGGCCTTCACCCTAACGTCCGCAGCAAAATCAGCGCCGAGATAAAAAAAGTGGAAGGCATTCAATCGGCGGACATCAATCATTACTCCGGTAGTTTGCTGATTACCTTCGATGCCTCCCGCATTGACTCGCCGATCGTGCATGGTGTGGTTACCAAAGTTTTAGGACTGGAGCGGGAGTTTGAGCAATCTCCCGAGAGCCTGCTGACACGCGAAATCGATCTGATGGGCCGTGCGCTGAATCAGCAGATTTATGATTCGAGCCGCGGCCTGATGGATCTGCGCTCCTCACTGATGATGAGCATATT
>JASJBQ010000211.1 GCA_030066455.1 Desulfobacterales bacterium
TATTCCTCGGGCTGCTACGACTCGCCGCCCTATATTCTTCTCAACTACGAGGCCGGCAACATCAACAGCCTGTACACGCTGATCCACGAGGCCGGCCATTCCATGCACACGCTCCTTTCCTGCCGGCACCAGCCCTACGTCTACCATAACTACACGATTTTCGTGGCCGAGGTGGCCTCGACCTTCAACGAAACCCTGTTGAGTGCGCATCTGCTCGAGCGCTACCGGGACGACCCTCGCATGCAGGCCTACCTGCTCAACCGCGAAATCGACAACATCCGCGCCACGCTCTTCCGGCAGACCATGTTCGCCGAGTTCGAGCTCGCGATCCACCGCCGGGCGGAGGCGCAGGAGCCCCTGACCCTGGAGGCCCTCACGGGCATCTACCGCGACCTGCTGGCGGTCTACTTCGGGGATGAAATGGTGATCGACGAGGTCCTGGCGCTGGAATGCCTGCGCATCCCCCACTTCTACTCGGCCTTCTACGTCTACAAGTACGCCACCGGGATTTCGGCGGCCATCGCGCTGGCCGCGCAGGTGATGGCGGGCGTCGCGGGCGCCCGGGAGCGTTATCTCGAATTCCTGACCCTGGGCGGCAGCCGCTTTCCGCTGGAGGAGCTGACCGTGGCCGGGGTGGACATGGCCTCCCCCGAACCGATCCGGCAGGCCATCGCCCACTTCGAACAGCTGGTGGAAAAGCTGATGGTCGTCTACAGCGCGCTTTGAGGGAAGATAACAAACGGGCCGGGCCGGGTTGGCCCTAAAAACCTGTGGATGCTGGTGCGACCGGCGTCAGGGTCGTTATCGATCTTCCCTGCGGCCGCCACCGCTTCTTGAGAAGCAATCCCGTCAGCGCCCGCCGGACAGGGCAGCGGGCCGGCCCCCGTGCCGCCCGGTGAATGCTTCTATTCCCGGTAGGAGCCCAGCAGCGCTTCGAGAAGCGTGAGCATCTTGCCGATGGAGGGGATGAAAAGCTTCTCATCCGGCGAGTGCGGATTGCGCAGGGTGGGGCCGATGGAGATCATTTCCATCCCCGGCACCTTGGCGCCGATCAGGCCGCACTCCAATCCGGCGTGGATCACTTCCACCACGGGTGCCTCGCCGAACGCGCGGGTATAAACCGCCCGACAGCGCGCAAGCAGTGCGGAATCGGGGTCCGGCGGCCATGAGGGGTGGTGGTTCATGCGGGTGGCCTCGGCCCCGGCCAGGGCGGCCACGGCCCGGACCCGCCCGTTGATTTCCTCCAGGCGCGTCATGGAAAGACTGCGCTGGCTGCTGATGATGTCGAGGCGGCCCTCGACCGTCTTGATGATGGCCAGGTTGCACGAGGTCTCGACCAGACCCTCCACGCTGGCACTCATGCCCTGAACCCCATGCGGCAGGGCGTTCAGCAGCGCCAGCGCATGCGCGGCACTGGCCGGCGCGATGACCTCGGTCGGGAGCGCATCGGGCGCCAGCGGCTCGGCGCCGATGGCCAGCTGCGGCTCGCTCGCGCCGTTTTCTTCCGTAAGCAGGGCCTGAAAGCTGGCGAGCGTTGTCTTAAGCGCCGCGTCCGCGCCGGCCGGCAGGCCCACCACGGCCCGGGCGTCGCGGGGGATTGCGTTGTGGGCCGAGCCGCCGCGCATGCTTGCCAGCCGGACATCGCTATCGGCCGCCAGACTGCCCAGCACACGCCCCAGGATGCGGTTGGCATTGGCCCGGGGCTTGTGGATGTCCACGCCGGAGTGCCCGCCGCGCAGGCCCCCCACCGTAATCGCATGAAACTGTCGCGCATCGCCGGCCGGCTCGTACGCCAGTCCCATGCGGATCCTGATCTCCTCACCCCCGGCGCAGCCGATGGTGATGATGTGGTCGTCCTCCGAGTCGATGTTGATCAGCACCTTCCCGCTGGTAAGGGTGGAGTCCAGTTGGCTGGCGCCGATGAGCCCGCTTTCCTCGTCCACCGTGAACAGGAGTTCGAGGGGCGGATGGGCGATCGAATCGTTTGTGGCGATGAACAGCGCCAGGGCCAGGGCGATCCCGTTGTCCGCTCCCAGCGTGGTGCGCTCGGCACGCAGCCAGTCCCCGTCGCGAACAACGCGGATGGGATCGCGGCCGAAATCGTGGTCGCTGTCGGGCGTTTTTTCGCAGACCATGTCCATATGCCCCTGCAGCACGACCACCGGGGCCTGTTCGAAACCCGGCGTGGCCGGCACGCGGATCACGAGGTTGCCGGCCGCATCCGTGGCCTTGTCCAGCTGGTGACGTTCCGCCCAGTCGGCCAGCCAGCGCCCGATGGCGGCTTCGTTCTTGGAACAGCGGGGGATGGCGTTGATCTGGGTGAAGATATCGATGACGGTATCCGTGGGGGTCGGCATGCGTTTCTTGCTCCTGGATTCGGTTGGGGTGATTCCGGTTGCGCGAACCAGTGTTTGGTTCGCGCGGAATATATGGTAAGACCCTCTTAAAGTCAAAATTCCGATCCCCTCTCGCTGGCGATCGATCCGATCTTCTCCAGGCGGGCCGCCATTTCGCAGCGGCCGCCGGGCGGGGATCGCACGAGGTGACCCCATGACGCTGCTGGACCATTGCCGGGCCGTCGCCGGCCTGCTGCTCGTGGCGCTCAACACGCTGTTTTGGGGCATCCCCGTCTATCTTCTCACCCTGGTCAAACTCGTCTTCCGTCGCGCGTCACAGCAGGAGCAGCTCGCGCGGGCGCTCATGCGGACGGTCAACGTCTGGATCCATGGGAATCTCTGGATCCAGCGGGTCATGCTGCGCATCCAGTGGGACATCCAGGGGACCGAGGGGCTCCGCATGGACGAATGGTATTTCGTCAACTGCAATCACCAGTCCTGGGCCGACCTGCCCATCCTGCTGGAGGTCTTCACCGGCATCATCCCCTTCCCCAAAATTTTCACCAAGCAGGAGTTGATCTGGCTGCCGATCATCGGCCAGGCCCTGTGGGCCATGGACTACCCCTTCATGCGCCGTTATTCCCGGGAATACCGCGAGCGCCATCCCCACAAAGCCGGCAAGGACCGCGAGGCGACCCGCCGCGCCTGCCGCAAATACCGTCACACGCCGGTGGCGATCCTCAATTTCCCCGAAGGCACGCGTTTTACGGCCGCCAAACACCGCCGGCAGGCCTCACCTTACAGGCATCTGCTGCGGCCCAAGGCCGGGGGGCTGGCCTACGCGCTGGAAGCGCTCGAGGGCCGGATTCGCCGTCTGCTCGATGTGACCATTATCTACCCCGAAGGCGAAACCCGCTTCTGGGCCTATGTTGGCGGTCAGGTCCGCCGGATCGTGGTGCGCGTGCGGCAGATCGAGATCCCGGCGCGTTTTCTGCAAGGGGACTACCATTCCGATCCTGAATTTCGCGCCGGCTTTCAAGCCTGGCTCGGAGCGCAGTGGCAGCACAAGGACGACCTGCTGGACCGCCACCTGAAGCGGACCGCGCCCCCGGCGGAAGCGCCGTAGGAAGCGCACGGCTTAGGCCGCCTGGCCGTACACTGCGGCCGGGTTGCCGCCATGGAACCGCAAGTCCGGCCGGAGTGAATGCCGAAGCGGTTTAGATGAGGATTGAGGTTCCCTGAACGGCGGCCGCGAGCTTCCCCCGCTAAAGCGGGATTCTCCTTCGGATCAATTATTTGTTGGGGGTCCAACCGCGGGAACACTTCGTATATCGGGGATCCGAACCAGGCGCCCATTGCCGTGCCGGGACCGAAAGACCGTCCGGTACTGACGCCAGAGAAGTCTTTTTGGGGACAGTTTTGTAAAAAGACCGAGCGCAAGGCTTGCGAATCCCGAGGAATGAGGACCAACGCCGCGCTGGGGCCAAAAGACCCTATTGCCGATAACGCCAGGAAGTCATCTTAGGGAAGGTTTTGTAAAAAGTCCGAGAGCAAGGCTTGCGAATCCCGAGGAATGAAGCGTACTCAGGTACGCTGCAATGACGAGAGATGAAGCGTAACGCCGCTGTCGGACTTTTTTCGAAACCGTCAGTCTTTTTGCTCGTAGAGCAGGGTGATGGTCACGGTGCGGTTGAGGGCCCGGTTTTCGGGCAGATCGTTGCTGAAGAGCGGATCAAAGGGCCCGACACCGGCGTATTTGAATGTCTCCTCGGAGACGTCGCCGCGAACCGCCGCGATCTGGTTGAATACCGCGCGGGCGCGCCGTTCGGACAGATCGAGATTGTAGGCCTCCTTGCCGATGTTGTCCGTATGCCCCACGATGTTGACGCTGACATTCGGAAGGGTGTCGATGCGGGCCACGATCTGCCGCACGATGGTCTCGTTGCGCGCCTTGATGGCGTCGCTGTTGAAGTCGAACAGGATCAGGGCATATTTCTCCTGGACCTTGTACCCCAGGTTGCGCGCCCGCCGCTCTTCACGCCTCAGATAATTGACCGCGATGGGGTCGCTGGCCACGGTGTAGATCTGTCCCTCCATGTCTTCGACTTCGATCTCGGCCTGGATCTGCTTGTAGGGCGCGATGGCCAGCGGGCCGAGCTTGTCCGGCGGCAGGGTCAGGGCATCCTGCAGGCGGCCCGATCCGGTCATGCTGTGAAGCGGCGTGCCGTCGCCCGTGATGGTCAGCTTCCAGCCGTAGATGCCGTGCTCGGCGACGATCAGGGGTTGCAGCTGGAGGGCTTCGGCATCCATGCGGGCCTCGGCATAGGTGCTGGTGACCACATCGAGGATTTCGTCCCGCTCGGCATGGATCTCCACGCGCTGGTTCTCCTGACGCCCCTCGGGCGTCCCCCGCGAGCTGGGCACTTCCGGCAGATTGCGCGCCTCCACGGCCAGGCGTGACGGCTCCACCCCCCAGATATACTGCAGGTAGGCCTTGACAGCCTCCGCCCGGGCGCGGGAGAGGTCGATTCGCCCCTTTTCCTCCCCCCGGTCGGTGTTGCAGCCCACGATGCGGATGGCGGCGTCCGGGTAGTCGTTCAGGCGCTGGCCCACGATGTTGAGCACGTTCAAATACTTCTCCAGCGTGCTGCGCAGGGCCGCAGGCTCGAACGTGGCGGTCCGATCCTGACCGCGAAAGCGCACATAGCGCTCCGGGATGGCGCTCTGCCCGGTGTCGAAATAAATATAGTTGAGCAGGGGGGCGCTGTCGATGGTGGTGATCTCCTCGACATTGACCACCGCGGGGGTCAGGGTCAGCGTGCCGGTGGGCGGGTGGAGAAACCGGTAGGTGACCACGTAGCGGTAAAGCAGTTTGGACATCACGGCCTGGAAGATCGGAACCAGGTCTTCGGCGGCGGTGGCTTTCCAGATGCGCCCCCCGTGGCTGGCACTGAAGGCGCTTAAAAACGGATCGGTACCGCTGGCGGGCATGTAATCGATGGCATAGGCCTCGAAATTGGCCAGGCCCTCGGCGGCCTTCTCCACCACCGGCCCCCGGAAAGCGCTGTTGATGTCTTCACCGTCGGTGAAGACCACCATGAATTTATTGGATTCCTCGGGCAGATTGTGCAGCACGGACAACCCCGCCAGCATGCCTTCGTAGACGACGGTCTTGTTGGTCAGGTTGTCATCGAAGCTCTCCTGAATGAAGGCGCGCAGTTCCTCGATCCGGTTGGACTGTTTCATGCGCACGTGCAGGTTGTAATCGCCGAAGGCCATGGTTTCGTCGTCGCTGAAGACAACCACGGTGATGTTGTCGATCGGACGGATGATGGCGTAGAGGTTCTCCATGGCCCGTATGATCGGCTCAACGGCCCGGCGGCGCCGCATCGAGGCGGAGTTGTCCACCACCATGACAATGTTCAGGCTGACGTCCTTGCTGGTCTCGAGCGGTTCCGCCGCCAGCACCTGAGCCTGCTTGCCCGCGCGCCTCAGGACGAAGTCTTCGATGGTCAGGTCGCGAAGGGGCTTGCCCTCGGCGTCGGCTGCCGAGATGAGCAGTTTGTTCGCTTCGAGTTGCTGGTAGCTGAATTCCACCGCACCGGCGGGAGCAACGACTTCAAGGGCTTCCTGAGCGCGGGCCGGCATGGCGAGCAGTAATCCGGCGAACAAGACGACCTGCAATCCGATGAGCTTCTTCATCCTTCCTCCTTGGGCCGGGGGTGAAGCCAACACGCTTGAGGCGGCCTGGCATTGCGTAAGACCGACAGGTTTAACCCCATCAAACGATCCAATGGTTTTTTTGGAGCGGGCCGTCGTGGCGACGGCTTACCGCGTCCATGCGGGAGACCTGCCGGCAGGATGCGAGCACAAGGCTGTCGACAGGGCGGTTCGCATTCAGGCTTTGACAGGCTGCTGGCCGATTTATATTTCAGCCGCAACGGATAATCAAGTCCGTGACCGTCCGCTTCTCTTGTGCCGGGCCCCGATCATGATTCGTCGTGATAGCGGAAGGGACTGTCCAGCGCTTCCAGCAGGGGGGGATCACGGTTGTAGATATCGTTCTTGAACAACATCTGCCCGTCGATGCGCTCAGCCGTCAGGTAAACCATCAGGACCGGCAAGGGCCCGGGGAGAAAGACTGTTTCGCTGCGGCCGGCCGCAACGACGGCTTCGATTTTCGACCGGTCCCAGCCGGGAACATCCTGGAGGAGCAAGACGGCCAGTTCGAAGGGGCGCTCGACCCGGATGCAGCCCGAGCTGAACGCGCGATCCGTCCGGCGAAACAGGTTCTTGCTGGGGGTATCGTGCAGAAAAACAAAATGGGAATTAGGAAAAATGAATTTGACCTGCCCCAGCGCGTTGGACGGCCCCGGCTCCTGCCGCAGCATATAGGGAAATCGGCGCGGGGTGATCGTTGCCCAGTCGATCTTACGAGGGTCCACCGGCCGGCCGTTGCGGTCGATGACGCTGATGTTGCGGCTTTGCAGATAGCCGGGATCCTTCTTGACGGCCGGCAGAACATCCTTGGCCAGAATCCCCGGCGGGATCGTCCAGGTGGGATTGAACACGATGTATTTCATGTCGGCCCGGAAGGAGGGGGTCTGACGATAGGGTCGCCCGATTTGCACTTTTGCTTCCCAGACTTCTTCCATGGCCTTGATCGCGTAGACGCGGTAGCCGGCGATATCGACAAAAATGAAACGGGGCGGGATATCATGCAGCACCCAGCGCAGCCGCTCCAGATTGACGCGGACCTGGTCGATCCGCGCTTCGACGCCCACGTTAAGTTCCGCCAGGGTGCCCGGACCGACGGCGCCGTCGACCGCGATGTAGTGCCGTTTCTGGAAGCGCTTGACGGCCGCCTCCACGGCATCATCGAACCGATCGGTGGCGGCCCGGGATTTTTCAAGGTCACCGCTGGCGGCCAGTCGGCGGCAGAGCGCCGCCACCCGTTCGCCCTGCATGCCCTTCTCGAGCGTCTCGCCTTCGGGCACACGCGCCCATCCCCCTGTGGCTGCCAGGCGCCGGTAGTCGGCCAGCGCGGCCTTGAGATCGGTGTACACCGCATACTCGGGAATGAGCGCCTGGATGAAACGGGCGATATCCTCGGCGTCAAGGGCCTGCCGCAGGAAAGACACCGGATCGAGATCGTCGACATCGCGATTATAATTCCAGGAGGCATGCTGGGTGGCGGGGTCGACCTTGCCGAAGATCAAATTGTAGCAGAGGCGAATCAGGCTGTCGGTCAGAATCAGATCGAATTCAGCCCGGCGGCGTTCCGGGTCGACACCGGCCATTCCAACCTCGTCACGATAAGCTTCCAGGGCGGCCAGATGATAGTCTTCGGGCGACAGGCCGTCCGCCTCGATCCCCCGGATGGTCTCAATCAGGGCGTCGATTTGCGCCGGGCGCTCCCAGGCGGGTGCAAACTGCCGCTGGACGTAAAAATCGGCGATCAGCTCGCGACCCGTGATCTGCACGGGGCCTACGCCGTATTCCTTGGCATAACGAATCTGCTCCACCTCGGCGCGGATCACATCGGACGCCGTCTTCTGGGCAGATGCCGGCACGGCAATCAGGACCAGCGCCCCCAGAAGAATTCCCACTCTTGATACGATCGGCATGACGTGTTCCTTTCCATAGTGCGCTCACGAAACGATCTCCACGGCTTTGAGCATTACGGGCCGTGGCGTTTGCGTTTAGCCGGTGTTTGCCTATATACAAAAAAATAATTTTAAAATCGTTAGCACCCTTCCCATCAAGTCAAATCGGAGCCGATATTTGGATTGAAATGTGCAGCGCATGTGTTTAGAGTAATTGGGTCTTCCCGCAGTGCCTGCGGCCGGGAATGCTCCTCAACAGCGAGATCCGCACCCAGGGTGGCATGTTTCCCGCCCGGTGGTATCGAGACGACCGACCAGCGGGGATCGACCGAGCATGGCCGCCGGAATGCAAAACCCTGCACTTCCCAACATCTAAAACCGGAGGAACGGCTTATGCAAACCGTCATCAAAGGGGCGCGGTATCATGGTGTCGCCGTGCTGCTGGGCATGCTCCTGATACTAACCGAGACCGCATTGGCGGCGTCGGTCGCAGAGAAAACCAAGGGGCAGACCCTATACGTACCGGTGTATTCCCACATCTACAGCGGCGACCGTGAACGGCCCGTCTACCTGGCGAGCACCCTCAGCATCCGCAACACCGATCCGTCCCGCGCGATTCGACTCGTAAGGGTGGATTACTTCAATTCGGAGGGCAAGCTGCTGCGACGCTACCTCGAGCAACCCATCGAGCTGGGCCCCATGGCCTCGACCCG
>JASJBQ010000212.1 GCA_030066455.1 Desulfobacterales bacterium
ACCGTGCGCATGGTCCAGGTGATGCCCATCCAGCCGAAGATCCACAGGATCAGCAGCAGGATCCAGAAATTGGGGATCACCACCGAAGCGATGATGATGATCACATAGAGGTTGGGGACGGATGACCAGATCTCGATCAGGCGCTGGAAGAAGAGATCGAACGCCCCACCGAAATAGCCCATGGCGCAGCCAATGCCGATGCCGGTCCCGTAGGTGGCGATCAGCAGCGCCAGGGAGAATAAAATGGCCACCCGGAAACCGTAGACCAGGCGGGCCAGGACGTCACGGCCGGAGGCATCCGTGCCGCAGTAATGCCGGTCCGCCAGCGAAGGCGCCGTGGGCGGCAGGGTGTTTTCCCGGAAATCGTTTTCAAAGGGATTGTAGGGCACGGGGGGCATGAGCAGCCAGTTGCCCGTATTCTGTTCCGCAAAATGGGCTGCCAGCTCCCGGTAGTTGGTCTCGTGCTGGTAGTCCAGACCGAAGACCGTCCCGGGAATGGGATTGCCGTAGGTGGGCCAGTAGAGCCGACCGTCGAACGAGACCACCAGCGCCCGGCTGTTGACCAGCAGTTCGGCCCCCAGCGAAAGCACGACCATCGCCACCAAAAGGATGAGGGCGTAGTATCCCCGGCGGATGGACTGAAACCGCCGGAATTTTTTAACGGTCAGCGGATTGAGTCTGAAGCGCATAGGTTCTTCGAGTAAAACTCCTCCCACAGAGCGGAAGGCATCAGGTGACCCCTCGAAGGAGGGGCTTGATCAATTTGTTGAAGTTCATGCTTTTTCCCCTTTGTCCCGCGCCGAGCATCGAGGAATTGGACGGATGAGGTCCGCGGACTGTCTGAGCGCAGCGAGTTTCCGCGGACCCCGTTCAAGGCCTCGACGCGCAGGGTTAAGCGGGACACGGGCGTCTTCTTTTGGTTCGTTCTTCCACGTGGAAGAAAATGAACAAACCTAAATGATACTTTTCCTCGGACTGGAAGAACCTCGCGGGGTCCTCCACCCGAGTTGGAGGGTTTAGACCAAAAATAACCAATTATCGCCAACGTTACGCCGGGGCCGCAAAATGCCCCGCACATCAAAAGCGTCCATCTCTTCCTTCAGGCTGGCCGCGAAGCCGCCGGAAGGGGTAGATTGCGGCTCCCGGCAAGGCCGCAGCCGCTTTGACGCCCGCAGGCGTAGTCCCTCTACGCCGAGGACCGGCAAACGAAGCGAACGCCGCCGGGGGCCGCAAGATGCCCCTTCCGGCGGCCGCGTCAGTCGAATTGGACCCGCGGATCCACCGCCGCCACACACATGTCGGACAAAATATTGCCGATCAAAAAAAGCAGCGAAGATATCACCAGGACCCCCAGAACCACGGGGTAGTCGCGCTCCAGCACGGACTCGTAGCCCAGCAACCCCATGCCGTCGATGTTGAAAACCTTCTCGACCAGAAACGACCCCGTCAGAATAACCGAGATATTGTTGCCGAAGGTGGTGGCGATCGGAATCAGGCTGTTGCGCAGCGCGTGGCCGAATACGGCGCGGCGAAACGGCAGGCCCTTGGCGATGGCGGTGCGCACGTAGTCCGCGGCCAGGTTGTCCATCAGCGTGTTTTTCATCAGAAACGTCATGGCCGCGAAGGCCCCGATCATGTAGGCGATGATCGGCAGCACCGAGTGCCAGGCAATGTCGAGCGCCTTTTGCACCAGCCCCAGGTCGTCGAAATTCTCGCTCACCAGGTTGCCCAGCGGGAAAACGTCCCACCAGCCGGCCAGCCACACCAGCAGATAGATCCCGATCACCCACCCCGGGATGGCGTAACCGATAAAGACGATGATGGAGGAGGCGTTGTCAAAAACGGTCTGATGCCGAATGGCCTTGACGATCC
Source organism: Desulfobacterales bacterium (assembly GCA_030066455.1). Next base: position 1,873 of record JASJBQ010000212.1, read on the forward strand.
CCATCGGGATGCAGACGCCGTAGGTCAGGAACATCGTGATCAGGCCGAAATAAAGGGAAATCGGAATGCGGGTCCGGATCATTTCCCAGACCGGATCGTGGTAGCGGGTCGAGACCCCGAGATCGCCCCGCAGCACCTTGCCCAGCCAGTTGACGTAGCTGTTCAGCAGCGGCTGATCGAACCCGTAGTATTGCTCGAGTTGGGCGATCTGCTCGTCCGAGAGCGGTTGGCGCTGAACCCCGGCGCCGGTCCGTCCGCCGCCGCCCTCGAGCTGCATCTGCTGGGCCTGGGCGATCATGCGCTCGATCGGCCCGCCGGGGACGAAGCGCGTGATCGCAAACACCATCAGGGTGATGCCGATAAACGTCGGGAGGACAAGCAGGAAACGGCGAATGAAATAAGCCGTCATTAGGGGCTGTCCGGCAGGCAGAGCGTGAATCGGGTTCCGGTGCCGCGGCTGGAGACAACCGCGATGGTCCCCTGGTGGTGTTCCACGATCCGTTTCGTCATGGTCAAGCCGATCCCGGTGCCGCGGGTGCCCTTGGTGCTGAAGAATCCTTTGAACAGGCGCTCGCGCGTGTCGGCGTCCATTCCCGGGCCGTTGTCGCTGATCTCGTAGGCCACGGCCCATCCGGGCGGCCGGAAGGCGCGAATGACCACCTCGCGGCCGTCCGCTCGCGCCGCCTCTTCGTCGAAGGCCTCCAGGGCGTTCTGGACCAGGTTGAGCAGGCACAGATAGATGGCTTCGCGATCGAAACGGCTCGGGGGTATGGACGTGTCCAGGTCGGTACGCAGGGCGACGCCTTTCTCCTCGGCCTTGGCCTTCAGCAGGACGAGCACTTCCTGCAGCGGATCGAGCGGATCGACCGCCTCGAGGTGAAGCTCTTCACCCTTGCCGAAGTTGAGCAGGTCCAGGGAGAGATTCTTGATCTTGTCGACATTGCCGCGCACCATCTCCCAGCCCCGCTGAAGGTATTCGCGGTTATCGTCCTCGATCCCGCGACCCAGCACATAGATACCGCCTTTGAGGGCGCCGGCGATGTTCTTGATGGTGTGCGAAAGCTCCGCGGCCACGCGACCCACCGCCGCCATCTTCTCGCTCTCCAGCAGCTGGAGGGTTTTCTCCTCGACCATCTGCTCCAGGTTTTCGGTGTAGGCCCGCAACCGGCGGCGCATCTCGATGCGCTCCTCGGCGCGCTGCAGGGCGAATTCGAGGATGCTGTCATTGACCGGTTTGGTGATGAAGTCCGTGGCTTGCAGCTTGAGGCTGTCGATGGCCAGGTCCATGTCGCCGTGGCCGGTGATCATGACCACCTCGGTCTCGGGAGATTCCTGTTTGATCCGGCGCAGGAGTTCGATGCCGTCCATGCCGGGCATCTTGATATCGCTCAACACGATGGACGGCACCGTCCGATGAAAAACATCGAGGGCTTTTCGACCGTTTTCGGCCGTGTGGACGGTGTAGCCCAGATCGGTCAGATAGATATCCAGAACTTCACGGATATCAGGCTCGTCATCCACCAGCAGTATGGTTCGTTCCATTGCGTCTGGCTTTAAGGGGAAACCGGATCACGAAGCAGGCGCCGCCCTCGGGGCTGGGGCGCACGGAGATCTCGCCCCCCAGCTCGGTGACAATGCCGTAGCTAATGGACAGGCCCAATCCCGTCCCCTTGCCGACCTCCTTGGTGGTAAAAAACGGCTCGAATATCTTTTCCGCCATTTCCGGGGGAACGCCATCCCCGGCGTCGCAGACTTCGGCGACGACGCTTTCCCCTTCCAAGCGGGTGGCAACGCCAATCTTCTTAGCGGCTTCGGCGTCAACATGCAATTCCCATTTTTCCTCGATGGCGTCCCGGGCATTGAGAAAGAGGTTGACGAAGACCTGCTCCAGCCGGTTGGGCTCCGCCAGAATCGTGGGCAAATCCGATGCTTTATCCCAGACCACCTCGATGCCGCGCACCTTCAGCTGCTGGTCGAACATCTCGAAAGCCTTCTCGATCACCTGGTTGATCTGGGTGGGCTCCAGGCGGGTGTCCGACTTGCGGGCGAACTGGCGCATGTGATCGATGATGTTGGCGGCCCGGTCCACATTGGCGTCGATCTTGCCGGCCACCTTGATGACCGTGTCGTCCCCGGCCAGGGAGGTACGCCCCAGTTTCTTCTTCAATATGGCCCCGGCGGTCTTGATGACCGCCAGGGGCTGGTTGAGTTCGTGGGCCACGCCCGAAGCCATCTCCCCCAGCGTGGCCATCTTGCTGGCCTGAATCAGCTGCTGTTCGGCCTCCAGGCGCTTGGTGATGTCACCGGTGGTGACCAGCAGGACGTCGCGGCCTTTGTATTTGGAGAGCGAGATCCGAATCGTGACAAAGATGGTGCGGCCGTCCTTGTGGAGGTGCCGCGCCTGGTCGATGACCCGTCCGGAACGGATGGCATTGGTGTAGAGCGCGCGGTCCTCTTCGAGAAACAGGTCCAGGAAACCGGTACCCAGGACCTCACGGTGCGCCAGGCCGTACACCGCGGCGACGCTGCGGTTGCACTCCAGAATCTCCAGGGTTTCGCCGTCCAGGACGAAGACCGGGTTGGGGATATTGTTGAAGACATCGTAATACTTCTTTTCGGCCTCCTTGAGCTGGGTCTCCAGCAGGCGGCTGTGCGTAATGTCGAGGCACATCTCCATGGCCGCGATCACGTTGCCCTCTTCGTCGTGCAGCGGGGAGGTGCGCACGATCCAGTGGGCCGGCTTGCCGTCTTTGGTGAACCCGGCCTCCTCGCTGTAATGGGTCTGGCCATCGGCAAACGTCTTTTCCACCGGGCAGTTCTCGCATTTCTGCGTGCGCCCCTTGTAGGCATAGTAGCAAAAATCGCCCGGTTTGGGGGCAAAGGTATCCTCGAATTCCTGGTTATATTCGATCAGGCGGTAATTGCGGTCCTGCACCGTAATGACGCACGGCACCTGCTCGAAAAGCTGACGGAAGCGGTTGCGCTGCTCGTTGAGTTCATCCTGTTTTTCTTCGATCTCCCGCCCCATCTGGTTGATGGCGTTGGCCAACTGCTCCATCTCAAAGCTGTGCTCGACTTCGATCTGGCGGCTGCGCTCTCCCCGGGCGATGCGTTTGGTCTCATCGATCAGGCTGCGAATCGGGCGGTTGACCAGCCGCATGATGATCAGGCCGATGATGGCGGAGGTCATGATGAACAGCAGGGCGGCCAGGCCGATAACGCCGTTCTCCACCAGCTGGATTTCCTGTTCGGTATCTTTGAGGGAAACGACGACGTCCAGCAGTCCCAGCACCTTGATTTCGGGCGGGTGCACGTGGCAGGTGTCCGTCGAGCACCCCGGCTCGTTGTAAATCGGGCTGATCAACCCCAGGGCCTGATGGTCCTCGATCTTCAGATTCCGGGTGCGCCGGTGGAGCGCCAGCTCCACCGGCGGCGGGTCCATCGCGTGGCAGATACTGCAGGCCTCGGAATCGATGGTGGTCTGGCGTCCGATTTCGGCATCGCGATTGGAAAAATGGATGATGCCGTCTTTATCGTAGATGCGGATGGAGACGATTTCCTCCTGGCGGCCGATGTTGTTGATGATCTGGTGAATGTCTTCACCGGAATCCAGCATCATGGCGTAATGCGTGCCCAGCTTGATGGTGTTGCTCAGCTGGTCGACGTGCTCGAGCGTCTCCTGCATCACCCGTGTTTCCTGATGACGGATACTGAAAAAGGCCCAGGCGGATATGCTCACCAAAAGGGTGAGACCCACCGCCAGGACAAGCGAGGTAATCAGACTGTTGCGTATCGGTTGCTGTCTTTTCATTTCAAATCCGGCTTAACCCGGCGCCTGGCCCAAGGCGGCCGCCCCCATAGGGGACGGCGCGTTAGCCTTTAGGGGCGCGCGCCTTCAGGCTGTCTCCAGTTCATCATCGGCCGGTTGCGGTTCGCGCGGCAGGCGAATTACAAAGCGCGTCCCCTGCCCGGGTTCGGATTCCACCCGGATGCTGCCGCCATGCTGCTGGACGGTGGTCTTGGCGATGTGCAGCCCCAGACCGGTGCCCTTTTCGGCCTTGGACGAGTAGAACAGATTAAAGATGTTATCGCGCGTTTCCGCGTCCATGCCGGCGCCGTTGTCCTCGATTCTGAATTCAACCGTTGCCTCGTCCACTGGAAGGACCTCGTACACGATTTCGGAATCGCGCCCGGAGTCATCCTCGCAACAGGCATCGACCGCATTTTCAAGAAGGTTGATCAGCGAAGCCCGCAAAGCCACCGAATCAGCGACGAGGGTGCCCGCGACCTGATCGAAGCGGCAGGTCAGCCTGATGCTATGGCTGGCCGCGCGGGGTTCCACGATGGCCGCCACGTCGGCGATAAAACCCTGCAGATCAACCGTTTCGCGGTTGAGCGTGCGTTCTTTGGCATAATAGAGGACATCCAGGACGACGCCGCGAATCCGCTCGGTCATCATTTTCATGATATCGTAGCCTTCTTCGATCTGCTTGCGCTTGTCCTTGCGCAGACCGGAGGCCATCAGGAAGAGTCCACCATCCATCCCGGTCAGCACCCCCTTGACGCCGTGGGACACCGAACTGACCATCAGTCCCAGGGAAGAGAGCCGATCCTGAAGCTGGCGCAGGGAGGTAATGTCGGTGGCCATTTCCATGACCTGGGTCGTCTCGCCGGCGGCATTGAAGATCGGCGCGGTCCAGATCAGGAGGTTGCGCTGTGCGCCGTCTTTCGCCGTCACGATCATTTCGGTCTGATGGGATTGACCGTCCTGGAAGGTTGCCGCCACCGGGCAGTCCCTGCAGGGCATGTGGCGTCGTTTGAAGGCCTGGTGACAGGTGGGCCCGGCGTTTTCGCCGAATTCGTCCCTAAAACGCCGGTTGGCCGCCGTGATGCGGAAGTCGCGGTCCACCACGGTGATGAAACAGGGCACTTCCTCGAACAGCTGGTGATAACGCTGCTGGGTGGTGCGCAGGGTTTCCTGCAAACGGGCGATTTCGGAAATATCCGCCGATATTTCCAGCACCAGCTCCAGTTCCCCGCGGCTGTCGCGAATCGGGGCGGTATGCACCATCACCGGGTAGGTCTGTCCGTCCCGGTAGCGAATGGTTTCACGGCTGCGCACAGCGGTCCCGCCGGCAAACGTCTGGCCGGCCGGGCAGGCCTCGGGGCTCTCAAAGGGTCCGGCGTAAATCTCCCAGCTGGGCCGCCCCACCATGTCCCCCAGCCGGTCGTTGAATAGCCGGTTGGTGGCGACCACTTCCAGCTTGCGATTGTGCAGCGCCACGAAGCAGGGCACTTCATTGAAGTATTCCATTCCCGCATTGACGTCGCCGGCAATGTCCAGAAAGGCGGTCGTGAGGCATTCGACGGCCTGCCCCAGCGCGGTAAGCCGTTCCATCTCGACCAGCCGCGCCGATTTGGCCTCCACCATAGATTCGAGCTTTTCGGTATAGGCCTTGAGTTGGCGGCGCATCGCAATTTTTTCGCTGACGCGCCGGAGGGCGATTTCAAGAACGTCGTCATTGATCGGTTTGGTGATGAAATCAGCGGCCTCGAGCTTGAGGCTCTCGATGGCCAGCGCCATGTCCCCATGGCCGGTGATCATGACAACTTCCGTTTCCGGATCTTCGTTCTTGATCTGGCGCAACATCTCGACGCCGTCCATGACCGGCATCTTGATATCGCTCAGCACGATGGGCGGCCGCGCCTCCAGGAAGCGATCGAGCCCCTCGCGGCCATTGGCGGCCGTCAGGACATCATAGCCCAGATCGGTCAGGTAGATCTCGAGGATCTCCCGCAGATCCGCTTCGTCATCCACCACCAAAATGTGTTTTTCTATTTCCATGGTCGCGCCTCAGCTCCGGGCACAGATGCGATCAGGAGACAATGTCGGACGGCTCCGGCCACGAAGACAACGTCTCGAGCGGCAGAGGAAAGACGGGCGGGACTGGCTGTCTGTGCAGCTGAATCGGCAGCAACCGGTGTCAACCAATCGCCCGCCGAATGCTCTCGAGCAGCCGCGCATGATCCAGCGGTTTCTCCAAATAGGCCACCGGATCGGGAACCGGTTGGGCCGTTTGGGCATTCAGCATCGAAAGAAAGTGGCGGAAGCTGGTTTCCGCCACGGCCGAGAGCATGATGACCGGGATGGCCGCGAGCGCCGGGTCGGCCTTCAGGCGGCTGTACATCTTAACCCCGCCGTCGCCCGGCATCATGATGTCCAGAATGATCAGGTCAGGCCGGTCCTCGCGCGCCTGCTGCAATCCGCTTCGGCCGTCCCGTGTCGCCTGCGCCTGATATCCGTTGCTTTCCAGCAAGGCGGTCACGTAGAACCGCATGTCCATTTCATCATCGACGACGAGAATCTTCTTCTTGGCCATGACCGTCAGCAGGGTCTGCATCGTATTCCCGCCCGGCAGGCGTCCGGGCCGCCGCAGACGCCCCTCCAAACGTTCGGGATCTTAACCCACCTTGTCGGGCCGGTTGACACTGGCGACCGGGCAGGCGGCGCGTAAGACGACCTGTTCGACCGTGCTGCCCAGCAGGGCGTCCTCGGGAGCGACCTCGCGGGTATGGTGTGCCATGACGATCAGGTCGCCGTTGTTCTCGCGCGTGTACTTGAGCACCTCAACATAGGGCACGCCTTCCCAGACTTCGATGTCATAGTTGTCGTAGTCGCCCATCTGGGACACATAGGTTTTTTTGATGCGTTCATGGGCGGCTTTGATTTCCTTTTCGACGTCGTCCTGGCTGACAGCCTTGCCGGCATAAATCGCGCTCAT
>JASJBQ010000014.1 GCA_030066455.1 Desulfobacterales bacterium
CGCACCGCCCAGGCCGCCGTCAGGATCGCCGTCGAGATGGCCCAGGGGGGACTGATCAACAAAGAGGAGGCCGTGCGGCGCGTGGCGCCCGAGCAGGTCGATTTCTTCCTGCATCCCCAGTTCAGCCTAGAATCCATCCAGGTGGCCCAGGAAATGGGGGAAATGCTGGCCGAGGGGCTGAACGTCTCGCCCGGGGCCGCCGTGGGCGTCGTGGCCCTGGACGCCGATCTGGCGGAACTCTGGGCCCAGAAGGAAGGCCGCAGCGTCATCATGGTGCGGCCTGAGACCAAACCGGACGACGTTCACGGCATGCTGGCCGCCAAGGGGATCGTCACGAGCCGCGGGGGACGCACCAGCCACGCCGCCCTGGTGGCCCGCCAGTTCGGCAAACCGGCCGTCGTCGGCGTGGGGCGGCTCAAGATCGACATGGGCAAGCGCGAAATCACCTTCGGGGAGGAAACCATCAAGGAGGGCGACTGGCTATCGATCGACGGCACCACGGGCAAGATCTACAAGGGACAGCTCACCACGACGCCGCCGGACATCAAGGACGCCAATCTGATCACTCTCCTGGGCTGGGCTGACGCATTTCGCCGTCTGGGGGTCCGGACCAACGCCGACTACCCGGACGACGCCCGGCGGGCCCGCGAATACGGCGCCCAGGGCATCGGCCTCTGCCGCACCGAGCACATGTTTTTCGCCCCCGACCGGCTGCCCCACATCCAGAAGATGATCATGACCGATCTGCCCATTGAGCGGCGCGAGGCCCTGGACGCCCTGCTGCCATTTCAGCGCGAAGACTTCGCCGGGCTCTTCCGGGCCATGGACGGTCTGCCGGTCATCGTAAGGCTGCTGGACCCGCCGTTACACGAATTTCTGCCCAACCATATCGAGCTTTTGACCGAACTCTCCGATCTCAAGATTCGGCTGCAGCACGCCCCCGATCTTCAGGCCATCGACGAACTGCTCAAGCAGTACCGGCGCAAGGAGAGCATTCTCAAACGGGTGGAAAAACTGCGTGAAGAGAACCCGATGCTGGGGCTGCGCGGCGTGCGCCTGGGCATGCTGGTACCGGAGCTGACCACGATGCAGGTACGGGCCATTTTCGAGGCCGCCTGTCTCGTCACCCGCGAAGGTCTCGCGGTGCACCCGGAAATCATGATCCCGCTGAGTGCCCACGTCAACGAACTCAAAACCCAGCGCGAGATCCTCGAGGCCGAGGCGCACCGGGTCATGGAGGCCCAGCACATGGAGATCGATTACAAGTTCGGCACCATGATCGAAATCCCGCGGGCCGCCCTCACGGCCGACCAGATGGCCGGACACGCCGAATTCTTCTCGTTCGGCACCAACGACCTCACCCAGACGACCTTCGGCATTTCACGCGACGATGCCGAAACCGGTTTTCTGGTGGACTACATGGAAAACGGCATCCTGCCCTACAACCCGTTTACCAGCATCGATCAGGACGGTGTGGGCGAGTTGATGACCCTGGCGGTCGAAAAGGGGCGGCGGATCAAACCGGAACTGGTCTGCGGCATCTGCGGGGAGCACGGCGGCGACCCTCAATCCATCGCCTTGTGCCACCAAATGGGACTCGACTACGTGTCCTGCTCCCCCTTCAGGGTGCCGGTGGCCCGACTGGCCGCCGCCCATGCCGCCCTGAATGAATAATGTAGGCCTGCCAGCACCGCGGGGTCGGTCGGGCCCCATCCACCATGCGGAGCGGCCCTCTTGGCGGGGCGGCGCCGTAGGGGCGACCCTGATCACCTATTGAAGGATGATCCCGGCGGTTCCGGCCGTGCGGAGACCTGCCAATGACGGTGCCAACCTCCGGGCCCCAAGGATGTATCGCCGCGCATCTTTGCAGCCGCCCAACCGGATCTTGGCGAAGGGCATGTTCGGCGCCGCTGGATCTTTACTTGAGGGCAATGGTTCGTGTATACGGGAAAAATAATTATTGTTATAAATTTCATTGCTTTAACGACTTGACTCGATCGGCAGGCACCTCACCGGGAACCACGGCCGCCGACTTGACACCCAAGAGCCCGATTCTTAATACCGAAGGTTAAATGCGCACCGTTTTAAATCCAAACCAATCCCATCGGGTAAGCAGGGGCCAGCCCATGCCATCACGGCTTGTCACACGACGGCTGACTGTTGTATTGGTATGGCTGTTGGTCAGCCTCCTGAGCAGCGCCGAAGCCTTCGCCCTCACGCGGGATGAACGCATCGCCCAGGCCCGCCGGGACTGGTTGGTGGGCGTGGCCACCGAAAAAAGGATTGCCGCTGATCTGGAACGCTACCAGGCTTCCGGCCAGGCTTCGCCCGAGGTGATCCAACTCTACGAAACCTATCTGGACCGGGTTCGCCGGCTTACCGAAGAAAAGCGCCGGGTCCTGGAAGCCCTCGAAGGCCGCAGCGGTGGCGGCAGACCATCGAATATAACAGCGCGAAGTCTGCCGGGCCCGGCCGATCAACCGGCCTACGATCCCCAGATCCCCGAGGACCGCGAGCTTGACGAAACCCGCGCGCTGGAACAGGAATTCAATCGTTCGCTGGCCGCCTTCGACGACATGCTCCTGAAAGAAATCGAGCAGTCCCGCGTCGAGTCGGATCTCAAAATGAAGCAGTTGGCCCAGGAAGCCGCCCGGGCGGCCAAATCGCTGCGCGAACAGGGGCAAATGGAGGGCAGCGAGGGCGCCGAGCAGGGTATGCAGGAGGGCCAGAGCTCGGGTGGCAGCGGGAACGAGACCGGTGAGATGCAAAACGAACGGCAGGGCCAGAACACGCAGGAGGGCGGTGCCCTGGGCGACAAGGATGCCACCGCCAGCCAGGAGGACAGCGGCCAGGGAACCGACATGGCGCAGGCCCAAAACAAGCAGGACAAGGGGATGAGCTCAGGTGAATCCGGACCGCCGGGCGATGGCGACAAGATCAACACCCAAGATGACGATATCGTCGCGCGTCAGCTGCGGGAGGCGGCGGAGAACGAAACCGATCCGGAGCTGAAAGAAAAACTGTGGAAAGAATACCGCGATTACAAAAAAAGCATCTAGGATGTACCGGCGTCCTTGCCGGCCCGCGCCGCGGTGCGGGCCGGACACGTTTGCAAACCGCAGCGCTTGTGACGCTGACCGCATATGCGCTGACCACCATTCTGAGCGGGTGCGCCAGCCACCGTTACAGTGCCCGTGACGTCGAGCCCACCAAAATCCAGATCGCCCAGCAGGAAATCCCCGAGACCGACCTGCTCGATGTGGGGATCGTCGTCTTTCACAGCGCGGAACTGACGGAGGAAGATGTCGAAGACAAAGGCACCAACAACGAGATCCGGCAGTCCGAAGCCCACTTCATCCCCTGCCATCTGCGCAACACCCTCCAACGCAGCGCCCAGTGGGGATCGGTCCGCGTCCTGCCGGAGGAAAGTGCCACCCAGGACGTTCTGGTCAGCGGTGAGATCCTGGAGTCCAACGGCCAGGAACTGGTTTTGAAAATCAAGGCCACCGACGCCCGCGGGCGGCTCTGGTACGAAGAGACCTATCGTCAGGAAGCTTCGGGGCAATCCTACAAGGATAATATTCCTTGGGAGCAGGATGCCTACCAGGACCTCTACAATACCATCGCCAACGATCTGGCCGCCCATCGTAAAAAACTGCCGGAAGGTTCGGCCGGAAGGATTCGAGCCGTCGCCAAGCTACAGTTCGCCCGGGAATTTTCCCCTGAAGCCTACGACGACTATCTCATCGAGAACGAGGACCAGGAAGTCACCCTCAACCGCCTGCCAGCGGACGACGACCCGCAAATGGCCCGCCTCATGGCCGTTCGCGAGCGTGACCACATGTATATTGATACGCTCAATCAGTACTACGACGGATTCTATGCCGGCATGTGGCCGGCTTACGAGAACTGGCGCAAACTGGATCTGACCGAGCGGCTAGCGCGCAAAGAGATCGAAAAATCCGCCATGCTGCGCAAAGCCGGCGGCGCGCTGCTGGTCGCCATGGCCATCCTGCTGGAAGCCACCCAGGCCGGTGCCGGCAATATGCTCCAGGGACTCATGGCGGTTTCCGGCGGTCAGGTATTCATGAGCGGCATCAATCTGTCCAAGCAGGCGGAGATACACTCGGCGGCCATCGCCGAACTGAGTGAGTCCTTCGGCGCCGACATGGAACCGATCAACCTCGAGCTCAAGGGACAAACCTACGAGCTCTCCGGTTCGGCCCAGGAACAATACCGTCAGTGGCAGGACCTGCTGCGCAATATCTACTTGCAGGAAACCGGCTTCGGACCCGGACCTGACAGCACCCCGGATGTAAGCGTGGCGGACTGAAACCCCGAACCTGATCAGCGTCAACCCATCCGGCCGCCGACAAGCAGGTGCCGATGAGACCGCTTATAAACCGTCGAGACGCCACAACCGAAGAATGCCGCCTTCAGACCATTCATCTTTTCACCCTGGCCAGGTTCTCGCCGGACGTTTCAAGCTAATTGCCCCCTTGGGACGGGGTGGAATGGGCGAAGTCTGGCAGGCCCACGACCGCACGCTTGACATCCACATCGCTCTGAAACTCCTACGGCCCGAACTGGCCGCGGCCGAAGGGGCGGTGGGGTTCATGAAAAACGAATGCCGGGCCGCACGCCGTCTGACCCATCCCAACATCGTCCGCATCTACGATTTTCACCCGCATGATCATCTTTCGTTCATCTCCATGGAATGGGTCGAAGGCCCCACCTTCGATCGCTGGCCCCCTCCCCCGGGTAGCGAGGGCCTGCAGCGGGCCCGGGTGCTGAGTGCGGTGGCCGATGCCCTCGACCATATCCATCGACAGGGTTTGGTTCATCGCGATGTCAAGGCCCGCAATATCCTGATGACGCCGGAAGGGCAGCCCAAATTGACGGACTTCGGCATTGTCGGCCTGTGGCGTTTTCAGCCGGGCATGCTGGATATCCAATCCGGCGGGTCCTATGCCAGCATGAGCCCCCAGCAGCGCCACGGCCGGCCCCCGCATCCGGCCGACGACGTCTATGCCTTTGGCGTCCTGCTGCACGATGCCCTGACCGGCCAGCTCGCGTCGGGGATACCGGGTGACGACGCCGGTGCGGCGGAAACCCAGCCCCCCGATGTCGCCTCGCCTTTACACCAGGCGACGCCGGCCGAAAGGCAATTGCTTCAACTGGCGGAGCAGATGCGTGCACCGGCGCGCAGTGACCGGCCCGCCAGCATGGACGCTGTCCGCGAAGCCATCGACGCCGCCACGGGCGCCGAACGCCAAGACACGGCGCCGCCGGACACGGACGGAGTGACGGCGACCGATCCACCGCTAACCCTTGCCGCCGGACGCATCGCCCCGCAGCCCTATACCCCCGCAGACGAAGCCGCCGCCGGTGCGCCCCGCCAGCGCCCCGTCGTATGGACACTGGCGCTGATCATGGGGGCTCTCGGCCTGATGGCGGCCGGCCTGGCCATCATCGGTTTCTTGACCCGACCGCCCGGTCCGACAGCCGCCGTGGAAGAACCGGATCCGCGGGCTAGCGAGGCCCGACCGCCGCCCACCGCGTCCGGAGAAGCCGCCGCTCCGCCCCAATCGCCGCCGCCGGCAGACGGCGCCCTGGCGGACGCTGAAAAAAACATGGCGCTGTGGCTCCAGGCCGCCGAACAGCTCAAGGCCAACTTCGCCGGCAACTGGGCGCCGGATGAACTTGAAACCGTGGAAGCCAGGGCCAAGGCGGCGGACACGGCCATGATCGCCAAGTCCTATGGCCAGGCGGCGGAAACCTACGCCGCCGCCGTCGCGGCGGCGGAAGCCATGCTGATGGAGCGGGAACCCCGCTTTGCCGCCGCCATGGACCAGGGGACCCGCGCCCTCCAGGCGAACCGCCCGGCGCCCGCACGCCAGCATTTCGAACAGGCCCTCAAGATTAAACCGGATGACGCGGACGCCCGCAACGGCCTGGCCGCCACCGATCGGCGGGAAAAGGTGCTGGCCCTGATGGCCACCGGGCAGGCGCATGAAATCGAGGCACGCTACGAGCTGGCCCTGGCGGACTATGAAGCCGCACTCGGTCTGGAGAGCGATTTTGTGCCGGCCCGCGCTGCGGTGGACCGCTTGAAAGACCAGGTCGCCGAAGCCCAGTACAATCGACTCGTATCCGAGGGTCTCGGTGCCTACTACGGGGGCCGGCTGAAAGAGGCCCGCAGCCGCATCCAGGCGGCGCTCCAGTATCGGCCGGCGGGCCAGGAGGCTCGCGAGGCCCTGCGGCAAATCGATACGGCCGCGCGCGAGCAGCGGATTGCCGATCTGCGTCGCCAGGGCCAGGCGGCCGAAAGCAAGGAGCAGTGGGACCGGGCCCTCCAGGCCTACGAGAAGGCGCTGGCCATCGACTCCGCGCTCCAGTTCGCCCATCTGGGGGCCGCGCGCAGCCGCGAGCGCATCCACCTTGACAAACGCCTGCGTTACTACCTCGATCATCCGGAAGCGCTGGCCTCCGACCGCTACCTGGCGGAAGCACAGCAGCTCCTGACTGCAGCCGAGTCCCTGGCGCCCCGGGGGCCGCGGCTGGCCGCCCAGATCCAGACCTTGAAAGCCGGTGTTCAGGCCGCCGAGACCATGGTCCCCGTAACCCTTGTGTCCGACGGCCAGACCGATGTGGCCGTCCTCCGTGTGGCCCGTTTGGGCCGCATCACCCGTCAAACCATCGAACTGCGTCCCGGCATCTATACGATTGTCGGGGCGCGCAACGGCTACAAGGACGTTCGCCAGACCATCCGCGTCGAAGCGGATCAGCGGGCATTGCAGGTGTCGATCGCATGCAAGGAAAAGATCTGAACCATACCACCCCTCCCGGCGACACCACGCCGCCGGATGACGCTGGCATGACGGCCGTCAAACCGGTTGCGTTCGACCCCCCCGGTGATCGGCCGCCGGCCGGCCGGCATCGCCGGGGCCGGCTTTGGCTGGTCGCATTGGGCCTGCCGGCCGCCGTGCTGGCCGCCCTGGCCTGGTTTGTCTTCACCGCCCGCCAAATCGAGTTGGTCATCGAGCCCTCCCCGGAAGAGCTCTCGATTCAGGGCGGCCTCCTGAGACCACGGGTGGGCGGGGCCTACCTGCTGCGCCCGGGCACATATCGCCTCCGGGCCGTACGTGCCGGCTACCACGACCTCGATCGCGCGTTTGACGTCGGGGCCGATCGGCACCAAACGCTCCAATTTGCGATGGAGAAGCTGCCGGGGCGAATCAACTTGACCACCCACCGTGAGGATCACCCCGACGAGGCGGTCAGCGGCGCCGTCGTCACCATCGACGGCGAGGTCATCGGCCACAGCCCGCTGACGGAAGCCGCGGTGCCGGCCGGAAGCCGAACGCTGCGCCTGGAGGCGCCGCTGTACAAGCCGCACCAGGAGGTCATCGCGGTGGCCGGCGCCGATGAGCTGCAGACGATGGCCTTCGGTCTGGAGCCCAACTGGGCCGATGTGCGCTTTGCAACCACCCCGCCGGACGCCTGGGTCCAGCTGGCCGATCGCCGGCTGGGGCGTACGCCGCTGACGGCACGCGTTGAGGCCGGAGTCCATCAGGTGAAGTTCCGCCATGCGGGCTACAAACCGACGGCCGTCAACATCCGGGTCGTCGCCGGCCAGCCCCTGGAGGTCCCCGCCGTGGCGCTCGAAAAAATCGCGGGGCGCCTGTTCGTCACCTCACGGCCGGCGGGGGCCAATGTCACGGTCGACGATCGTTTCTACGGACAGACCCCCCTGGACCTCCCATTGCCGCCGGATCGGGACCACGTGGTGCGTATTTCCGAGCCGGGCTACAAGACCGCCCGGCACGTTGTCCGCGTGGCCGGCGGCGCCAGGGCTTCGGTGGCGGCCGATCTCGTGCCCCGCCGCGGGAAGGTGCGCTTTCGGGTGTCGCCGTCGGACGCCCGGTTGCTGCTGAATGGTCAGCCCTACGGCCCGGTGCCGGCGTCGCTGGATCTGCTGGCCGTCCCCCAACGGATTCAAATCGTCAAGGACGGCTACCGCGAATTTCGCACCCAGGTCACCCCCCGTCCCGGCCACCCCCTGCTCATCGACGCCAGGCTCAAACGGCCTTACGAAACCGACGTGCCCGGTATCATCCAGGCCCCCAACGGCTATCGCTTGAAACTGATGCAACCCGCCGCGGTAACCTTCCAGATGGGCTCCTCCCGCCGTGAACAGGGACGACGCGCCAACGAAACCCTGCGCGAAGTCCGCCTGCGTCACCCGTTCTATATCGGTCTGAAGGAGGTCACCAACGGCCAGTTCCGCGAATTCCAGGCCGCTCACGACGCCGGCCTGTTTAAAAATTACAGTTTGAACCGGGATGCGCAGCCGGCAGCGCAGATCACCTGGGAGCAGGCCGCGGCCTTCTGCAACTGGCTGAGCCGGCGGGAGGGGCTGCCCCCCGCCTATGTCGCCAAAGGCGGCAAACTGACGCCGGTCATCCCCATGAACCATGGCTATCGCCTGCCGACCGAGGCTGAGTGGGTCTTCTGTGCCCGCATCGATGCCACCGGCCGCATCGCCAAGTATCCCTGGGGAGACAAATTTCCGCCCGCGGACAAGACCACCAACCTGGCCGACCAGAGCGCCCAAACGATCCTGCAGCTATTTCTCGAAAACTATAACGACGGTCATCCCGTGGCCGCCCCCCCGGGCAGTTTGAAACCCAATCACCGCGGGCTGTTCGATCTGGGGGGCAACGTATCCGAGTGGTGCCACGACTACTACCAAATCTATACATACGCCCAAGGCCGGGTGTATACCGATCCCAGCGGGCCGGCCGACGGCCGGCACCACGTGATCCGCGGAGGAAGCTGGAAGCAGGCGTCGCTCCAAACCCTGCGCGGCGCCTACCGCGACTACCAGGAAAAACAGCGGCTGGACTTGGGGTTCCGCATCGGCCGATATGTTCAACCAAACCGGAAGGAGTCATGATGCCGCCCAATCGACGAAAGTGGCTACGCTTGCTGGTGCTTGGGTTTTGGATGGCCGCCGCCGGCCCGACCCGGGCCGAAGATGCTCCCGCGAATGCTCCGGCACCCCCCGCCCGGTCGACGGAAACCGCCGGGGACGAATCGCCGCCCGCCCGGGTCGAAAACGCACCGGACGGCCCGTCCCGGACGGCCGTAAAACCCAGCGCCCCGGCCAAAAAGGCACCGCGCGCCCGCAAGCCTTTTCGACCCTCGGAGGAAATCCACGTGGACAAAGCAGTGGATTTCCCGGCCGACATATGACACTTTAACCGGGGAACGTTTCAACCAACCTTAGCGGAAGCGCCCATGAAACAGAATTTGCCCGTCTCGCTCGAATTCATCTACCAGCTCTTCGCCCTGATCGTGATCGTGATTCTGGTGCATGCCGTCTACGTGGCCGCCGTTCGACCGGCGGCCGACACCTTCCTGGCGGAGCAGGCCCAGCACGCGGCCAGCGGACAGCCCACCGAGACCGAGCAGTCGATCCCCGTCATGATCCGGGATTACGAACAGGAGGCCTGCTTCATCCTCATGTTCTGGGCCCTGGCGATCATGGCCTACAAAGCGGTGGTCATCGTGCGCCATCGGCAACTGCTGAACACCGATCTCATTCCATTGGCCGAGGGCGTGCGCGTGCTGCCCGAAGACACCCTGGCCCTCTCCCGGCGCATCCAGGCCCTGCCCGCGCAACAGCGCGAATCGCTGCTGCCGCGTGCGCTTTTGGCCGCGCTGCAGCGTTTCAGTTCAACACGCAACATCCAGGATGTGGCCAATGCCATGCATGCCTATTGCTCCAGCGAGGGCGAACGCCTGGATGCCGAACTGGCCATGATCCGCTATATCGCCTGGGCCATTCCTTCTGTGGGCTTCATCGGCACCGTACGGGGTATCGGCCAGGCCCTGGGACACGCCCACAAAGCCCTGGAAGGCGACATCATGGAAGTCACCCGCAGCCTGGGGGTGGCGTTCAACTCCACCCTGATCGCGCTGCTCATCAGTATCGTGCTCATGTTCCTGCTTCACCAGTTGCAGCTGCTGCAGGAGCGCTATATCTTGGACACAGAAGCCTACTGCGAAGACAAGCTGACCCGCCGGCTGCACACCCACTGAGGATGAACGGTGAGCCTGATCGTCCTGGAAATACACGACGGCGGCATCCTGTGCACCGACACCGAAGGCCGCCTCCAACCCACGGAAACCGACGCGCTGGAAAGCCCTGGTTTCGCCCTGCTGCGCGGACGCGACCTTCTGGTCGGCACCCCTGCCTACCACCAGGCCCGCCGACACCCCCGCCAGACCAACTGCCGGTTCTGGGAGGCATTCGACGCCCAGCCCCTGCGCAGCCCTGAATTCGAAGGCTACAGCCACGCCGAACTGGCCTACCGGCATCTCGAAGGGGTGTGGCGGCAAATTAAGACCGATCAAGCGGAAGTGATTCTCGTCGTTCCCGATCACTACGGGGACAAGGAACTGGGACTGCTGCTGGGCATCGCATCGACGCTGGGTATGCCGATCCGCGGCCTGATATCGCAGGCCCTGGCCGGCAGCCCGCCCCAGGCCTACCCCTGGTTCGACTTTCACGTGGACCTGCACCTCCACCGGCTGGTCCTGACGGCCGTGGACGGTCGCACCCGCCCCCGCGTGTGCCGCCATGCAACCATCGTCGATCAAGGCCGGGAAGCCCTCCACCGTCAGTGGGTGCGAATGCTGGCCGATGCTTTCGTCCGCCAGACCCGGTTCGATCCGCTCTATGCGGCCGCAAGCGAGCAGACCCTGCACGACCGCCTGCCCGGCATCACCGATGCCGAGGAACGATCGGATCCGATCCAGGTCGAAATGCAGGCCGACGGCCGAACGCACCGCATCCAGGTCGAACGCCGGGCCCTGACGGCCCCTTACGCCCCCTGGATCGCAAGTCTGGCGGCAACCGTCGCCGCCTGGCAGGAGGCGCTGTCCGCACCGCCGGAGGCTTCGCGCCTGGTGCTCACCCACCGTGCGGCGGCGCTGCCAGAATTCGCGCCGCAGTTGGAAAGCGTCACCGGTCTGAACGCCCGACGGCTGCCCGTCGGGACGGCCGCCGCCAATGCCCTGGCCTACGCCGGTCTTTTCGCCGGCGGCGACAGCGCTCACGGCGTGCCCTTGCTGAAACGCGTTCCCGGACCAGCGGCCGAGACCCCCGCAGCGGCCCCCGCCGCGACGGCGGAAGCACCGCCTGCAGCCCCCACCCATCTGGTTTATCGCGGCTGGGCCTATCCCATCACCGAGGCGCCGCTGACGGTGGGACGCGAATTTCCGGCGGACACCCGCGGCATCCGGGTCCGAGGCCAGCTGGCCGGGATATCACGGCAGCATTTTTCCGTATGCCGCGAAAACAGCCTGGTCGTGTTGACCGACACGAGCAGCTATGGCACGCGTGTGGATGATGTCGCGGTAACGGATACGGCCGTTCTCGCGGTGGGACAGGTCATACGCATCGGTACGCCGGGCGAAACCCTGCAGGCCATTGCCTGCCTGACGGACCATGAAACGACGATCGCTTAATGTCTTTAGCCTTTCGTTCATCGACTGCATCTGCTGCGGTCTGGGGGCCGTTATTCTGCTCTTCGTGATCGTCAACGCCAAGAGCGCGGTCCAGCGCGACTTGGTGACCCAGGACGTCAACAGCGAGGCCGAACGCATCGAGCGCCAAGTCCTGGAGGGCCGCAAACGGCTGGTGGAACTGCGCAACGCGCTCGAAACCACCGAGGCGGACATCGCCCGCACCCAGGGCGCCAGCCGCCGGATCCTCAAACGCCTTGAAGCACGCCGCGCCGAAATCGCCCATTACGACAAGGACAACCTGGCCGAAAAAGCCCACCTGAACAAACTCAAGGCCGACGTCCGCTCACTGGAGGAGGAGGTCCGGCGCCTCAAGGCGGGCAGCCAGGCCGAGGACGACCGCGGCGACACCATCCGCACTTTTGCCGGCGAGGGCGATCGCCAATACCTGACCGATCTCAAGGTGGGCGGAAGGCGCATCTTCATTCTCGTCGACACCTCGGCCAGCATGCTGGACGACACCATCGTGGGGATCATTCGCCGGCGCAATCTGCCGCGCGACGAAAAAGTGCGCGCCCCCAAGTGGCGCCAGACCGCCGCCACGGTGGACTGGATCACGGCCCAGATGCCGGCCGAGAGCCAGTACCAGATCTACACCTTCAACGAAGCCGCCCAACCGCTGATCCCGGGAACCCGCAACCAGTGGCTGCCGGCGGCCGAGAGCAAGCGCCTGGATGCGGCCGTCAAGCGGCTCTACCAGACCGCTCCGGCCAAGAGCACCAGCCTGGCCAACGCCTTCGACGCCCTGAGCCTGATGACGCCGCCCCCGGACAATATCTTTCTGCTGACCGACGGGCTGCCCACGATGGGCGCCGGCAAACCCTGGCGCCGCAAGGTCTCCAGCAAAAAGCGTCTGAGTCTGTTCAACGATGCCATCGAAAAACTGCCGGCCAAGGTGCCGGTCAACGTCATCCAGTTTCCCCTGCGGGGCGATCCCATGGCCGCCAGCGCTTTCTGGCGCCTGGCCACGCACACACGCGGCAGCTATTTCTGCCCGGCGGCGGACTGGCCCTGAAAGGCGGCACCCATGGCGCGACAACGCCGCGAAATCGAAGTCTTCAGCCTCTCCTTTCTGGACTGCATCTGCTGCGCCTTCGGCGCCATCATCCTGCTGTTCGTCCTCTCCAAGTTCTCCGAATCGCGCGTCATCGAAAACGTGCGCACGGATCTCAAGGCCCAGATCGTCCGCATGGAGGAGGAACTGCACGAAATCCGGGGGCAGACCGTGCTGCTCGACCGCGAACTGACCGCCAAACGCGTGGTGCAGTCCGAGGCGCGCCAGAAACTGGCCCGGCTTCAGGGGGATCTCACGGCCATCGAAGGCGAGTTTGCCGCCTCCCGCGACGACGCCGAGGTCCAGAACATCATCGAAGGCCGCATGGCCCGCGCCCTGCAGACGCTCACCGAGGAGATGAAGCGACTTTCCCAGGCCCCGCGCAAGCGCATCGACCGCAGCGTGGGCGGCATCCCCGTAGACAGCGAATACATCATCTTCATCATCGACACCTCGGGGAGCATGCAGCGCGCCGCCTGGGTGACGGTCCAGAACAAGATCCGCGAAACCCTCGATATCTACCCCAAGGTCAAGGGCATCCAGGTCTTAAACGACATGGGCGAGTACATGTTCCCCTATTACCGGGGCAAATGGATTCCCGACACGGCACGTTTCCGCAACCGGATCCTCGACACCCTCAAGACCTGGTTCCCCTTCAGCAACAGCAGCCCGGTGGAAGGCATCACCGAGGCCATCCGGACCTATTACGACCCCGGGCTGCGCATCAGCCTCTATGTGTTCGGAGACGAGTACAGCGGCAGGAACATGCAGGGGGCCATCGAGGCGGTCGATCGCATCAACCGGACGGATAAAAAAGGCCGCCGCCTGGTCCGGATCCACGCCGTCGGCTTTCCCACCGTTCTGGACGACCCGCGGGGCATCACCGGCCTGCGTTTCGCCACCCTTATGCGGGCTCTGTGCGAGCGCAACGGCGGGGCGTTCGTCGGTCTCAACCAATCGAGCGGGTTGGGTTCCACCCGCGGGTTCCGCATCCGCTTCTGAGGTTCGGGGTTCTGAGATGAATCGATGCCATCCAGTCGACCCTGAACTGAGAACCCGGAACCCTGAACCCTTGATTTCACCCCATCAGCCCGATGGAATACGCGATCTGAAACTGGCCCAGGTAATAGAGCGGAAGCCCGACCAGGCGATTGTAGAAAGACGCGTGCACAAAGCGCTGCCGAGCAACGAAAAGATCGGAAAGGTAGAAGGCCAGCGCCCCGTTGATGACCAGCAGACGGCCGGTGACGGAAAAGTCGGCCGCACCGCACAGGGCGCCGGCCGCAATGAGCATGAGGGTGATGACCACGACATACCCCATTACGGGGTGACGCATGCCGTCGAGATAAGGCAGCAGACGCGCATACACGAAGGTGCTCACCGGAATGGCCGCAATGGCCGTCATCCACATGGCCGTTCCGGGGCGGGCCAGCATGCCAAAGGCCACGATATAACCCACATGCCCCAGAAGAAAAGCCACCAGGCCGATGCGAAATGCGGTTTGGCCCGGTACCGCCAGGGCCACATCCCCAACGAGGCATAGCGTCAGCCCGCTGATGACGGCGAGGGCATAACGCGGATCCAGAGCCGTCTGGACGAGTGCCAGAATGATAAAAAGGGACGAGAGCAGAAATTTAAAACCGATTTTGAATCGGGTCGCGCCTTTTTTTTCACTCAGCAGCAATGCCGCCAGAATAAAGGGCGCCCCCAAAAGGATGAAGCCTTGCGGCGTCATGCCGTCTCCTGTTGGCATCCGGGGTCCGAATACGGCATCCGCGCCACAATTGCGGTCACGGTCGCCATGAAGGCCGCCGGCTGTCCGGGTGGTCAGCCATGGGGGGTGCGCTCCAGTCCGGATGCAATGCTCTGGCGCACGCGGTCGGCCAGTTCGTTGATATTTCCGCGCGCATAGCCTTCGATGTCGATGGGTGCGTGAATGGTCATGGTCGCCCGTCCGGGAAAGAGGTCAAGCGTGTCCGAGGGCAGGATCTCGCGCGTCCCGTTGATGGTAACAGGCAGCAAGGGCAACTGCAGGTCGAGGGCGAAGTGAAACGCCCCTCGCTTGAAATCTCTCAGCCGGCCGTCGCGGCTGCGGGTGCCTTCCGGAAAGAAAAGCACCGAGGTGCCGCGGGTGATCCGGGACTTGGCCGCCTCGATGGACTTCAGGGCCCCTTCCCGGTTCGAGCGGTCCACGTAGATGTGGCCCAGTTTGTCACAGGCGATACCGATGACGGGGATGTTGCGCAACTCCTGCTTCATCACCCATTTGAAGTCGATGTCCAGCCAGCCGTAGAGCACGAAAATATCGTACTGACTCTGGTGGTTGCAGACGACAACGTAGGATTGCGCCGGGTCGATATGGTGCCGGCCTTCGACCCTGACCAGCATGGGCGTAAACCAGCTGTTGATCCGTGCCCAACTCCGGGCGAAAAGACGGGCCAGGGTGGCGGGCGGTACGAACCACACCAGGGCTACGACCGACATGCCGCAAATAAAGGTGGAAATCCCCAGAACGGGAATTATCACCAGCCACTTGTAAATGCTGTAAAGGTACCTGAGGTATCGGTTCACGGGATGCATCCTTCGTTTGGCGCGCCTGTGACCCACCCAGCGCCAACGGCACGGTGCGCATTCAGTCGCCACCGGCTGTCGTCTGCCGGACGGCCGCCGTCAAAGCCGCCAGTAGCGGATCCCTAGCTTTTCGGCCTCACCGGGGTCGAAAACGGCCTTGATATCGAGCAGCAGACGGTAGGCCGGGTTGAACATGTCCACCAGCGCGTCCAGGCCGCCTTTGGCGTAGGCGTCATGGCCGACCGCCAGAATGGCAGCGTCCGCATGGCGAACCTGGGACCGGCTGACCAACTGGATACCGTAGTAACGCTGGGCCTCCGCCGGGTCCGCCAGGGGATCGTGCACCAGAACGTCCATGCCGTAATCCTGAAGCTCTTTGACGATGTCCACCACGCGGGTATTGCGCAGGTCGGGAACGTTTTCCTTAAAGGTCAGCCCCAGGACGACCACCGTGGCCCCGCGCACCTGCCGCTCACCCCTGATCAGGAGTTTGACCGTCTTCTCGGCCACATATTTGCCCATGCCGTCGTTGATGCGGCGCCCGGCCACGATCATGTCCGGGTGATAGCCGATCGACTCGGCCTTGTAGGTCAAATAATACGGATCGACGCCAATGCAGTGCCCCCCGACCAGACCGGGGTGGAAATTGAGAAAATTCCACTTGGTGCCCGCCGCCGCCAGAACGTCGCGGGTGTCGATCCCCAGCCGGTCGAAGATCATGGCCAGCTCGTTCATCAGGGCGATATTCAGGTCGCGCTGGGTGTTCTCGATAACCTTGGCCGCCTCGGCCACCCGAATCGAGGGCGCCTGATGAATGCCGGCCGACACCACCCGGCCGTAGACGGCGGCCAGCAATCGGGTGGTCGCGGCGTCGGAGCCCGAAACGATCTTGACGATCCTGTCCAGCGTGTGGACCTTGTCGCCGGGATTGATGCGCTCCGGTGAATAGCCGACCGTGAAGTCGCTTCCGAACGCCAGGCCCGACTGCGCTTCGAGGATCGGCACGCAGACCTCTTCCGTGGCCCCGGGATAGACCGTGGATTCGAAGACCACGCAGCTGCCACGCGCGATGTGATCGCCCACCGACCGCGAGGCGCCCTTCAACGGCCCCAGGTCCGGGATCCGCGATTCGTCGATCGGCGTCGGCACGGCCACGATGATGAGCCGGCATTCGGCCAGCGCCTCGGCGTCGGCACTGAATTGGATATCCACGGTCCGAAGGTCCTCGGCCGCCACTTCGAGGGTGCGGTCGCGGCCGTCGCGCAGTTCGGCCACCCGCTCGGCGTTTAAGTCAAACCCCACCACGTCGAAATGGCGGGCCAGGTGCACGGCCAGGGGCAGGCCGACATACCCCAGCCCGACCACCGCGATACGGTCCTGTCGTGTGTCCAGCGATTCGATGGTCAGCATGAAAACCGAGAACTCCTTTGGCGTTTGCAGGATCCGGACGAAAATCGGCCGCCATGACCAGGGGCGCTGCCCGTCGTCGTCCCGGCGGCATTCCGCCTGTATTTGAATAAAAACTCAAGCTAAAGTCAAGGTTGGATAAAAAGCTTGACAACGCCCAAAGGGTTAATCCATAACAACCTTTATTAATTGAGGTTTTTATGTCCAGACGTTTCCGGCAACATCTTCGCTACTGCTCCTACGATTATGCCTATTGAAGGCCTGCTGCTTGTCATCCGCTGAGCATGCAGGCCCCCACCCGAAGCATCCGCCCCCCGGCAGTGATGATTCGTGCCTTCGTCCCATTGCTATCATCGGATCAAGCGGCTTGCCGCCGCCATCAGCGGGCAATGGCAAGACGCCTGAATCCTCAATCCAACCCGGCAAAGCCAAGGAGGACCCATGAAGAAACTGCTTTCGACCGTTGCCGTTTTACTGCTGCCCGCACTGCTCCTGACCGTGGCACCGGCCGTCCATGCCGCCGATTCGCCCATCAAGCTGACCTACAGCATCTTTTTCCCACCCTCCCACGGCCAGTGCCAGGCGGCCGTAGCCTGGGCCGAAGAGATCGGCAAACGCACCAACGGTCGGGTGCAGATCCAGGTTTTTCCGGCCGGCACCCTGACCAAGGCCAAACAATGCTACGACGGCGTCGTCAACGGCATTTCCGACATCGGCATGTCGGTGTTTGCCTACACGCGGGGCCGGTTCCCGGTCATGGAGGCGCTGGACCTGCCGCTGGGCTATCCCAGCGGCCTGGTGGCCACGCGCGCGGCCAACGCCTTCTATGGCAAGTTCCAGCCCAAGGAACTGGCGCAGGTCAAACTGCTCTACCTGCACGCCCACGGCCCCGGCCTGCTGCACACCAAACGTCCGGTCAAGACCATGGCGGACATGGCGGGTATGAAAATCCGCTCCACCGGTCTGAGCGCCAAGATCGTTGAAAAGCTCGGCGGCGTCCCGGTGGCCATGCCCCAGCCTTCAACCTACGAAGCCCTGCAAAAAGGGGTCGTCGAAGGCACCTTCGGGCCGATCGAGGTGCTCAAGGGCTGGAAGCAGGGCGAGGTGATCCAATCCACAACCGACTGCCGCGGCGTAGGCTACACCACTGCCATGTTCGTGGTCATGAACCGCGGCAAATGGGATAAACTGCCCGCCGACGTCCAGGCGGTCTTCACGGAAGTAAGCCGGGAATACATCGACGTCCACGGCCGCACCTGGGACCAAAACGACGAAGAAGGCCTGGCCTTCACCTTGAGCCGCGGCAACCAGGTGATCCCGCTGTCGGAAGCGGAGAGTGCCCAATGGAAGGGCGCTGTGCAGCCGATCATTGACAATTATGTCCAGTCCGCTAAAAGCAAGGGGTTGGCGGGCGACGATTACATCCAGACGCTCCGGGGATTGATCACCCGCTAAAATCGAAGACCTTCCGGCACCAGGAGAATTGGTGATCGAGCGACTTGAGAAATGGACTGCCCGCGCCGCCGAAATCTTCAATTGGGTCTCGGCGGCCGCAGTTACGGGCATGATGCTCCTGACCTGCATGGACGTCGTCCTGCGTCTGTTTCGCCGTCCCATTCCCGGCACGTATGAAGTCGTCGGCTTTCTGGGGGCGGTCTTCGCGGCCTTTTCGCTGGGGTACACCTCCACCAACCGCGGGCACATCGCCGTGGATTTTATCGTCCAGAAGCTGCCGCCCCGGGCCCAGACCGTCATCGATGGCGTGAATGCCCTGGTATGCGCTGTTCTGTTTGGGCTGCTGGCCCGGCAAAGCATGCGCTACGCCGCCGATCTGCAGTCTTTCGGCGAAGTGTCGATGACGCTGCAGATGCCGGTCTACCCGTTCGTCTACGGCATCGCCGCGGGCTGCTGGCTGCTGGTGGTGGTATTGGCGGTGCGGGTGCTGAAGAATCTGGCTCTCGCCCTGAAGCCTTAAAACCTGATCCCCGATCTAACGGGGACCATTCAAACCGGCGTCATCCGGTCCGGATGGCGCCGTTGTTGTGGAAAGCGATTCGCATGTCCCCGACCGCCATCGGCGTGCTTGGTCTGATCGCCCTGTTCGCTCTTATCTTCTCGCGCATGCCGGTGGGCTTCGTCATGGCCCTGATCGGATTCGTCGGTTTCAGTACCGTGGTCTCCTGGGAGGCCGCCCTGAGCCTCTTCGCCAAGGACATCTTCGACGTCTTCGGCTCCTACAATCTGACGGTCATTCCGCTGTTCATCCTCATGGGCCAGATCTCCTTCCACGCCGGCATCAGCACGCGGCTCTTCGATGTGGCCTACAAGTTCATCGGCCACTGGCCGGGAGGCCTGGCCATCGCCACCATCGGCGCCTGCACGGGGTTTTCGGCCATCTGCGGCTCCACCAACGCGACGGCCGCCACCATGGCGGCCGTCACCCTGCCGGAGATGCGCAAATACGACTACCACGACACCCTGGCTGCCGGGGTCGTGGCCGCCGGCGGCAGCATGGGGATTCTGGTGCCGCCCAGCGTGATTTTCATTATTTACGGCATCATGACCGAACAGTCCATCGGCGAGCTCTTCATGGCGGGCATTCTCCCGGGGATGCTGCTGGCCGTGCTTTTCGTCGTCGCCATCGTCATCTGGGTGTCCCTGTCCCCGGAAATCGCCCCCCGGGGGCCGCGCACCGGCATCCGGGAGCGCATCGCCTCGCTGGCGGGCCTGATCGAAACCCTGCTGCTCTTCCTCCTCGTCATGGGCGGACTTTTCCTGGGGTTTTTCACCCCGACCGAAGCCGGTGCGGTGGGCGCCTTCGGATCGATCCTGATTGCCGTCCTGCGCCGCAACCTGACCGTCCGGGGCTTCGTACAGTCCCTCTTCGAGACCACCCGCATCGCCTGCATGATTCTGGTGATCGTGGCCGGGGCCACCGTGTTCGGGCATTTCCTGGCCGTCACCCGGATTCCCTTCGACATCGCCGAATGGGTCGCGGGCTTCAACCTGCCGCCCTGGGCCATCATGAGCATGATCATCATGGCCTATCTCGTGGGCGGCTGCGTGATCGACGCCCTGGCCCTGATCATGCTCACCGTCCCCATTTTCTACCCGGTGGTGACCGCCATGGGCTACAATCCCATATGGTTCGGCGTCATCATCGTCCTGGTAACCCAGATCGGGGTCATCACCCCGCCGGTGGGCGTCAATGTCTACGTGGTCAGCGGTGTGGCCCGGGACATCCCCCTGCAGGTGATTTTCAGAGGCGTCATCCCGCTTCTGATCGCCCTCGTGGTCGGCACCCTGATGATGCTGCCCTTCCCCCAGATCGCCCTCTGGCTGCCCGGCCTGATGCGCTAGCAGGGCAGGTTTGGGGGTTCGGGGTTCCGGGTTGGGGTTTAAGGTGGATGGCGGCCGATCGTCAGCCGCGGAGGCGGAGTGGAAAAACCTTTAGGGTTTCAGGTGTCGGGGTTCAGGTTTCAGGGCGTGGCTGCAAGCGCCGACGCCAGGTCTTCCTGACACCTGAAACCTGGACACTGAAACCTTGACGGTCTCGTAAAAAGTCATGATTTAGACGGTTTCGTAAAATGTTCGAGATCAAGGCTTGCGAATCCTGAGGAATGA
>JASJBQ010000213.1 GCA_030066455.1 Desulfobacterales bacterium
CGCTGCCGAAAACGATCGCATTGGGGGGCGTGGCCACGGGCATCATGAAGGCACAGGAGGCCGAAAGGGTGGCCGGAATCATCAGCAGCAGCGGGTTGAGTTGGATATCGACGGCCACCGAGGCCAATATCGGCAGGAGCATCTGGGTGGTGGCCGTGTTGGATGTCACTTCGGTCAGAAAGGTCATTCCGAAGCAGAGAATGAATACCATGATAATGGGGTGCAGTCCCCCGACGCCCGCGAATTTGTGACCGATATAGGCGGAGAGTCCTGTATTCTGAAAACCGTTTGCCAAGGCAAAGCCGCCCCCGAACAGCAGAATGATGCCCCAGGGGATCGCCTTGATGACACCCGGTCCCATGATCGTGGGGGATTTGGCATTGGCGCTCCTGGTGGGGATAAAGAAGAGGAAGAGCCCCATCATGATCCCTATGGTGCCGTCGTCGAGCATTTTTCCGTTGGGGATCAGGTGCGACCACCCCGGAATGGTCATAAATCCCAGAATCAAATCGTTGCGGAAAATCCAGAGCGTCGCCGTCAGCGAGAAAATGACCAGCATGACACCCTCTTCGTAGCTGATCTTCCCCAGTTTTCTGTGCGCTTCATCGACGATGGATCTGTCGATCGTGACATGCGCCGGAACCCGGTACATGATTTTGGTCAGGATCAGCCAGATGATCACCAGCAGGACGATCGTCAGGGGAAGCGCCATGAAAAACCAGGTTCCGAAAGCGAGGGGCTCGGCTTGGGGAAAGGCGATTTCGAAAATCTGCACCAGGGCCAGGTTGGGCGGTGTTCCCACCAGGGTGGCCATGCCCCCGGCCGAAGCGGCGTAGGCGATTGCCAGCAGCAGCCCCACCGAAAACTTGTGGGTCTCCTCCGGACTGAAGGTGGTTTCCATCTGGGTGATGATGGCCAGCGCGATGGGCAGCATCATGATGGCCGTGGCCGTGTTGGACATCCACATGGACAGAAAGGCCGTGGACACCATGAAACCCAGGATCAGACGGGAAGGCCCGCCGCCGATGGCACGAATGATCACCACCGCGATCCGCTTGTGCAGGTTCCATTTCTCCATGGTCAGGGCGATCATGAAACCGCCCATGAAGAGAAAAATGGTGCTGTTGAGATAAACGGGCGCCGTTTCCTTGGCGCTCGATATGCCCAGAAGCGGATAGAAAGCCAAGGGTAGAAGGGCGGTGGCAAAGAGCGGGATGGCGTCGAAGATCCACCAGGCGGCCATCAGGGAAGCCACGGCCGCCATGCGCGTGATGGCCGGATTGCCGGGTTCCAGGTCGACGAACAGGATGATCACCAGAAAAAGGCCGATTCCCAGGAACAGTCCCGCAGTTTGCATCTTGGTCTTTTTGGGTTCTTTATCTCCCGCCTCAGCACTCATTTATGGTTTCCTCCCCGTCAGCGGCTTCGTATCAATGCATGGGCAATCTCCCCTATCCATAAACCTTAAATTTATCTGGATATCTCCCGCGGATCCCTCAGGATGCGTTCTCAACCCGTCGCCACTTGTTGAGAACCATATCAACTTCGATCGATGCGAGCCGACTATCGTCTTTACTTCTCTTGCGCTCAAATGAAAGCAACGCGATGGAACCACCCGACGTTCTTTCGGTGTCGGAATCGGCATCGGAATCGGGTCTCGATAGAAAAGCCGATCGCGCTGAATTTCGATTCCGAAATCGATAGCGATCCCGACGCCGATTATTCAATGCCAATGCAAGACATGCAGCCACAAAACGAATGACGCCCTTTTCCGGCAGCGACCGCAAACAGTCCACGGGGGGGCAATCGTTTCAGACCGATCACTTGGGGATCTCCCGCGGGTCCGTCATGTTCTCCGGCCGCAGCAAATCGTCAAGCTCTTCCTTGGTCAGCCAGCCCTTCTCCAGCACCAATTCGTAGACATTGCCGCCGGTCTTGAGCGCCTCCTTGGCAATCGACGCCGATTTTTCATAACCGATCACAGGGTTGAGGGCCGTCACCAGGCCGATGCTGCGCTCGACGTAGCCCCGGCAGACCTCGCGGTTGGCGGTAATGCCGGTGATGCAGCGGCTGGTCAGCATGATGCAGGCGTTCTTGAGGATCATCATCCCGTGCAGGAGATCGTAGGCGATGATCGGCTCGGCCATGTTGAGCTCCAGTTCGCTGGCCTCGGCCGCCATCGAGACAATGGCGTCGTAGCCGATGATCTGGTAGCAGACCTGGTTGGCCAGTTCCGGCGCCACCGGGTTGACCTTGCCCGGCATGATCGAGGAGCCCGGCTGCAGGGGCGGCAGGTTGATCTCGTTCAGCCCGCAGCGGGGGCCCGAGGACAGCCAGCGCAAATCGTTGCAGATCTTGGAAATCTGCACGGCCGCGCGCTTGAGCGTGCCCGACATCTGGGCAAAGGCCGCGCAGTCCTGGGTGGCCTCCACCAGGTTTTCGGCCTTCACGATCGGCAGTCCGCTGACCGCGGCCAGTTTTTGGGACACCAGGTTGGCGTAGCCCGGCGGCGAGTTCAAACCGGTGCCGATGGCCGTGGCCCCCATGTTCACCGCGTGCAGTTCTTCCACGTTGCGTTCCAGTGCGGCCATGCCGCTTTCGATCATCACGGCATAGGCGCTGAACTCCTGGCCCAGGGTCATGGGCACGGCATCCTGGTTCTCGGTGCGTCCCATCTTGAGGATGTCGGCGAATTCCTCGCCCTTGTCCGCCAGGGCATCCTTGAGCTCCCCCATGGCACCCAGCAGGTCCTTGAGCGAAAGGATCACCGCCAGCTTGATGGACGTCGGATAGGCGTCGTTGGTGGACTGGGAGCAGTTCACGTGGTCGTTGGGGTGGAGGTGCTCGTACTGGCCCTTCTCGTGGCCCATGAGCTCCAGGCCGCGGTTGGCGATGACCTCGTTGGCGTTCATGTTGGTGGACGTCCCGGCCCCGCCCTGGAACATGTCCACCACGAACTGGTCGTGGAGTTTGCCCTCCAGAAGTTCGTCGCAGGCCGCGCAGATGGCCTTCATCTTGTCCTCGTCGAGCACCCCCAGCTCGGCGTTGGCCTGGGCGGCCGCCTTCTTGACGAAGGCCAGGGCCTCGATCATGTGATCGAAATTCTTGAGCCGCACCCCGGAGATGGCGAAGTTCTCCAGCGCCCGCTGGGTCTGGACCCCGTAGTAGACCGTGTTGGGCAGCTCGCGCTCGCCCAGGGAGTCGTGCTCGAGGCGCACGCCCTCCATGAGCTCCTGGAGGGAGTCGACCCCGGCCAACTGCCGTGAGACCACCCGCAGCCGCTCGCTGATGCGCCGCGCCACGCGGGACACGATGCGGTAGAAGATCTCCGGTTTTTCGGCTCTGAAAGAATCGATCTTCTCCCGCGGGATCTCCCAGATCGTGACCCCTTCACGGGTAAACGCGCCGGTCGAATGGGCGGATTCGTCCAGGAGCGCACTCTCGCTGATCAGCGCGCCGCTGCCCAGGAGCGCCACCTGTTTGCTGGAGCCGTGTTGGCCGCGGGTGATGGTCACCTCGCCCTCGAGTACGAACCCGGCCCATTTGCGCGGGGTGGATTCGTGAAACAGCCACGCTCCGGCTTCGTAGGATTTCTCCTGGCCCAGGTCGAAAAAGGCCTGCATGTCCTCCAGCGATATTTCGATCACATGGGCGGCTTCCTTTATGAATCTTTGAAATTGTTCTTTGTTCATTTTCGCTGCTCCTTTTGATTTTCCAATGATCTATTGGAACCAGGTTAAAGCATCGTTTCCGTTCGCTCCGGCCGTGTGGGGCCGATCCCGGGCAACGGCATCAGATGATCATCGGCCCCAGGATAAATCCCAGCAGGACGGCCAGGGCGATCGTGGTGACGCCCGGAATCAGAAAGGGGTGGTCGAAGACGTACTTGCCGATCCGCGTCGAACCGGTGTCGTCGAACTCGACAGCGGCCAGGAGGGTCGGATAGGTCGGCAGCACGAAGAGCGAGCCCACCGCCGCAAACGAAGCGATGGCCGAGACCGGGCTGACCCCCAGGGCCAGGGCCGCCGGCATCAGCGCTTTCGTGGTGGCCGCCTGGGAATAGAGCAGCATGGCCGCAAAGAAAAGCACCACGGCCAGGAGCCAGGGTTTGGTTTCGAGCACCGATCCGGCGAACATGTTGATCTCTTCCAGGTGCGCGGCTACGAAGGTCGTCCCCAGCCAGGCCACGCCCAGCACACAGATGCAGGCGCTCATGCCCGACTTGAAGGTCGGCGCGCTCAGGACGTCGTTGGTGTTGATCTTGCAGACCAGCGCGATCAGGGCGGCCACCGTCAACATGATGGTCATGATGGCGTGGTCGCGCTGCAGGACCGGGTCCTCGATCAGGCCGACGTTGTCGCTGATGGCCGAGGCGTAGCCCACCACGAAGATCAGGCCCAGCAGGAAAATCCCCACCGAGGCCTTGGCCCCGGGCTTGAGTTCCTGTTCCTCGGCCTCAGACACCTCGCTTACCAGTCCCTGGGCCAGACGCTCCTGGTAGACCGGGTCGTCCTTGAGGTCCTTGCCCAGAAAATTGGTCACCACGGCCCCCAGCATGCAGGCCGTAAACGAGGTGGGGATGCAGACCATCAGGAGCTGAAGATAGCTCACCCCCACCTTTTCAAGCTCGCTGGCCAGGAAAATCACCGCCGCCGAAATAGGCGAGGCCGTGATGGCCACCTGGGAGGCCACCGTGGCGATGGCCAGCGGCCGCGAGGGTCTGATCCCCTGCCCCTTGGCCACCTCGGCGATCACCGGCAGGGTCGAAAAGGCGGTCAGGCCGGTGCCGGCGAAAATGGTCATGGTGTAGGTCACCACCGGGGCCAGGAAGGTGATGTACTTGGGGTTGCGCCGCAGGATGCCCTCGGCCACCTGAACCATGTAGTCCAGCCCGCCGGCCACCTGCATAGCCGCAATCGCGGAAATGACCGACATGATGATCAGAATCACGTCGATGGGAATGCCGCCGGGCTCGAGACCGAAGGCCAGCGCCAGCACCAGCACACCGAAACCGCCGGCAAACCCGATGCCGATGCTGCCCAGGCGCGCCCCCAGCCAGATAAAGAACAACACCACGATCAGCTCAATGATCCACATGGTCGTACTCCTTTCAGGAGGCCGCGGCGCGCCCTCGATAATGTCAATCGGATTAAATCGCTCCCCGCCAAGCGCTATCAGGGAATACGGTAGGATCCCTCCATGTTCTTGGTGTGGGCTGTCAGGCTGCCGGAGTCCGGGTCCATGAACACCGACGTCCAGGTGAAGTTGGCAATCCCCTCCACGTCGCGCAGGCTGCCGGTGCCGCCGACCACCTCGGCCGTGACCTGAATACCCTCTTCCAGCGCCCGCCCCCGCAGGATGACAAAGACTTTCTCGCCTTTCTTGCTGCGCCAGACGCAGCGGCCCTCGCTGCCGGTCACGTCATCCCAGATGCCGGTGCACTCCGACCAGAAGTCGGCGACCTCGCCCATGTTGTTGGTGAGGTTGACATGGCCCTGCAGGCGGAAGGTGAAGACCTCCCGATCGGGCATGAAGTCGAGGACGTGCCGCTGACCGCTGGCAATCCAGCTTCCCGTAAACGTGCCCTCCTCGGCCGCCTGAACCGCAGCCGCCGGCAGCAGGATCAGGGTCAGGGCGGCGATAATCAGTGTATAGCAGAACCACCTCCATAATTTTGGACGCCGCATGGATGCTCTCCTTTCAGCCAATAATGTTAAACGGTCAGGCGTATTCTTCGTATTCCGGCGTGAACATCTGCGCCTGGATGAACGCCTCCAGGTCGTCGGGCCGTTCCACCCGCGCCAGTCCTTCACGGTAGGCGAGTTCGGCCACCGCCAAGGCGACGTTGAGCGATATCTTTCGAATCTCTTTCCAGGAAGGATAGAGCCGGCCGACGGCAAAATCTTCGGCCGAGGTCTGCTCGGCCAGTGCCTTGGCCGCCACGAGGAACATTTCGTCCGTCACGCGGCTCGCCTTGACACTGATCACCCCCAGACCGATGCCCGGGAAGACATAGGCGTTGTTGCCCTGGCCCGGCACGAAGGTCTTGTCCCCTACGGTCACCGGATCGAAGGGGCTGCCGCTGGCAAAGATCGCGCGCCCCTCGGTCCAGGTGTAGGCTTCCTGGGCGGTGCACTCGGCCTTGGAGGTGGGGTTGGACAGCGCGAAAACGATCGGCCGCGCATTGTAATCGGCCATGGCGGTCAGCACCTGCTTGTCGAAGGTACCGGGCTGGCCCGAAACCCCCACGATCGCCGCGGGTTTCAGCGAATGCAGGGCCGCAAGGAAATCCGGCTGGTATTCGTGCGCATTGGCAAAGGGCAGCTTGTGGTCCGCCAGGTTCTCCCGGCTCGCCACGATCAGGCCCTTGGAATCCACGAACCAGCAGCGCTTGTAGGCCTCTTCCCGGGGCAGCCCCTCGGACACCATGGCGGACACGATCAATTCCCCGATCCCGGTGCCGGCGCTGCCCGCCCCCAGAAAGAGTATAGTCTGGTCGGCCAGCGCTTCACCCTTCATGCGCA
The DNA here is from genome assembly GCA_030066455.1 of Desulfobacterales bacterium. The sequence continues at coordinate 6,525 of JASJBQ010000213.1, forward strand.
TGGCCGCCTCCAACCCAGCCACGACCACGCAGGCCGTGCCCTGGATGTCGTCGTTGAAGCAGCACAACCGGTCACGGTAGGTGTCGAGCAGCCGAAAGGCGTTGATGTTGGCGAAATCTTCGAATTGCAGCAGGACCTCGGGAAAATTTGTCTCCACCGCGGAGACGAACTCCTCCAGCAGGACGTCGTAGGCCTCCCCCCGGATCCGGGGCTGTTTCAGGCCGATATACAGCGGGTCGTTCAGAAAATCGGCGTTGTTGGTACCCACGTCGATGGTGATCGGCAGGCAGTTCGGCAGGGGAATACCGGCGCAGGCCGCGTAGAGGCTCAGCTTGCCCACCGGGATGCCCATACCTTGAATCCCCAAATCCCCCAGCCCCAGGATCCGCTCGCCGTCGGTGACCACGATCACGCGCACGTCTTGGGTGTGCCACTGGCCCAGCAGCTCGGCGTAGCGCCCCTTCTGGTCGGCGGTCAGGAAGATGCCCTGGGGCTTGCGGTAGCGGTGGGAGTACTGCAGGCAGGCATCGCCCACGGTGGGGGTGTAGACGATGGGCATCAGCTCTTCCAGGTTGTCCAGCAGCACCCGGTTGTAGAGGGTCAGGTTCAGGTCCAGGAGGGCCATCATGAAAATGTGCTTCTCCATGTCCGATGTTTTTTCCCGCAGGATGGAAATGGCCCGTGCGGCCTGCTCTTCGATGGTGTTGACGCAGGGCGGCAACAGCGCGTCGATCTTGAATTTCTTGCGCTCCTCCAGCGAGAAAGCCGCGCCTTTGTTGTAGTAATTGTTTTGCAGCAAGCTTGCACCGGTGGGGATTTTTCTCGTCGTCATAATGATTCCTTTCCGCCTTTTGGACCGAAGCGCGTTTAAAGTTCGTCCCCCACCGCGGCATCAATGATGCCAGGGCCTGCCAGGGCGAGGCCAACAAAATCACAACCGTCAGGATATCGACCGAACCGGTGATGAGCATTCTCCCGCGGTTGCATTCCGGCCCTCGGGTTGGGAAGGTGCTTTACTTTCGTGGCCTTATTGCCCGCTCTCCGATTGCAGGACCGCCTCCGAAGAAAATCCGGCCTTGAGGAATTCGCGGTTGAGCCGTGCGATGTTGACGATGGAGACCTCCTTGGGGCAGGTGGCCTCGCAGGAGCGGTGGTTGGTGCAGTTGCCAAAGCCCAGCGCGTCCATGGCGGCCACCATCTTCAGCGCGCGCTCGGCCGCCTCGGGACGCCCCTGGGGCAAGAGCGCGAGCTGCGAGACCTTGGCACTCACAAACAGCATCGCCGAGGCGTTCGGACACGCCGCCACGCACGCCCCGCAGCCGATGCACGCCGCCGCGTCCATCGCCTTCTCGGCCACCTCCATCGGGATCGGGATCGCGTTGGCGTCCGGCGCCGAGCCCGTGCTCACCGACACATACCCCCCCGACTGGATGATCCGGTCAAACGCGCTGCGGTCCACCATCAGGTCCTTGACCACCTTGAACGCGCGCGCCCGCCACGGCTCCACGGCGATCACGTCCCCCTCGTCAAACTTGCGCATGTGCAGCTGGCAGAGCGTCATCGCCTTGTTCGGCCCGTGCGGTATCCCGTCCACCACGCAACCGCACGTGCCGCAAATCCCCTCCCGGCAGTCGTTGTCAAACGCGATCGGGTCGCGGCCCTCCAAAATCAGCCCCTCGTTGACCGTGTCGAGCATCTCCAAAAACGACATGTGGCTGTCCACGCCGCTGACCGGAATCGTCTCAAACCGGCCCTTGTCGCC
>JASJBQ010000214.1 GCA_030066455.1 Desulfobacterales bacterium
TCACTGAAATCACTGCCCAGCGTGGCCGACCCTTCGCTCAGCGTGTAATACACGTCAACCGTCTCGCCGGCCTGCACCGGCGTGCTACCCAGCGTCAACGCAAACGTCGCCGTAGCGTTCGTGCCCTCTGTCGCGGTCGCCAGCGTCTGAATATCGACCGTCGCGCCGCTGTCGTTATCAAGGATTGTAATCTCCGGGGCCTGGGATCCAGTCCCTGCAGTGACATTGTAGGGGACGGCCCCATTCATTTCGGTCGTCGAAGATGCCGCCTCATCGATTTCAACTGTAAATTTTTCGTCCGATTCAACAATGCTGTCTCCAAGGATGGAAACGGCGACGATGCCCTGAGGGCCCGAGGGACCACCAACTAATGGCCCGCTGGCAGCATCAAACTCGATTGTTCCCGCGCAAGTATAGTCATTTCCGCTCCCCTCATCCGCAGCGGGTGATCCGGGCGTACATTTGAAACCAACCGTCGCCTTTTCACCCATGGGCAGGGTTCCACTGGTCATGCGCACCGAAAGAAATACCGAGCCGGTAACCTCACCCGGATTCGGTGTCGGCATAACAGTGCCGCCCAGTTCAAACTGAAGATCCCCAGCCGGTGCAACAGAAGGCATCAGCGCAATGAGCAGACCCGCAATGATCCACCACAGGGCGTTTTTCGGTCTCGAAGTCAGCGTCGGTTTCATCTCTATATCTCCTTCAGTCGCACGGCCCAGATCATTCTGAGCGCCCAGATCAATTATCTTCCCGATTCAGTTCGCGGTCTTATCTAATATGAAACCTCAGATGCGTTTCTTGTACCCCACCTCGACGATGGTGCGCCCCTCGTTAGAATTCTGCAGGCCGAACACGGAATAGGAGCGGACAGTGGTGGCGTTGGTCATCACCAGCGAACTGCCGCTGGCGGCGCCCCTGTCATGCACGGCAAACGCGGCCGTGTCCTCAGCGGTTCCGTCACCATCGACGTCCAGCGTGGTTTCAAAGGCGGTATCATCACCGTTTTGGGTATCGAAATCCCAGTTGTCGAAGGTGGTGAGGTCATTGGGTGCGCCCGCGATGGCATTCCAGAGCCAGTTGAGGGTATTGTGATCCTTGAGGTTGTCGGCGGATTGGGATTCGATCATGAAAGCGGCCTCGAGAACGGCGGCTTCCGCGCGATAAAACGTCCTCTTCAGACGCACCTCGTTACCGGCGATGGTGATTTCGGTGTTGGCGTTGCGCGTTCCCCAGATGCCGACCAGGGTCATCAGCGCCAGGAAAAGCATGACAATGACAATAGCGGAGCCTTCCTGGCCTGCGGTTGCATCACTCGACTGTGGTTGTCTCGTCTGGTGTTTCATTTCTTCCATCCCGGTTTGAAATCCGTTCGCTGGAGTCTTCGCAGATAGCGTTAAATCCCCAGATTGCGGCAGCGCACCCGCGTGTTATAGGTTCTTGAAATCATGCCATCTCTTCCGGCCGGTTCTTCAACGGTCATCGTGATGGCCACCGTTCGGATATCATTCACGCTCGTCGTTTCGACATCGTCTTCATCGAAATACGTGAAGCGTAAGTTGCTGACATTGTCGACCAGCGTTTCGGTGTCTGAGCTGGCGGTGCCGGCATCGTAGGTCAGTCGCAGGCGTTGATTGGGCGCATCCCAGGCGTAGGTCAACCGTTCGAATTCCCCTTCGTCGATCTCTCCGTTGGCCTCTCCCCCCTGGGGTGCCCGATCAATGGTGAACCGCATAAACAACGCGCTGGCATCCTCTATGCCGGCACTGGCTTCGCCGATGGGATCCAGGCCTGCCAGCCTGATATCGTTCACCATGAAATCGATGGCCAGGCGCGTGGTCTGCTGGGCTCCCGCGGCGACTTCCTGGGTCGTGTAGGACCGACGCAGGGGCACCAGTACAGTACCAACCGCCGCGACGATGATTGAAAACATGGCCAACGCAACCAGCATTTCGACGAGCGTGAAGCCACGATCCATACGGCGCATGCCCCCGCGGATAGGTTTGGATCGGTATCCGGTCTGATTTGCTCTCATATGCCTTGTCCGTGTGTTACCGAGTTAAGGGTGATCGTACGGTCACCACCGTGATGGGTTACCCAGCGTACCTGGATCTGAACCGTCCGCAGAAAGCTGTCCAGCGGTGCGGCTGGCATCAGGATCGTGGTGGTTCGTGTGTAGATGCCCCCGGGATTGCCGTCGGCGTCGAGGTCCGCTTCGACTTCATCGACGAGGGTGGTGATATCGGCGGTGTTTTTGATTTGTTCCATCTTGGCCTGGGCCAACATGGTGGCCTGGGTGATGGTGTTGCCGTTGGTGGTGTTGCGGACGGTCATCATTTGCATGCGCCCGATGGCCAATATGCCAACCCCCAGGAGGGCTATGGCGATCACCATTTCAAGGATCGAGAAACCGTTTTCATTTTTTCTATTCATCGCTGGCATTCTGCTCAATTCCCCTGGATATGGGTTCAGCTGATTATTCCGTCCGAATCCGGCCAAATCGGCTTACGATAACGGAGTATTCTCTTCCAGCGGTGGAACGCATGGTGACGGTTCCGGCATCGCTCAAACCGGCCGCTGGGATGCCGCGCGACGAGAAGCTCATATCGTCTCCGCCGAAATTGTTCGAAAAGGTTACGCCGGGTGGCAGGATCGTCCGGGCAACGATGTCCTCATCGGCGTCCAAGGCATTATCGCTGTCGAGATCCGTGTGGACCGTATAGGTCACGTTGTCCGCTGCAAATTCCACGCGGACATTAGCGTTCTCGCGGATGGCGCGCATTTTGGCCCGCTCGAAATCCGCCCGCATCGCGGCTGCGGCTCCCCTGGCCCTGCTGTCATCGCGCCAGGAGAGATAAGCGGGAATGGATATGGCGGAAACAATGGCGACAATTCCCACAACAACCGCGAGTTCAAGCACCGTAAAACCTTTATTGCGTTCCATGCGACCTCCCTGTTTTTCCCACCCGAAGTCAGAGCAAGAATCATTCCATCAGTTTGATTGATGTGGCCATCACGCGCCACAGGATCGAATTAAAATTATAACTAACCGTTATTTTTTAAAATATAGAGAATTATCAATTTGCAATCGCCACTCAAATCCAATGGGACAAGGAAATGAAACGAACCCTCGCGGAAAAACCATTAAGTTTTTTTATCCCACCATTAAATAAATATAGTCCATCAAGCCCGTCGCGTGCGCCCCAAACGAGAAGTGGACATAAATATCCTAAATAACTTCAAAATAATCTGTCTATGATTCTGATCCTCGAGGGATTGGTTGGAGAAAAACCATGGTTGTCAGCTTGATGGTGAAGGCAAGATGTCGAGGTGCGGTTTTTCAGTCTTGGAAGACTCCCGGTCATGATCAGCGTTTCTGGATATAATGGATGGCATTTTCAAAAAGGCGGATGCCGGGCGTCGATTCATCCGGCAAGGGGGATCGTCCCCGGCGCCGACGCCTGTCGGCCCTCCTTGTCCAGTCGGGATGGTTGGTCCAGTGGTTGAAGGCCTCCGGATGCGGCATCAATCCGAAAATCCTCCCTGTGGGGTCGCAGACCCCGGCGATGTCCAATAGCGACCCGTTGGGATTGTGCGGAAAACGCCCTTCGGCCGGTTGGCCGTCGGCACCCGCGTAGCGCATCACGACCTGCTGGCGCTTCACCAGACTGTCGACGATTTGAGGCTCGGCATAGAATTTTCCCTCGCCATGTCGAATCGGCAGATCGATGGTTTCCATCCCCCGCGTAAACACACAGGGTGATCCGGTATCGATTTGCAAATGCACCCAATCATCGCGGAAATTGCCGCAGTCATTGAAAGTCAGGGCGATGGAGCGTGTCTGGTAGTCGCCGTCGAAGCCCGGCAACAGTCCAAGGTTGACCAGGGTTTGAAATCCATTGCAGATGCCGATCACCAGCCCCTGGTTCTCGACGAAGGACAGCAGCTGCGGTCCCAGGTTGGTGCGCATGCGCACGGCCTGGAGCACGCCGGCGCCATGATCGTCCCCCCAGCTGAAGCCGCCACCGAAAGCCATGATCTGGTAATCTTCCAGGCGGATGCCGCCGTCGATAAGGGTATTGATGTGCACACGGTCGGCCGTCGCCCCGGCCAGTTCGAGGGCGTAGGCGGTTTCCAGGTCGCAATTCAGGCCGAAACCGGTTAGCACGATTGCCCGGACGTTGGCGCTCATATCATCCCTCCATAGGGTTGTTCCCAGGCCGCCTTGAGCCTGTCGATATTCAGGTTCAGCAATTGGCCGCCATCCTGTCCGTTGACCAACAGGTCAGGTGGAGCCGTCACCCTCCCGATCAGGGCCAGGGGCCGATCTTCAAAAAGCGATTCGAACGCATCCCGCCGCACCGGGTCGACGGTCACCAGAAACCGGCCGGCAGATTCCGAAAACAGGATGCGGTCATCCGATAAATCGACGTCGCAGAGGACGTTGCCCAAGTCGAGGGTCAGACCGAGCCCCCCGCCCATGGCCACAAGGGCGGCGTGAACGGCCAGCCCGCCGCGGTAGATGCCGTGAACCGAAGCCGTTAACGATCGGGCGATGGCGGTCTTCAGGGCGCGATAGGCCGGGAGAAAGCTTTGGGGATCCACCCGTGGTACGTTCAAGCCGGTGTAGCCCAGGTGTTCGTAGTATTCCGAGGCGCCCAGTTCATTGCGCGTCAGACCGACCAAATAGAGCAGGTCCCCGGCCTGTTTGGCCTCCAGGCTCACGCAGGTGCTGATGTCCGGAACACGGGATATAGCGCTGAACTGCATGGTTTCAAACGCCGAAACCTTGTGGGTGATCCCGTAGCGCCCGGGGAGGTTGCCGTCGACATACATGCTGTCCTTGCCGGAGAGCAGCGGGATTTCATAGGCCAGGCAGACATCTTTGAGCGCCCGGCAGGCGCGCACCAGCTGAGCCGCCTTGAAGCGTCCGTCCGGATTCTTGACCGGGTCATACTGGATGTTGGGCCAGCAGAAATTGTCCACCCCGCCCACGTGATCCAGGTCGCCCCCGACGGCGATCACCCGGCGCAGGGCCTCGTCCATGGTGGCGGCGATCATGTGGTAGGCATCGATGGCGGAATAGGTCGGCAGGAGCGACTGGGCCAACGCCAGGCCGGCTTGGCTGGTCAAAACCGGTCGGATCACGCTGGCGTCACTGGGGATATTGCGGTCGACCCCCACCAGGGGCTTGATCACACTACCGCCCTGGACCTCGTGGTCATACTGGCGGGGAACCCATTCGCGCGAGCAGATGTTGGGCCGGGCCAGCATATCGAGCAGCAGCTGGTTAAAGTCGGCGGGGCTTCCAATGGCGGGCTCACACAACCCGCGTTCCTCGGGCGTGCGCCAGACGGCGTCAAATTCCCACTGCGGAAAACCCGACTTCAAGAGGTCGAGATCGACGTAGGCGCAACTGCGCCCCTCGTAGGCCACATGCAGTTTGCCCGTATCCGTGTAACGGCCGATGGCCGTGCTCTCGACAGCGTGCTTGCGGGAAAGGGCCATGAAGCGGTCCAGATCGTCCGGCCGCACCGCCACGGTCATGCGTTCCTGGGATTCCGAGATCCAGATTTCCCACTGGTCCAGGCCGGCGTACTTGAGCGGCACCTTCTCCAGATCCACCGCGCAACCATTCGAAAAAAGGGCCGACTCCCCGATGGAGGAGGAGAGCCCCCCGCCGCCGTTGTCGGTGATGAAGCGGGTCAGCCCCTCGTCGCGGGCCTCGAGCAGGAAGTCGTGCATTTTCTTCTGTGTGTATGGATCGCCGATCTGCACGTGGCCGGCCGGGGTGTTCTCCGAGAAGATCTCCGACGATGCCGTGACCCCGTGGATGCCGTCCTTGCCCACACGGCCACCGCACATGATGATGAGATCGTTGGGCGAGGTCGTTTTCTGCTCCGCCGCTTCGCCCTTCACCACGGCCGGCATCAGGCCGATGGCGGTCACGAAAACCAGACACTTCCCCAGGTACTTGGGATTGAACAGAATCTGGCCGCAGGTCGTGGGAATGCCGCTCTTGTTGCCGCCGTCGCGCACGCCCTCGATCACGCCGTCCAACAGGCGGCGAGGGTGCAGGTGAGGCTTGAGATCGCCGTCGTATTCCCGGGGGCCGACGCAGTAGCCGTAGCCCCCCATCAGCAGACGGGCCCCCCGGCCGGTGCCCATGGGATCGCGGTAGACCCCCACGATGCCCGTGATGGCGCCGCCGTAGGCCTCCATGTTCGAGGGCGAATTGTGGGTCTCACCGGTGATCACGTAGTAGTGGTCGTCATCGAAACGCCCCACGCCGGCATTGTCCCAGAGCACCGAGACGACCCAGTCCTTACGCTCCTGCAGGGCCAGGGTTGGGGCCTGGATGCAGGACTTGAACAGGTTGTCGACGGTTTCCCGATGCCCGCGGCCGGGTTCGCTGTAGTGGAACAGCCCCTGAAAAGTGTTGTGGTTGCAGTGGTCGCTGCGAGCCTGGGAGATGTACTCCAGCTCCAGATCGGTGGGATCGTCCAGGCCGACTGAGGCCCGCTGCTCGCGGACTTCGGGCTGGAGAAAGTAATGGCGGATCGTGGGGATGTCGTTGGGGTTCAAGGCCAGGTTGCGCTGGTCGCTGATCGCCCGCAGGGTCTCGTCGCTGTCGATCGGCAGCGAGGTCACCGTGGGCACGTGATCCAGACGCACCTTGGGGATGATGATGCCGATACCCTCCTGCGGGTTCCAGTCGGTCGCGGGCTTGATGCGCCACTGCTGGATGATGTCGTTGGCCAGCAGTTCGCCGGCGATTTTCTCGGCGTCGTCGGCCTCGAGCGCCGCCCCCGTCAGACAGTAGCGCTTGGAGGTGTAGATCCCGTCATCCGGCCCCAGTTTGACGCCCAGCATGTCCTCGATGGCCTCCACTGCCGTGCTTCCCGCGTTGTCACGCACCCCGGGGCGGTATCCGATCCAGACCATCCAGTCGAATGCCAGCGGCAAGGGGTCAAATGAGGAGATCTGCGTCACCGGGTTGGTGAAGATTTCCGTGCGTACCGTCTCCAGCTGCGCCGGGGTCAAATCGGCGTCGATCGTGATCACGGCCACCGTGCGGACGCGCTCCACGGCGATCCCGAAATAATCCATGGCCTTGCGGCGCAGGGTCTCGCCCTCGGCGTCGATCAGCGCGGGCTTGAGCGTGATTTCCAGGCGATGCGGCATGATACGGCCTCCCTTTCAATGAAGGTTAGCGTTCCGGCCGGCTGCGTGCCGAAGCAGCGGCGCCGCCCATCGGTTTTAAGGATTCACGATATCGTTGAAAATAACGAAAATCATCAGCGCGATCAGGAAAAAGATGCCGATTTGCTGGCCGATTTCGCGAATCTTGATGCTGACCGGGCGTCGGCTGATCATCTCGATGGCAAAAAACATCAAATGCCCGCCGTCCAGGACCGGGATAGGGAGAAAATTGAGAATTGCCAGATTGATGGAAATCACGGCGATAAAGATCAACAGGGCCGTCACCCCCTCCCGGGCCTGCGCCCCGGCCATCTTGGCGATCTTGATCGGCCCGCCGAGGGTCTCGGCAGGGAGTTTGCCCTGGATCAGCTTGACGACGCTTAGAACCGTCAGCTCGGTGATTTCCCATGTTCGGCTCACGCTCAGTGTGAGCGATTCGACCAGCCCCAGATTGCGGGGCAGCCAGTCGCCCAGCGGCCGTACCCCGATGAGATAGCGCTCGATCTCCTCGCCGAAGAGATTCTTGGTGGTCTTGAGCTCCGGCTTGATCCGGGCGGTGAGCAGGCGGCCGTCGCGCTCGAAGCCGATCTCGAAGGCCTGGCCGCGCGTGGCCTTGATCATCTCCGACATTTCTTCCCAGCTGGTCACCGCGGTCCCGCCGATGGAAACGACGAGATCCTTGGCTTGGAGTCCGGCCCTCTCGGCGGGCGAGGCTTCGTCCACCTCCCCCACCACGGGGCGCAGCACTGAGATGCCCGACGTCATGAAAACCGCGAAGAATATCAGCACCGCCAGCAGCAGGTTGAAGAGCGGGCCGGCGGCGACGATTGCAAACCGCTGATAGACGTTCTTGTGGGTGAAGGAAATCGGGATCAGGGCGGGATCGATTTCGGTGTCCGGCTCCTCCCCGACCATTTTGACGTAACCCCCCAGGGGAATCAGGGACAGGCGGTAGTCGGTGCGCCCGACCGTTTTGCCGAGCAGGCGCGGCCCGAACCCCAGCGAGAATTTTTCAACCCCCACGCCGAAGAAACGCGCCACCAGGAAGTGGCCGAGTTCGTGAAAGAAGATGAGGACACCCA
>JASJBQ010000215.1 GCA_030066455.1 Desulfobacterales bacterium
TCGAGGATCGCGTACTGAAACCCCTCGTAGCAGGGATCGTTCCGATCGAATGCAACGCGCCCCAGAGCGTTGGGATCTATTAGGGCGGCCTCGTATACCTGCCGGCCCATTGAGATCAGGGTGGCCCGAAAATCAATGATTGCCCAGAATTCGGTTGCCTCCATCCATGGCCCCTTTCTTCTGCAGGCTGCGGCCTTTGAGGAACTGGAACCCATCCCTCACAACCGTTCGACCCATCTCTTCAACACCGCCCCCGAATTCGACGCTCATGATGTTATCCCACACGACCCCGGGATGAAAGTCCGCCATCATTCCGTCGATATCGAAGGCGTTGCCGGGGGCGATATACCGCTCGACCGGGGTTGGCTTTTCTTCGGCCGCCATGTGATGCGCCCGCGCACCCGGCGATTGGTGCCCTACCGAACCGCTACGCCTGAAATTCTTTGGCTGGTGTTACCATCTGCCGCGGGGCTTTTCCGCAAGCACATACCCTCTCCGGCTCTCATATTCCACCCCCGGATAGGGTTCGCGCTCGATGACATCGCGGATCTCAAAACCGCAGGTCGCAAGAGCCGCCTGAATGAACTGCGTTGAAAAGAACATGAAATCGATTTTAACTTTCCTGCCGAGAAATTCCTCGACCGGGAGTGTTTCTCCACCGATGTGGTAGGTCAGAAGAAACAGGCCTTCCGGCTGCAGCACCCGGAACACTTCCCGGAAGGCCTGCCGCACTTGCCCTTCGCTGAAGTGTACGATGGCATAGAAGGCCACGGCGCCGGCGATGGTGTGGTCCTTGAAATCAAGCGCGAGCATATCGCCTTTACGGAAATGGACCCCCGGATGAAGCCTCCGGGCCTCCTCCAGCAATCGGGTGGAAAGGTCGAGCCCAAAAATATCGATGCCCAGATCGTGGAGGTAGCGCGTCGTCTGGCCGGGACCGCAACCCAGATCCCAGACCGGGCGCCGATCACCGATCAACCGCGCAAACCGCTTCAGGATGACCTGGTCCTGGGGTTTCTTTTCGTGCTCGCCGCTGAAGGCCTCCGCGTATTCCCTGGCGACCGTATCGTAGAGGCGTTCGATTTGTTTGATATCCTGTCCCATGGTGCCGATCGTATCCATGGCGTTGAAATCGGGCGTCAGCAGATCCAGCAGCAGCGGGTGCTGCCGGCCCCTCGGATGGTCCACGCCATCGGCCTGTATTTTACCCGATCCGAATCACGAGCTTGCCCCGGGTGTGCTTGGTCTCCTGCTGGGCGTGGGCCGCGGCGATGTTTTCCAGGGGGTAGACCTCCTGGATGACGGGTTTCAACAGGCCGGCTTCGACCCAGCCACGGATCTGGTCCAGATCGTCGCGGCGGGCGGCCACGACCACCAGTTGGGCTTTCCGGCCGGTGCTGTTCTTGGTCTCCTCCACACTCTTGAAGACATGGGGCTGCAGGACCGTCGAAACCCAGACCCCCCTGGGCTTCAGGATGGGTTTGACCTTGTCGAAGGGCTGGTTGCCGAAGACGTCGAAAAAGCTGTCGAACCGGCGTTCGGTTCGGGTAATGTCCTCGGCGTGGTAGTCCGTGCAGTGATCGGCACCCAGATCACGGAGAAAGACGTGGTTTCCATTGCTGGCAATAGCCGTCACCTCGGCGCCGAGGATCTTTGCGATCTGGACGCCCGCGGAGCCCACACCGCCGGCCGCACCATTGATGCACACGGTGTGGCCAGGCCGGATCGCGGCCTGGTCGCGCAGGGCCTGAAGCGCCGTCGAGCACACCAGGGGCAGGGCGGCAGCCTCCTCGAAAGACAAGCCCCCCGGCATGGCGGCCAGCTGATGCGGCTTGACCGTCAGAAATTCGGCACAGGTCAGCCCCTCCCAGCCGTCGAGCATGCCGTAGACGGCGGCGCCCACAGCCGGTCCCTCGGCCGCTGCGCCCACGGCCGCCACTTCACCGGCGAAATCGAAACCGGTCTGCATCGGAAACTGTTCACCGGTAAAGGCCTTCAGGTACCCCTTGCGGATAAACGTATCCTTGGGGTTGACCGCGGCGGCCTTGACCCGCACCAGGACCTCGTCAGGCTGAGGCTCGGGCCGGGGCAGATCGACGATCTCCACCTGGTCGGTGTCGCCAAAGGCTTGGATTACGGCGGCTTTCATACATCCTCCTGACGGTAACGTAAAAGATCCAATATCGGCATTACGCTTCAAGCCTCGTCACTGCGGCGTATACTATGTAAGCCTCATGCCTGGGCTTTCGCAAGCCTTGACGGTTTCGTCAATCGTCCGATATCGGCGGTACGCGTATCCCTCGTCATTGCAGCGTAGCTTAAAGTACGCTTCATTCCTTTAAATCCGCAAGCCTTGGTCTCGAATTTTTCACGAAACCGTCTGATCCATGACTTTCTTCGAACCCATCAGGTTTTGATCTTGAATCTGTTATGCGCCCGTATTGCGCGTTATTATTTCGGTATGGTCCACAGTGCGGGATGAACTTGCGAATACCATAGCACCTACAGATTGGTAGGGATTCTAAAGCTTTTAGGGCTACGGTTTTTAGGGAGATAGGCTTACAATGACGATTGTCGCGTTTGACGTGTATTATCGGAAGGACGGCCCGGCCTCGGCTGCGGCCATCGTGTTCGACGACTTCGGCGACCGGAAACCCGCGGCCGAACACCACACGGTCATCGCAGCGCCGGCAGCCTACGTTGCCGGGGCTTTTTACCGCCGCGAATTGCCTTGTATCCTGGCTCTGCTCGAGCGGATCGAAATCCCGCCGACAACCCTGATCGTGGACGGATACGTCATGCTGGGTCTCAAGCCGGGCCTGGGGCAGCACCTCTTCGAGACTCTCGAATACCGGACACCGGTCATCGGCGTGGCCAAATCCCATTTCGAGGGGGCGCCGGCGCTTGAAGTCCTTCGTGGCGGCAGCCGCCGCCCCCTGTATGTGACCGCGGCCGGCGTCGATGCCGCCGAGGCGGCCGAAAACATCCGCAGGATGCACGGCCCCCATCGCATCCCCACCCTCCTGCAAAGGGTCGACCGCCTGGCCAGAGATAGCGCCTTTTGATACGACGCAATGGGGCCCGCAAGTTTTATTTCCCTATCAGGGATGCCCCCCTGGATAGACATTGTCCCAGCCGGTTTCGTAAAAGGTTCGAGAGCAAGGCTTGTGAGCCCGGAGGAATGAGGCGTACTCAAGTACGCCGCAATGACGAGGGGTGAAGCATAACGCGGCTATCGGGCCTTTTACGCAACCGGCTCAGCGGTCCAATTCCTTGCGCACCGCCATCCCGATCTTCTCCAGCAGATAAGGCTTCTTGATGTAGGCACCGGCCCCCAGCGACTGTGCTAGACGGACCCTGTCGGTTTCCGAATAGCCGCTGGCGATGATGGCCTTCTGGTCCGGGCGAATCGCCTTGATCCGCCGGTAGGTCTCGAGGCCGTCGATGCCCGGGGTCATGATCATGTCCAGGATGACGAGATCCACCCTATTTTTCTTAAGAAAAGCCAGTGCTTCGAGACCCCCGTTGGCGGTATTCACCCGATACCCCAGCTTTTCCAGAATCAGCGAGGCGATCTCGAGTTGTTCGGGGATATCGTCCACCACCAAAATCGTTTCACCACGGCCCATATAGTGTTCGGTCGACTTGGCCGCGGCCTGCTCTGCAGCACTGTGCGGGCTTGCAGGAAGATAAATCGTGACCCGGGTGCCGCGGCCCACCTCGCTTTCAATCTCGACATATCCCTGGTGGTCCTTGACCGTTCCCCAGACCACGGCCATGCCCAGGCCCGTGCCGCTGCGCCCCATGACCTTTTTCGTGTAAAACGGCTCGAAGATGCGGTCGATGTCTTCGGGCGAAATACCGGCACCGTTGTCGGCCACGGACATGACCACATAATCCCCGGGGGCGATGTCGTCATAGCCGCGCAGCGGACGGTCGACGTAGCGGTTGGTAGTCGCGATCTCGATGAAGCCGCTCCCGGTAATGGCCTCGACGCCGTTGGTGACCAGGTTCATGATTGTTTTCGCCAGGTGAACCGGCGAACCTTTCGTGTTGAGAAGTCCTTCCTCGAGTTCGAGCCGGATTTCAAAATCATCGTGGTAGGATCGCAGCTTTTCGAGTTCGGGCGAGTTCAGGAACTCGCGGATCAACTGGTTGAGGCTGACCACCTCGGTCACCGGAACGCCCCGCCGGGCCAGCGTCAGCAGATCCTGAACGATGTTTGCAGCCTTTTCCCCTGATTTCTGGATGGTCAGGATCGGTTTGCGAAATGGGTGTTCATCGGGCAGGTCCAGCAACAGCAATTCAGGATAGCTGACCAAGCCTGAAAGAACATTGTTCAGATCGTGGGCCACACCGCCGGCCAGCATTCCGATGGCCTCCATCTTCTGGGCGCGGCGCAGGCGCTCTTCCAGTTTTTCGCGTTCGGCCGCGGCGTTGAAACGCGCCGTAATATCGCGCACGATGGCCACAACCTGCGTTTCGGAATCCGCCACCAGGCGACTTTCAAAATGCCGCTGCTCGCCGCCGATTTCAAGCGCATACTCAAACACCTGGATCTTCTGTTGATCGATCGCCTGCGCCAAGCGCGGCATCATCATTGATGCGAGTTCCTTCGGAAAAACCTCTGCGATTTTCCGACCGAGGAACTGCTCGGGTGGCATCAGCAGCATGTCCTGGGCGCCCTCGGATTCCAGAAAGGTACCCTGCCGGTCGAAGCGAAACATGAGATCCGGAATCGCGTCCAGCAGGGCGCGGCTCTTGGCCTGGCTGGCGCGAATGGTCTCTTCGGCGCGATGCCGCTCTTCGATTTCCCGCTGCAGGGATTTCTCGCGGTCGCGAACAGTCTCGGCCATCGCCATGAACTTCGCGGCAATATCGCTGATTTCGATGTGTTTGATTTCCGCAAAGCCATGATCGTCATCACCGCGGGCCACCCGATCGATGCCCTCTTTCAGGATGGTAAGCGGACGGCGCATAAATACACGCAGCAAAAGGCCCGTCATAAGCAAGATGACGACCAGTGAGGCCGCAAGCGTCAGGCTGACATTGCGCAGCCATGTCAACTCGGACGCCGGCAAGGCCGACTTCAGATAGAGATCGACCTTGCCGATCATCTGGCCGCGGTGAACGACGTCGACCTGTCGGGCGATGCGCGCGACTTCATCACCCGCCTTGCGGGCATCAAACAGGAGATTGCGGTCCGCGTCGGCGATCCGGATTTCATGAACGGCCTGGTTGCGGAAATAGCCCTCTCCGATCCTAACGATCTGTTCGTCGTCATAGTCCCAGATGGGTACGGCCAGCACTTCCGCCAGGTTGCTTGCATAGCTGTTGGCCAGATTCTCGAGGTCGCGCGCGTGGTACTGGCGATGAACGTGATAGATCACCGCCAGGAGAACGCCCTCGAAGAGCAGTACCAGCAGCATGAGGCTGATGGTCAGATCCTTGGAAATCGAGCGGCGGCCGAACTTCCGGATAGGCCCCCGCAGTTGACCGGGCTGTTGTGCTTTCAATGGCGCCTCTTGGATTTATCGCTGCACGTTGACATCGTGCTGGCGGGCGATTCGCATGTATGTGCCGTCCTGCTTCATACCTTCGAAACAGCGCTGCCAGTCACGAATGACGGCCAACGGGGTGCCTCGCGAAAAAGCAATGTAGTTGGATACCTTGTGGAAGGCATAGACCCTTTCGAATTGAGCCGGTTCGAAACCGGCCTGGTCCACCAGATAGGCCATATTGAAATCCGAGCTGACCCACAGGTCGAGCTCGCCCTCGCTCAAATGCCTTATATTGCTGATATTCCGATTGGCACTCACTAAATTTTTAAACCCCTGGGCCTGCAGGTACTGCTCCTTGGCGTCCTTGCGATAGGTGCCGATGCGTTCGACGCCGCGGGCCTCTTCCAGGGATCCGATCTGTAGGCCGGATCCCTTGCGGCCGTAAAAGGCCCAGGTATGGGAATATAGGGGACCAACCCAGCGGAACTGCTTCTCGCGTTGGGCCAGCCGCGTGGTGGCAAACAGCGCCACACCGGGTGTACTCATGGCCAGGGTGTACCCGCGGGACCACGGGACCACAGTGATGGTGTCCGGCTGCTTCAGGCGGCGTAGAATTTCGCGGACCAGGTCGACGCTGAATCCGGCCGGGCGCCCGGCCTGGACATAACTACCGGGCGGCGAATCTTCCGTGTAAATTTTCAATGCCGGCAAAGCGGCGGCGTACTGCCCGGTTAGATTGAAATCCGGAATGCTCTCGTAGGGCAGCCAGCGGCGGCTGATATCGAAAAAGGTACCGTCCTCGACCATCGACATGAAGGCCGCCTGCCAACGGTCGACGACTTCTTGCGGGGTGGTCTTCGAGATGGCCACATAGGACTGGAAGCTGGTAAACGGTAGCACCATTTCCAGTTCGGCCGGATCGATATTCAATTGCCGGGCCAGGTTCCGCATGCCCACGTTGTCGTAAAGCCATAGATCAACCCGGCCCGTCATCAGCTTCTTGAGGTTGCTGGCCGGAGACTTGGAACTATCCAAATTATCAAACCCCATGCTGATCAGGAGCTGTTCCCTGGCGTCGTCCTTGTAGGTGGCGATCGATCCGACCTGCTTGGCATCCTCAAGCGAATTCAACTGCAGCCCACGGTCCTTCCTGGCATAGAATCCCAAATAGGCTTCAAGCAGAGGGCCTACCCAGTGAAACTGATCCTCGCGCTCGGGCGTCCGCGTGGTGGTAAAGAGCGCCACGTAAGGCTCATTCTGCAGTCGCTTATAGCTGCGCGCCCAAGACGCTACCTGGATGTTTTGCGGATGATCAAGGCGACGCAGTATCTCGCGGACAACCTCGGTGGACGAGCCGGTGATTTTCCCCGCCTTGGTAAAATTGTAAGGTGGCAATTCCTCCGTCAGCACCTTCATCTCTCGGGCCTGAGCGTTTCCAGCCAGGAGGGTCAGCACCATCAAAAGTCTTATCAGCGTCTTGATTGTCATGATAGATTCCTTCGACTCAACACGAGACTCAAGGCGGCATGCAATATTGGCAAAGGGGTTTTAGGCCTATTGATTTGAATATATTAAAGAAATGTTCTCAGCGCGCCCATTGAGAACATACCGGTCATACCAGAAAAATGCTTGATTTTATAGCAATACCTCCGGGTACCTGGACATGCCGGTGGCTTCGGAAGTCATTGGCCAGCATGAAGCGCCCCGCAGCGAGTCACCACGTCATTTTCTTCTGGCCTGCAAACCACGAGAAGTATTATCAGTCCTGATTACTATAGAATTTTAGAGGGTTAGACATATTGTTGAAATTATGTTAGCCTGAGCTTATCGTTTTGGTCAACGCCGTATACACTCTGCGAGGCCAAATTTCATGGAAAAGCTCGATCAGATGGAAAAAGAAATCGATCGGCTCGTCGACGCCAACGATACGCCGGGCGCCGTCCAACTCCTCGTTGAACTGATTGAAAAACAGGCCCAGGCCCGCAACTTCACGAAGGCCGAAGCCCTGCGGGAGCGCCTGATGGCCGTGGACGACATGGCCCTGAACGAGATTATAAAGGCCGCCGAAATCATCGAGACGGCCAAAAGCAACGCCCTGGACGGCCGGCACCTCGAAGCCTTCTCCGCCCTCTACAACAACCTCAACGAAGAGGAAACCAATGCGCTATTCTTCGGCATGCAGGCCCGGCAGGCCGAGGCCGGCGAACTCCTCTACCGCGAGGGCCAACCCAATCGGCGGCTTTTTTTTATAAACCAGGGCCAGCTCAACCTCTTTTTCACCCGCGACGACAAAGACAACCTGATCAGCGTTCTGGCGCCAGGGGCCATTGCCGGTCAGGACAGTTTTTTCATCTCCTCGTTTGCCACGACATCGCTGGCCGTGCAGACCGCCGCCCATCTGCAGGTTTTAGATTTTGAGCGCATCGGTGAATGGAAAGAAAAATTACCCGGGCTGGTCGACAAGTTGGAGCAGTTCTGCCGCCGGCGGGCGGTGGGCGATCTGGTCGCCGCCAAGGGCCTCGAACGCCGCGCCAGCCGCCGGATCAAGGTGGAAGGCCAGGTTGTGGCCCAGATCCTCGCTGAAAACGACGAGCCGTCCGGCAAGCCTTTCCGAGGCGATCTGGCCGATCTATCCAATACCGGCATGGCATTTTATATCAAAGCCACCGACCGGGCCGCCCGCCTGCTGCTGGGCCGCAAGCTCAAGGT
>JASJBQ010000216.1 GCA_030066455.1 Desulfobacterales bacterium
TTCTTCCCGGTCGAGGGCGATCACGATTTCGCGGATCACGCGCCGTGGTCCGAACACGATGTCGGCCACCCCCCCCCCGCCCGGTGAAGCGAAAACGATGCGCGGGTCGGTTTTGTCCTCGTACAGAATGCTTCCCACCTGAACGGTGTCGCCGGTCTTCACCCGCAGGCGGGGCTTGATAAAAGGAATGCGCTCGGGCAGAGCGGCGACTGTGGCCGGGACCGAAAGGGTCACCAACTCGTCGCTGGGTGCCCCGGATAGATTCAGGTCGTAGCCTTTGCGGTTGCGGATCTTTTTCATTCGTCTCAGATGCAGCTGGGGAAGGTTGAGCGCCACGGGAACAGTCCCGACCCTACTACCACCTTTGCCCCCCCATTTCAACCGAGCGCCAGGGACCGGATCGCCCCCGGCCCATCACCACAAATCGCCGGTGGCCCGGAACGTCGGGCCGCTGAAAACGGCGGCCGGCAACCCCCCGCCGAGGCCAATTCCCGCTTGACTTTTAAGCCTGTAAATTCCATTGTAAATATTCAAAATAAATCCACTAATCCAAAGCCGGGCGCAGGCCTGGGGCAAAGCCGTAAAAGAGGAGACACCATGAGCGAGGTCGTCAAACGCCAGGTTTGCAAGTGTGAAAACTGCGGCAACGAGGCTGAAATGGTAATCACCTGTTCCCTTCCGGACGAAGAGCCGCAGGCGGCCGCCAGCAAATCCCCCGCAACACCTGAAGCCCCACCCTCCCAGAAAGTCAAAGGCCAGGGGACGTGCACACACTGCGGCAACGAAGCGGACATGTGGGTTGACCTTTAGCGGCGGCCCGCCGGCGCCCCGACCGTTTGCCAACCCCTCCACCCAACTTCAGCAGGGAGAAAACCATGGAAGAATGCACCCCCACCCTCAACACCGGTCTCCGTGGCGTTACGGTGGCCAGCACGAAAATCAGCGACGTCAAAGGCGCCGAAGGCAAACTGATCTATCGCGGTTTTCTGGTCAAGGACCTGGCGGAAAATGCCACCTATGAAGAGGTGGCACACTTGCTGCTCTATGAGCACCTGCCGAGCGATGACGAATTGAAAACATTCAAATCCGCACTGGCCGAAGCCCGGGCCATCCCGGAACCCGTGCTGCAGATCATGCAGAACTGCCCGGCCGACTCGCATCCCATGGACATTCTCCAGGCGGCCACCGCCCTGCTGGCCAGCCACGACCCGGACCTGGTGGCCCGCGATCGCGAGTCCAGCCTGCGCAAGGCCACCCGCCTGATCGCCAAGTTTCCGACCATCATGGCCGCCTGGGACCGGATCCGCAACGGCAAGCCGCCCGTGGCCCCCCGAAGCGACATCAGCCATGCGGCCAACTTCCTCTACATGCTGACGGGTGAACTGCCGGATGACGAACTTGCCCATTTTTTCGACGTCGGCCTGGTGCTGCACGCCGAGCACTCGTTCAACGCCTCCACCTTTTCGGCCCGGCAGGTGGCCTCGACCCGGGCGCACATCTATAGCGCTGTCACCGCGGCGCTGGGTTCGCTGTCCGGCGAACTGCATGGGGGCGCCAACGTACGGGTGATGGAGATGCTCCAGAAAATCGGCACGGTGGAAAACGTCGAGGCCTATGTCCAGCAGGAACTCGAGGCCGGCCGCCTCATCTTTGGCCTGGGCCATGCGGTCTACCAGACCGACGATCCACGGGCCCACATCCTGGCGCCCATGTCCCAAAAGATGGGCGCGCGTATCGGCGAGACGCAGTGGTACGAAATTTCCCGGGTGCTGGAAAAAACCGGCAAAGCCGTCTTCAAGGCGAAAAAGGGGATCGACATCTATGTAAACGTGGATTTCTACAGCGCTTCGCTCTACTACGCCATGGGGATACCCATCGACCTGTTCACACCGCTCTTCGCCCTGTCCCGCGTGGCCGGCTGGACCGCCCACGTCATCGAGGAGCAGTATGCCGACGCCGCCCCCAAACAGGCGCTCTACCGCCCGGGGTCCGATTATGTGGGCGACTACTGCGGCCCGGATGTATGCACCTTCGTGCCCATCGATGACCGCTGAGGAGGGCGCACGCGGCAAGGCCAGAACGAGGAGCGCAAGTTATCACGCGATGCGGCCCAACCGACGAGGGGCCGCATCCGATTCGCCGACCGAAACGACCGCCTCCGGAGCCTGGGAGGCCGGATCGGATCAGGCGGGCGAGAGATTGAAGGAGAGACACGACATTGTGTAAAGAACGCAACCTGCGGATGACCCGCCAGCGGCAGGGCATTCTGGAAGAACTGCGCAAAGCCAACAATCACCCCAGTGCCGACGAGCTTTTTGGCCGTGTCCGCAAGCAGATGCCGCGCATCAGTCTGGGAACGGTCTATCGGAACCTCGAGATTCTGTCCGAACTCGGCGAGATCCAGACCATCCAGATGGCCGGCAGTCTCAAACGCTTCGATGGTGTGGCTGAGAATCACTATCACATCCGCTGTGTGAATTGCGACCGGCTGATCGATGCGCCTGTCGAGGTCAGCAAGTCCCTGGAAAATGCCGTACAGGTGCAGACCGACTTTCGTATCCTCGGTCACCAGGTTGAGTTCACAGGAATCTGCCCCGATTGCCGCCGACGGACACCAGGGGCTTTTCCTGACAACGCCTGAAATCTGCAAGGCCAAAGGCCCGGCGCATCATCATGCGCCCACAGTCTTCCACCGCGGCTGGCGGCCTGGAACCGGGCCATGCGTCGGCCCCTGGCCGCGGTCGGTTCGCCCACCCCGAGGCCCAACGAATTTGCAACCTTCTTCGCTGATGTTTAATTTTCCCAAGAAAGCAAAAGCCACAAACAATTGCACTTTCGGATTGCCGGCACCAAGCTGTGGCTCCAATCCACTAACCGGGCGCGAGCGCCAGGGCATCAAGGACAGCGATCATGAACATACTTATTACCGGCGGCACGGGATTTGTCGGCAGCCATATGGTGGACACGCTGCTCGAGGAAGGCCACCAGATAACGGCCCTGGGGCGCTCTCATCGCCATCCGCGCGAGGGCACGTCGGGGTTTACTTTCATCTCGGCCGACACCACCCAACCGGGCGACTGGCAGGCGGCCGCGGCGGAGAGTGACGCCTGCATCAATCTGGCCGGCGCCAGCATTTTTCAGCGCTGGACGCCGCGTGCCAAGGGCATCATCCGCGACAGCCGCGTCCTGACCACCCGCAATCTGGTGGCCGCTCTCGACGGCGCGCGCCGGCCGTTTCTCTTCAGCGCCTCGGGCGTCGGCTATTACGGCGACCAGGGCGACAAGAAGCTTACCGAAGCATCCGGCCCCGGCGACGATTTCCTGGCCCGCCTGGGTATAGAATGGGAGGCCGAGGCCGAAACCGCCCGGCAGAAAGGTGCCCGCGTGGCTATCGGTCGTCTGGGGGTCGTGCTTCATCAGGCCGGCGGCGCCATGGCCAAGATGCTACCGGCCTTCAGGCTGGGCCTGGGGGGCCCGCTGGGCAGCGGAAGCCAGTATTTCCCCTGGATCCACCTGGATGACCTCGTTGCAGCTATCCGCTTTTTGATGGCGAACCAAGAATACGACGGCGTTTTCAATTTCTGCGCGCCGGAGGCCGTGACCAACCGCACGCTGGCCCAAACGCTGGGACGCGCCCTCAATCGGCCGGCATTCATGCCGGCTCCGGCCGTTTTCATGAAAGCTGCCCTGGGAGAGTTCAGTTCGGTCCTGCTGGGCAGCCAGAAGGCGCCGCCGGAACGCCTGCTGCAATCGGGCTTCGAATTCAAATACGCGACCCTGGAGCAGGCCCTCGACGCCATATTGTGACCCTCAACAAACGCCAAACGTCAGGAAGATAGATGCCCGCCAACGATTTGAGCCCGCCCAGCCGAGCGTTCCTTGAAAATCTCTACACGCGGACCGGTGACGACGCCGACGCCCAGATCTCCATGTACGAATTGGGCATGGCCTTGGGGCTCGATCGCGAGGAAAGCCGGACCACCGCCGAAGACCTGATGGCCGCAGGCCTCCTTGAAATCCGTACGCTTTCGGGCGGGGTGGCCCTCAGCGATGCCGGGAGGGCGATTTTCGGCAGCGAAGACGGCGGGGAAAAGGCCGCGGAAGACAATCGCCTGGGCGAGGCTTCGCCCATGGACCCGCGCCAGCGCGAGCTCGTCGAACAGACGCTGACCTTGATCAAGGCCGACATGGGCAGCCAGAACCTGGCCTACGAAGCATTGACCGAGATGATTGCCGACGTGCGCACGATCGAAGCCCAGTTGACCTCGCCGCAGGCCAAGACGGTCGTGGTCAGGGCCTGCCTGGAAGGCTTACGCGATCTGGCAGCTCCGCCGTGGAAGGAACGATTGGGCATCATCCTGGGTTAGGGCTTTGCGCTGGGAGAAGGCTTTTGACGCCGCCTGGCGCTCGCGTGTCTGTGCGATTCTCGGGATCGCCCGACATCGCAGGACGCCTGACGTTGTTGGGCTTGGGCCTGAAATTGGAAGCCGATCTGAATGAACGCCACATCCCTCAATCTGGTCTCATGGAACGTCAACGGGCTGCGGGCCCTGATGAAAAAGGATTTCGCCGGGGCGTTCGCACGACTGGACGCGGACGTTCTCGGTATCCAGGAAACCAAGCTCCAGGCCCATCAGTTGACGCCGGCCATGACCGACCGGACCGGCTACCGGAGTTATTGGTCCCACGCCCGCACCAAGAAGGGCTATAGCGGCGTGGGCGTCTATTCGCGGCTCGAACCCCGGGAGGTCCGCCACGGCTTAGGCATCCCCGCGTTCGACGACGAGGGGCGGATCCTGGAGCTGGACTTCGGCCGCTTCGTGTACTTCAACGTCTACTTCCCCAACGGCCAGATGAGCGCCGAGCGTCTCCAATACAAGCTCGATTTCTACGCGGCCTTCTTCAGCTACACCGATGAATACGTGAAGCAGGGCCGCCGGGTGGTTATCTGCGGCGACTACAACACCGCCCACAATGAAATCGATCTCAAAAACCCCAAGGCCAACCAGAACACCTCCGGATTTCTGCGCGTCGAACGCGACTGGCTTGACCGCATCTGCGCCAATGGCTACGTTGACACCTTCAGGTATTTTTTTCCTGATACGGTCAAGTATTCCTGGTGGACCTATCGCTTCCGGGCCCGCGAACGCAACGCGGGGTGGCGCATCGATTACTTCTTCGTCGACCGCGCCATGATCGACGAGGGTTTTGTGGAGACCGCCTACATCGAAAATGACATCATGGGTTCGGATCACTGTCCGGTCGGTCTGAAACTTACGCTTCCGGCATGAACGCATACCCAAACAGCGGCTGCCGGATCACGGCCATCTACGGCAGCCCCCGACTTGAAGGCAACACCGCCACCCTGCTGCGCCGTGCGGTGGAAGGCGCCCGCGACCAGGGTGCCGCGGTTGAAGAGATTTTTCTGCGTGACCTCAAGATGTCCCCCTGCCTTGAAATCTACGGCTGCAAGCATGACGGCGAATGCGCCATCAAAGACGACTTTCAGCAGGTCCGCAACGTCATCCTGGCGGCCGACGGCATCATGCTGGCCTCCCCGATCTTTTTTTATTCCGTGAGCGCCCAGGTGAAAATCCTGATGGACCGCTTTCAGTCCCAGTGGGTCAAAAAACACTGGATCGAGGGCTTGCCCATGGGCCGGTCGCGGGCCGTGCGCAAGGGCCTTTTGCTGGCCGCCGGGGCCACCCAGGGGAAAAAACTCTTCGACGGCGCCCTGTTGAGCGTCAAATACTTTTTCGACGTCCTGGATACCGAACTGTGGGACTATAAGCTTTTCCGCGGGCTCGACCATGCCGAAGACATCCAGGCGCATCCCGACTTCCAGTCCGAAGCCCGCCAGGCCGGTGCGGCCCTGGCCCGGGCGCTGCCGCTCACCTGAAATTGGGCGGGTGCACCCCATTGTCCGCCACCGCCGACAGGAGAGAATCGTGCAATTCGAACCGATCAGCCTCGAACGCATGGAAGCCTACCAGGCCAAGTTGGCCCAGACCCCCGTTGCGGTTTCCGACTACAGCTTCGTCAACATCTGGGGATGGGCGCGGGAGTACGACCTGGAATGGTCCTTTGCCCACGACCTGGTGTGGCTCCGGCAGCAAAGCCCGCAGGCGGCCTTGTGGGCGCCGGTGGGCCCCTGGGAGGCGGTCGACTGGCGCGCCGTATGGTCGCAGTTGCCTGCCGGTGCGGTGATCATCCGCGTGCCCGAGATGCTGGCCAATCTGTGGCGGCAGTGCTGTGCGGCGCAGTTGCAGGTGGAAGAGGAGCGGGGCAATTGGGACTATGTCTACAGCGTGGAAGAACTGACCCAACTCAAGGGCAACCGCTTTCACAAGAAGAAAAATCTGCTCAACCAGTTCAAGCGCAAATACAACTACCGCTTCGAACCCTTCTCGGAAACCATGATCGACCAAGCGCTGGCCCTGCAAGACGACTGGTGCACCTGGCGCGACTGCGAGGCCACCGACGTGCTGGCGGCCGAAAACCGGGCCATCCAGCGCACCTTCCTCTCCTGGGAACGCTTCCCGTTTCTGACCGGAGGGTCCCTGCTGATCGACGACATGATCGGGGCCTACACCATTGCCGAGCCGCTTGATTCGGAAACCGTTCTGATCCACTTCGAAAAGGGCTGCCCGCTCTACAAGGGCATTTACCAGGCCATCAACCAGATGTTCCTGGAAAGCCTGGGCACGCGCTACACATCCGTCAACCGGGAACAGGACCTGGGCGACGAAGGCCTGCGCAAGGCCAAACTCTCCTACCACCCGGTGACGTTCAACAAGAAATTCCGTGTGATTATCAACTAGCTCGCCCCCTGAAGGGCACAGCGTTTTAGCTGTCCAGCGGCATGATCCGCACCTCCGCCGGAGTTAAAAACTTTTTAGGCCCCTATAGTCCACGGCGTTGGCATAATTCATCATGTCTTCTTTGTCGACATCGGAGCCGTCGATTTTGATCAAATATTTTTTGGCGACATTGATGAATATTTCACCGCTGCGGCGTTCGGCACTGTACTTCACAACGGCCTTGTTGCGCTTGATCTTCTGGAGTTTTCCCCCGGTCGACCCGACGACCGCCGGATTGAACATCTGCATCATGCCCTGAAACATGGGCGATTCTCCCATAATGACCATGGTGACACGTCCGCCGCTGCTGGAATGCACGTATTGCTGCTCAATTCCGGCCGACCCTCCCATCATGCCCAGGTTCTGCAGTTTGGCTTCTCTGGCCTTCCATCCCGCCAGAGGCTCCGGCAGGAACGTCTTCAATCCCTCGCTGGTCATCTGCTGGATCAACTGTTTCGCATAGTCTAGACTCTCGACGGCTTCGGTGTATGCCTTTTCGTTATAGGCTTCGGTGGCCTCCTGAATCGCCTCCATAACCTCGTCGGCAAACACCGCCGTACTCCCCATGCAGATCGCGAGAATCAATACGGCAATCTTCACATGCTTTACAAACATAAGGCCTCCTTCCATTTGGTCCCCCTGCCATTACCGGGGTTGATTGTTCGCCGGGCCATCGGGCACGATGCCCTCGCTACCAGATCGTTCGCTAAACCGCGTCTCGGAGGAAGCACGCCTGTCATGGGGTTGGCCGGCGCGCGGGGCGGAGCAGGCTGGTGTTCAGCCGGATTGGGCCGCCTGCTTCCAGAATGGCGACATCTGGCGCAGGCGCTCGATGATGGGCGGCATCTTGGCGATGACGAAGTCGATCTCTTCGGATGTGGTGTAGTGGCTCAGACTGAAGCGGATGGAGCCGTGGGCCGCCGTGAAGGGAATCCCCATGGCCCGCAGCACGTGGGAAGGCTCCAGCGAACCGGAGGTGCAGGCTGAACCCGAAGACGCCGCGATGCCGTGCTCGTTCATCATCAGCAAAATGGCCTCCCCTTCCACGTATTCGAAGGCGATACTGCTGGTGTTGGGCAGCCGGTTGGCGCGCTCACCGTTGACCATGGACTGGGGCACGGTTTCGAGCAGGGCGTTCTCGAGCCGGTCCCGCAGCGACCTCACCCGCGTGCCAATGTCGTCCAGTTTGCCGGCGGCCAGTTCACAGGCCTTGCCCAGGCCAATGATGCCGGGCACGTTCTCGGTGCCCGCCCGGCGTCCGTGCTCCTGATGTCCCCCGACCATCAGGGGCTTGAATTTGGTACCCTTGCG
>JASJBQ010000217.1 GCA_030066455.1 Desulfobacterales bacterium
CGGACAACGGGATCGACCCCACGGTGAACGCCTCCATCTCCAAGCTCTACGCCACCGAAGCGGCCTTCGAGGTGGTCGACCAGGCCCTGCAGGTGCTGGGCGGCTATGGCTACACGCGGTTTTTCCCGGTCGAGAAGCTGTTGCGCGACACGCGCCTCTTCCGCATCTACGAGGGCACCAGCGAGGTCCAGCGGATCATCCTGGCCGGCCATGCCATGGGTGCCTACCGGCCGGTCATGCCGCCCCTGGATGACCTGCCCATCCACAACAAGAAGGATTTCCCGGAGGTGGACCCGGAGACGGCCGGCGATGTCTGGCGCTGCCGGGTTTGCGGCTACGTGCATTTCGGGGACGAAGCCCCGGAGGCATGCCCCTATTGCTTCTTTCCGGCCACGGCCTTCAAAAAGATCGAACGGCCCTGAACGTATCTCCGCCGCACCGGGCGTTCATCCTAGCCGCTGCCGCGCACCCGCCGCGGCGCTCGCGGCGGCCGTCTTTTGACTTTCGGGCCGCAGTTCTTAAGTTTTCACATTAAACCGCCGAATTACCGGCGATTGCTGAAATCACACGGCAGAAATGCATGACGACACGACCGATCATTGAAGCCCGCGAGCTCAACAAGACCTACGCCATCGACAACCGACGCATCCTGGTCCTGGAAGATGTTTCCCTAGGTATCCGCGCCGGAGAGTTCGCCGTCATCCAGGGCAGCAGCGGCAGCGGCAA
This sequence comes from Desulfobacterales bacterium, assembly GCA_030066455.1. The sequence goes on from JASJBQ010000217.1 coordinate 727, forward strand.
ATCCACCCTTCTGAGCCTTCTTTCCGGTCTCGACCGCCCCGACAGCGGAGCGGTCCACATCCAGGGCCGGAACATCACCAAGCTCTCCGAGGACGATCTGGCACCGTTGCGCAACCGCACATTCGGCTTCGTGTTCCAGTCTTTCCACCTCGTGCCTTCCCTGTCGGCACTCGAGAACATCATGTTTCCGGCCGAACTGAACCACAACCCGGATGCCGAGGACGAGGCCGGGCAACTGCTGGCGCGGGTCGGCCTGGCGGCGCGGGGCACCAACATGCCTCACCAGCTTTCGGGCGGCGAGCAGCAGCGGGTCGCCATCTGCCGTGCCCTGATCAACCGCCCGGCCATCATTTTTGCCGACGAGCCCACCGGCAATCTGGATTCGCGCAGCGGACAGGCCATCCTGGAGCTGCTTCTGGAATTTCAGCGCGAGTATCACACGACGCTGCTCATGGTGACCCACAACCCGGCCATTGCCCAGCAGGCCGACAGCCGGTTTCAGCTCGCGGACGGACGGTTGACGCCGCCCGTGGCGAATTAGGCCGATGATGCTGCTCCGCTTGATTCTGCGCGAACTGCGACAGAACCGGCAGCAAACCGCCGTGCTCCTTCTGTGCATCGCCCTTTCCGTCGTCGGGCTCACGGCACTTGGCGGTTTCCAGGCCAATGTTCGCGAGGCCATGCTGCGCGACGCCCGCCAACTGCATGCGGCGGACGTTATCGTGCGCTCGAGCTTCCCTTTTCTGCCCGCCATGGAAGACAAGCTCGGGGCCTATGCCGCCCGCGAGGATGTCGCTATCACCCGCGTCTGGGAGTTCTACACCGTTGTGCGCACCATGGACGAATCCGCCTCCCTGCTCTCCGCCGTGAAAATCGTGGCCTCCGGTTATCCGTTCTATGGTCGGGTGCAGCTGGCGTCCGGAAAGCCTTTTGGCGACACCCTGGCCCCGGGAGACATCATCGTCGAGCAGGCTTTGCTGGACCGGCTGGGACTCACGGTCGGCAGCCGCATTTTTCTGGGTGACACGCCCATGGTCATCCGCGATGTGGTGGTCTCCGAACCGGACCGCCCGGTGACCGTATTCACCCTGGGACCGCGCATTTTCGTGGACGCCCGCGACCGCGGGCGCCTGGGGTTGATCACCCAGGGCAGTCGGGTGCGGTACAAAGCCCTCCTGCGGCTGCCGGCCGACCTCGCGCCCGATAGCGTGCAGCAGGACCTGTGGGATGCAGCCGATGCCGCCCAGGAACGTGTCGACACCTTCCGCAGCGCCGATTCCCGCCTGAAGCGCTTCTTTGACAACCTGCTCTTCTTTCTCAAACTGGTGGGTATCTTTACCCTGCTGCTGGCCGGCATCGGAATTCACAGCGTCTTGTCGGCGCTGCTGCGCTCGCGTGTCAAATCGATGGCGATCATGAAAGCGCTGGGCGCACCGGCCCCCTTTATTTTACGCCTCTACCTGGGGGTCGTATTGCTTCTGGGGGCTGCGGGCACGTTCGGCGGCATTATCCTGGGGCTGGCGCTTCAGGAAATGCTCGCCCGTCTGTTGATCGATCTGGTCCCGGCGGAGACGGCTTTCCGCATCGCCTGGGACGCCGTGGGTGAAAGCTTTCTGATCGGCCTCCTGGCCGTGGGCCTTTTTGCCGCACGGCCGCTGTTGAACCTGCGCCATTTCAAGCCTTCGGCCCTCTTCCGGCATGAATCCCCTCGCCTCCGCCTGCTTTCCGCCGAAGGCTTCACCCTGGCACTGACCACGCTTTTTTTTGGTGGTCTGGTGCTCTGGCACCTCGAAGACCTGCGCATCGGCGCCTATTTCATCGGCGGGATTCTGGCCCTGATCGGCATCGTCTTCGGGGCCTGCCGGCTTCTGCTGGCGGGCCTCAAGCGCCTGCCGGCCCGGCACCTCATGGTCCGTCAGGCCGTGCGCGGGCTTTTTCGGCCGCGCAATGCGACGCAACCCATCCTGGTGACCCTGACCGCTTCGCTGACGATCATTTTCGCGCTCTTTCTCACCGAAAGCAATCTGGACCGCGCCTTTGTCGATGCCTACCCGGAAGACGTGCCCAATATCTTTTTGCTCGACATCCAGCGCCACCAGACCGAGCCGTTGGCCCGCCTGGTGGACCAACCGCTCGACTTCTACCCGGTGATTCGGGCCAAGTTGATGGCCATCAACGGTCAGGCCATCGATCCCGGCCGGGAACGCCGGCGCAAAAGCGACAATCTGGCCCGTCCCTTCAATCTGACCTACCGCCAGCATCTTCTGAACGACGAGAAGATCGTCCGGGGCGGGGCGCTGTTCGATGCCGACGCCGGCAAATACCAGGTTTCGGTGCTCAAGCGCGTGGCGGATATCGGCGGTATCCGCGTGGGCGATCGGCTGCGCTTTAAAATTCAGGGCGTGCCCCTGGAAGCCACGGTCTCCAGCATTCGCGCCCGCGTCCGGGAGGGGCTGCAGCCATTTTTCTACTTCGTCTTCCCCGAAGCGACGCTGAAAGCCGCCCCCCAAACGATCTTTACCGCTCTGCGGGCCGATCCCCAAGAGATGGCCGCCCTGCAGAACCGCATCGTCAAGGCCTTTCCCAACATCACCATCCTCGACGCCCGCCAGACCATCCGTCAGATCGCCGAGGCGCTGGAGCGTTTTTCCCAAACCATCCGCTTTTTCACCCTCTTCAGCACGGCTGCGGGCATGCTCCTGGTGATCAGTTCGATCGTGGCCACGCGCGCCGCCCGCGTCAAAGAAGCCGTTTACTACAAAATCCTTGGCGCCCGCCGCCGTTTCGTGTTCTATGTTTTTTCCCTCGAAAATTTCTTTTTGGGAGCGACCAGCGCCGTGGGCGGCCTCGTGTGGGCCCAATTGATCAGCTGGGTGGTCTGCACCCGCTATTTCGACATTCCCTACACGGCGCACGCGGCGGCATCGCTCGCCGGGCTGCTGGTCGGCATTCTGATGGTCATGGGGGTCGGATTGAGCGCCTCGCGATCCATCATGCGCCGCCGTCCCGCCCGTTTTCTGCGAACCCACGCGGCCGAGTAAGACAAAGGAAAACAGGTTATGCCGTGTCCATTCCGTTTGCACATGATCGCACTGGCCCTGGTCGCCGCAATCCTGGCGGGCTGCGAGCAAGCGCCCACGCAAAGCGCCTCGCCAGCCACATCACCCGGGAACGAGCCCCGGGGTGTTATCGTCTGCATGGGCGACAGCCTCACCGCCGGCTACCGCGTCGATGAAAACGAGGCCTACCCGGCTCGGCTGTCAGCCATGCTGGCGCGCGACGGCTTCCCCTATGAAATCATCAACGCGGGCGTCAGCGGCGAAACCAGCAGTGGGGCTCTGGCACGTCTGGACTGGGTGCTGACCCTGGCACCGGACATCGTCATTCTGGAAACCGGGGCCAACGACGGCCTGCGCGGCGTCGATCCGGCGCTGACCCGGAGCAATATCGACGCCATCGTCACGCGCTTCCAGTCGGAGGGCGTTGTCGTGGTCCTGGCCGGCATGGAAATGGTCCGCAACCTGGGGCCGGCCTTCACGCAAGCCTTCCATGCCATCTACCCCGACATCGCCGAAACCCACGGGTTGATCCTGATGCCCTTTTTTCTCGAAGGCGTGGCCGGCAACCCCCGGCTCAATCAGCCGGACGGCATCCATCCCACCGCCGAAGGCTATCGCATCGTCACCGCCAATCTCTATCCCTACGTGCGCGAAGCCATCGCGCGCTACGAAAAGCGCGCGAGCGGATGATCGCCGCGGACGATCGCAACGGGGACCGGTCCCGGGAACGCCGCATCCTCCGCGGCCTGGCCTGCGAGTGGGAGCTGGCGGCCAACAGTTTGGAGGGCCGTTACCGCGAACGCCTGCAGCGCCCGCTGTTTCGACTGTCCGACACCCCCGGGCGCCTGGGGCAGTGGGATGCCGATAAACGCGAAATCAGCCTGAACCGCCAGCTGGCTCGGGCCCACCCCTGGGACGAGGTTCGCGACGTGCTCCGGCACGAAATGGCCCACCAGCTCGCCCAGACGGTGCTGGCCGCGGACGGCCAGCCCCCGCACGGGCCAGCCTTTCAGCAGGCCTGCCTCATGCTGCGGGCGGATCCGGCGGCCACGGCGCAACGCACGCTGCATGCGCGTCTGGCGGCAAATGCTTCAAACGACCGCAACCCGTCGCATGGACGCATCCGCAAACTGCTGGCCCTCGCCCGCAGCCCGAACGTCAACGAAGCCGAGGCTGCCATGCTCAAGGCCCATGAACTCATGGCCCGCCACCACGTCACCATCGTTACGCAGGACCCCCGCCGCCAATTCGCCAGCATCTTCCTGGGCCGGCCGGCCCTGCGTCATTTCAGGGAGAAGTACTTCCTGGCCAACCTGATCCAGGACTTCTATTTCGTGCAGGGGATCTGGGTTCCCGCTTTCGTGGTCGCCAAAGGCAAGATGGGACGCGTGCTCGAGATCTCGGGCACAGCGGCCAATGTAACCCAGGCCGGCTATGTCTACGCCTTCGTGGAGGCGCACATCGATCGCCGCTGGAGGGAATGGACGTCCCGCCGGCGGATGACGCGCCGTCGGAAGAGCGACTTTGCCGTCGGGCTCATCGAAGGGTTCCGTGACAAGCTGGAGCGGGAGCGGCGCCCCAGGGCCGATGCGGCCGAACGGGCCCTGATCCGTCAGCCCGACCCGCGACTTGAGGCCTACTTGCAGCAGCGCTACCCGCAGACCCGGAGGATTCAGCGCGGCGGCGGCAACCAAGACCCGGAGGCCTACGACCACGGCCGCCGCATCGGGGCGAATATGATCCTGCACCGCGGTGTCACCCACCCGACCTGCCGTAACGGACGCCGCTTGCCGCCCGGCTGAGAAGAATTGCCCCCTTTGGTTTTGCGTAGGGGCCGGTCGGCGGCCAGGAGAGCATCCAAGCCCGGTATCGGGGCCGTTGGCGTAAAGGGCTAACACAGCAGTTGAACGCTGACGATGTCGCCGGCCGCATAGCCGTCTTGGCCCTCGGGAATCATCAGCAGCCCGCGGGCTCGGGCCATGCGCTTCAGGCGGCTGCCGCGGCGCTGGTGGGGGTTGAAGACGAGGGCCTGCGTCGTGGTCTCGAGATCGCCGAACAGGGCCTGGGACCAGTCACGATCGCCCGCGACCGGGGCGGCCAGCTTTGCTTGGACCCGGGGCAGACCGGGCGGTTCGCTGCCGTCAAGCCGGAGAAGACCGGGCAGGGCCAGCAAGAGAAACGCCACCAGGTTGGAGGGCGGCCCGCCGGGAAGAAGAAACACCGGCTTGGACTGAAGAAATCCAAAACCGGCGGCTTTGCCGGGTCCCAGACGCAGGCGGTGGAAATGCGGCCGCCAGCCCAGCTCCGCAAGCGCATGGGCCACCAGGTCCTTGTCGCCGGTCCAAGCCCCTCCGCTGGTTACAACCACATCCTGTTCCCGGGCGGCCCGCTCCAGACGCTCAACCAGGGCGCTGGTACGATCGCCCACCACGCCCACCGTCGTGGGCATGCCGAACCGCCGGCACCAGGCGTTGATCGTCAGCAGGTTGCTGGCATAGAGTTTCCCGGATGAAAGCGGCTGTCCGGGAAGCAGAACCTCGTCTCCCGTGGCGATGATTGCCACCCGGGGCTTGGGGTGAACCCGGGCTGCGTCATGACCGGCCGCGGCGAGCAGGCCGATCGCCCCCGGGGTCAGCGGCTGCCTAGCGGAAAACAGACGCTCACCCGCCGTCGTATCGCTTCCCCGCCGGCGAATATTGCGGCCTCTCTCCGTCGACCGCGTCACTTGGACATAGCCCTCGACCACACGGACAAACTCCTCGGCCACGATGGTATCCGCCCCCGGCGGCAGAGCGCCACCGGTCAATATCCGCAGGGCCGTGAACGGCTCAAGCTGGCACGGCGGGGTGCCGCCGGCCGCCACCCGGCCGGTGATTTGAAGTGGCCGCGGCGCATGGGTGTCGCCGGTGGGCGCGTCCCCGGCCCTCAGGGCGTAGCCGTCTTTCATCGAAGTGTCCACCGAAGGCGAGTCCACCAGGGCGGTGACATCTGCGGCCAGGTTGAATCCCTCCGCGCGATCGAGCGACAGGGCCTTTGGCGGCAGCGGCCGGAGCTGCGTTAGAATGATTTTCAACGCCTCGGGATAGCCGGTATCCGGATCGCGCATGGTAATCGCTTTCGGGTGGGAATGGGCTGTTGGCGGAAATTCAGGAAGGGCGCAACATCGTATACGCCCCGGCCATCGAGCGGAAGACCAGTGTCATCCGGCCGCCTTGACCGTTTGCTGGCCGACATGCTGCACCAGAAAATCAACCAGCGCTTCGATATCGGCGGGCGCGAAGCAGGGAACGCCCCAATCGGCGGCGGCGGCACTCACGACCGCCAGCAGGCGGGCATCGCCCTTGCAGGCCGGCGCCTTGCCCGTTTCGGGCCGGTAGACTTCGATCTTGGGCAACGCCGCCCGTTTATACCCCTCGGCCAGAACGATGTCCATGCCACCCATGAGGCCGAGCAGCTCTTCCGGGTCGTGCTCATGGTCCACGTCGGCCACCACGGATACCTGGCGCGGCGAGGCAATGATCGCCGTGGCAGCACCGGCCGCCTTGTGACGGAAGCTGTCCTTTCCGGGATGGTCCACATGCCCGCCCTGGGAATCGTGCTTGATCGTCCCCACCTTGTAGCCGCGACGGACGAGGGCTTGGATCAAACGCACCATCAGGGTGGTCTTGCCGGAACCCGAATATCCGACGATGCAGACGATCGGGGGCCCTGGCGCTGCGGGATGATGAATTCCGGAGGAGGTGTCGTTGCTGTTAAAATGCATACGAGATACGCTTTCGTGCCGCTTCGACCGCACCGAATGAAGGGATTTGACCCCAAAGGCGCGGCGTGGTTTTCATATCAATTTTGGATTTCGGTGACAAGCCATTACGCCAGGCCTGCAACAGCGTTCGGTCACCCCTTCGGTTCTATGCCTTGTGATGCTCTGACAGCTGATCGGGCGAACCATCCGCGGAGGTGATCGTATCCCCCGGTCGAACGGGCCCGCCTTTGACAATGCGGGCGAATACCCCTTCCCGCGGCATGACGCAGTCACCTACCTGGTGGAAGATGGCGCAGCGGTGGTGACAGACTTTGCCAATCTGGGTGATTTCCACCAGTGCCTCGGCACCGAGATGCAGCCGGGTGCCGACCGGCAGTTCCTCGAGCGCGAATCCGCTCGTCGTGATGTTTTCCGCAAAATCGCCCGGAACGACATCAAGTCCCTTGGCGCGGATCTTGTCGATACTTTCCCGGGCCAGCAGGCTGATCTGGCGGTGCCAGTCGCCACCGTGCGCATCGCCTTCGAGGCCGAAATTCGCGACCAGGCGGCCACACGCGATGTTTGTTTTCTTTACACCTTTGCGATCGCTGACCGAAACGGCCACGATTTGTCCCCGCACGGAGGCTTTTCTCTGCTGTTGTGGTGCGCTGGTCATGATTCCCTGTCGCGTTGGGTTCAAATTAGCTGTCAGTGTTATCACCGCAATGTTAAAGCTCAGATCAAACCTCAAAAAGTCAACACCTGTGCACCTTCGA
>JASJBQ010000218.1 GCA_030066455.1 Desulfobacterales bacterium
CGGAAGGCCGGAAATCCCGCGACACAGCCAGCCTTACTTATCGCTGCTTCCTTCCGGATCTGACGAGGTTCGTAAGCGTCTGTTGCGCGGGGTCCGGCCCCAATGCCCCGTAGAAGGGGTAAGCGCTGCCGGGCTTCCGACGGACGTCCGGCTTGGTTGTGGACGGCATTATCGACCAGAACGCTTTGGAATTCAAGCACTAATCTGGCCGTTTCGCGGCTGGCGGTTCCTCGTGGTGGCTGAATTTTATTGACTTTGAGTGTTTAAACATAGCATTTATTAGTATTTCAGTGTGTTATCTGCCGGAGTCATGCTCCGGCGGGGCCCTACCGATCGTCACCGCAGGTTTGCGGGCTGCCCCTCGAGCGAGAGTTTGCCGGCCTGCCGAGGAACGATAACCAGTGATCCCGATTGTCGACTTCCACCTGATTGAGAACGACCCGTTGGTCCGGACGGTGCGCGCCACCCTGGCCAGTGAAGCGATGCGTTTGGATGGCGAAGGTGTACTGGTCGGCGTTTCCGGCGGGCGCGATTCGATGGTCCTGCTCGCGGTGCTGGCTGCCTTGGCCGGACCGTTGCGGCTGCAGCGGCTGGGGGTGGCCCATTACCATCACGGGCTGCGCGGCGCCGCCGCCGGCCGGGACGCCGGCCTGGTGGAACAGACGGCGCTGTCGGCGGGTCTTCCTTACTATTATGCCCGGGGGGATGTTGCGGCCCACCGCCGGCGTCGCCGGATGAGCCTGGAAGAAGCGGCCCGTGAATTGCGCTACGCCTTTTTCGAGACGACGGCGCACCGTCACGGGTTCGGGCATGTCGCCCTGGGCCATCACGCCGATGACAATGCCGAGCTGGTGTTGATGCGGATGCTGCGCGGCAGCGGGCCTCGGGGACTGGCCGGCATACCGCCGGTGCGACGCCTGGGCGCCACGGGACCGACGGTCATCCGCCCCTTGATCGCAGTCGACCGGGCGGCAATCGATCGCTTTGGCCCGCAATACGGGTTGGCGAGCGTCGAGGACGAATCCAACCGCAGCCCGCAGTTCACTCGCAACCGCATCCGTCACGACCTGCTGCCCAAACTGCGCGCTGATTACAACCCTGCCATCGCGGCCGGACTCAACCGGCTTTCGCGTCTGATGCGCGACGAGGAGCGCTGGCTCGAGACGCTGGCGGCGGAAGCGCTGTTGGACGTCCTGGCGGCTGCCGAGGAAGATGCTTTTTTTCTGGACCATGCCGCGCTGGGCCGCCTCCACCCCGCCTTGCAGCGGCGGGTATTGCGGGCCGCCCTGAAGCGGCTGCGCGGTGACCTGCGCCGCATCGGGTTCGAGCGGATCGAGGCCGTGCGGCGTCTGGCCGCTTCAAAAAACCCGACGGACGGCGTCGACCTGCCGGGGGGCGTGCGTGCGGCGCTCGCGGGACATCGGCTGTGCATCGGCTACCGCCGCTCGCCGGACGCGCCGGTCCGGTTCGAATATACCGTCGGCGGCATCGGCATGGTGGTCATTCAGGAAACCGGGGCGCGCCTGCATTTCACCCGCCTGGCCCCCGCCGATGTCGACCCGGGTCCCGCGGCTGGACAGTCTGTGGCTTATTTTGATATGAATCACGTAGGTTTTCCCATGACGATCAGAAATTTCAGACCCGGTGACCGGTTTGCCCCTTTCGGTCTCAAGGGGACCCAGAAACTGAAAAAATTTTTTATCGATCATAAAATCCCCCGCGCCCAGAGGCCGCGCTTTCCTCTCCTCGTCAGTCGGGGGGAGATTCTCTGGGTTGCTGGACTGCGGCGCTGCGACGGGGCCCGTGTCGGCCCGCGAAGCACGGCCATCCTCAAGGTGGAATTGCTGGTTGCCTGAGCAGCGGGGATGGTTATTTTTAAGCAAAATTTAAAATTGATTACTCGGATGGAGGATTGCGCATTTGAACCCCTTTTATAAAAACCTTTCGCTCTGGATCGTTATCACGCTGATGTTCGTCATGCTCTACCAGATATTCAGCGAGCAGCAGATGTCCGAAACCCAGGTTTCGTACTCGGAACTGATGGCCATGGTGGAGGACGAGCGTGTGGAGGAAGTGGTCATCCAGGGCCAGGAACTGCAGGTCAAAGACATCCAGGGCGGCCGCTTCATCGTTTACGCCCCCCAGGATCCGGAATTGATACCGACGTTGCGAGGCAAGGGTATCCGCATCGGCGCCAAACCGCCGCCTGAAAACCCGTGGTACATGTCGGTGCTCATGTCCTGGCTGCCGATGATCGTCCTGATCGGCGTCTGGATATTTTTCATGCGCCAGATGCAGTCCGGCGGCGGCAAGGCCATGTCTTTCGGCAAAAGCCGGGCCCGCCTGCTCTCCGATCAACACGCCAAGGTCACCTTCGAAGACGTGGCCGGCATCGACGAGGCCAAGGAAGAGCTTGGCGAGATCGTCGAATTTCTGCGCGATCCCAAAAAATTCACCCGCCTGGGGGGCCGCATCCCCAAGGGGGTGCTGCTCATGGGACCACCCGGCACGGGTAAAACCCTTCTGGCACGGGCCATTGCCGGCGAAGCCGGCGTGCCCTTCTTTTCGATCAGCGGCTCCGATTTTGTCGAGATGTTCGTGGGTGTCGGCGCCTCGCGGGTGCGCGACCTCTTCGTGCAGGGCAAGAAAAATGCGCCCTGCATCATCTTTATCGACGAAATCGACGCCGTGGGACGGCACCGCGGCGCCGGGCTGGGCGGGGGACACGACGAGCGCGAACAGACCCTGAACCAGCTCCTGGTGGAAATGGACGGATTCGAGTCCAACGAGGGCGTCATTCTGATCTCGGCCACCAACCGCCCGGACGTCCTCGATCCGGCCCTGCTGCGGCCCGGGCGCTTCGACCGCCAGGTGGTGGTGTCCCTGCCGGACATCAAGGGGCGCGAGAAGATTCTGCGGGTGCACATGAAAAAAACCCCGGTGGGGCCGGACGTGAAACCGGTCATGCTGGCCAAGGGAACACCCGGTTTCTCGGGCGCGGACCTGGAGAACCTTGTCAACGAGGCGGCCCTGCTGGCGGCCAAACGAGACAAGGAGCACGTCGAAATGCTGGATTTCGAGGAGGCCAAGGACAAGGTCTACATGGGGCTGGAGCGCAAGTCCAAGGTCATTTCGGACGAGGACAAGAAAACCACGGCCTACCACGAGGCCGGCCACGCCCTGGTGGCCCGCTTCCTGCCGCATACCGACGCGGTCAACAAGGTTACCATCATTCCCCGCGGGCGGGCGGCCGGCGTCACATGGTTCCTGCCGGAGGAGCGCGACTTCAAATACAAGGACCAGCTGCAGAGCGAGCTTTCGGTGGCCTACGGTGGCCGCATTGCCGAGGAACTGGTCTTCGACCGCATCAGCACCGGGGCCTCGAACGATATCAAGCAGGCCACCGGTCTGGCCGAGCGCATGGTGCGCTCCTGGGGCATGAGCGACCTGGGACCGCTCTCCTACGCCAAGGGCGAGGAGCAGATCTTTCTGGGGCGCGAGATCGCTCAGCAGCGCGACTATTCCGAGGACACGGCACGGCGCATCGACGCCGAGGTCACCAAGCTGATTTCCACGGCCTACGAGCGCGCCAAACAGGTCCTGGGCGAGAATATGGACGTCCTGCACCGGCTCTCTGAAGTGCTGCTCGAGCAGGAGACCGTCCTGGGCGACGAACTGGACAGGATCATTCTCGAGCTGCGGCCCGATTTCGACTTTCCCTCCAAACACGAGCATCGATCGACGACCGAAGACGAAGACGCCGAACCCGAGAAAACCGCTGCCGCCGAAGCGGCCCCGGAAGCGACACCCCCCGAAGACGCGGATGCCGCCGGAGATTCGGAAAATGACGACCCGGGCGAGCCGCCCCGGGATTAACAACGGAATGGCGAATCAGGTCTACGAATTGTCCTGGGGCGATCATCGCCTGGTGCTCGGCCGGCGCACCTGCGTCATGGGAATCGTCAACATCACGCCGGATTCCTTCTCCGACGGCGGGCGCTTCTTCGACACCCCGGCGGCGGTGGACCACGGCCTTGCCTTGGCGGCGGCCGGGGCCGATATCATCGATATCGGCGGGGAGTCCACCCGGCCCTTCTCCGATCCCGTGGCCGCGGACGAGGAAATCCGCCGCGTCGTCCCGGTGATCGCAGCCCTGGCCGAGCGCGTCTCGGTGCCCATCTCCATCGACACGACCAAATCCGAGGTGGCCCGCCAGGCCCTGGCGGCCGGTGCCGCCATCATCAACGATGTGAGCGCCCTGCGGATCGACCCGGCCATGGGCCCCCTGGTGGCAGCGGCCGGCGTGCCCGTCATCCTGATGCATATGCTGGGTACGCCCAAATCCATGCAGGTCAAACCGGAATACCGGGACGTGGCGGGAGAGGTCCACGCTTTTCTGGCGGACGCCATCACCCGCGCTGAAACCCAGGGCATCGATCGCAAGCGCATCATGATCGATCCGGGTATCGGTTTCGGCAAGACCTTCGATCACAATCTGCTGCTGCTGCGCCGGCTGGCGGTCTTCCAGGACCTGGGTGTGCCTCTGCTGGTGGGGGCCTCCCGCAAGGCCTTTATCCGCAACCTGCTCAAGCCGGAGGACGTCAAGGACATCCCGGCCGATTTGCCGGCCGTCGAGGCCGGCTCCTCTGCCGCCGCGGTTGCGGCGGTGCTGAACGGCGCCCACATCGTGCGCGTGCACGACGTGGCCAATGCGCGGGCCGCGCTGACGGTGGCCGACGCCATCCGCTCTGCTTCCTGAAACCCGCTTGCACAGGAAACCGATACGCCAATGATTTTCGTCATCGACGTGGGCAACACCAACACGGTCATGGGCGTCTACGAGGGCGCAAAGCTCATTCAATCCTGGCGCGTGCGCACCGAGCGCAATGCCACCGAGGACGAATTCCACGTCCTGGCCTCCAATCTTTTCGCCATGCACGCCATCGATACCGGCGCCTTTTCCAAGACGGTCATTTCCTGCGTCGTGCCGCCCATGATGACCATTCTGGACGCCTTCTGCCGAAAATACCTCGGGCAGGCCCCGATCTGGGTCGACCCGCGCAACTGCGCGGCCATGCCGATTCTCTACGACAATCCGGCCGAGGTCGGCGCCGACCGCATCGTCAACGCCGTGGGGGCCTACGAAAGATACCGCACCAGCATGATCATCATCGACTTTGGCACGGCCACCACCTTCGATGCCATATCGGCCCGGGGGGAGTATATGGGTGGGGCCATCAGCCCGGGCATCCAGATCGCCTCCGAGGCCCTTTTCCAGAAGGCCTCCAAACTGCCCCGGGTGGATATTCTCAAGCCACCCGATGAGGTGATCGGCAAGGATACGACCAGCTCGATCAAGGCCGGCATCATTTACGGTTATGCCGGCCTGGTGGACGGGATGGTCCGGCGGATGGCGCGTGAAATCGGCGGGACGCCGAAAGTAATCGCCACCGGCGGGCTGGCACCGCTCATGAAGGACGTGTCCGAAACCATCCAACATGTCGAGTTGGACCTCACCCTGGAAGGTTTGCGCATCATCAGCGAGGCGGCCGATGCCGCGGCGCTGTGAATGGGTGACCGCCGACCCGCTGTATGTCGCCTATCACGACAACGAGTGGGGGCGGGCGGTCCACGACGATCGGCGCCTGTTCGAGTTCCTGATCCTGGAAGGGGTCCAGGCGGGCTTGAGCTGGCTGACGGTCTTGAAGAAGCGCGCGAACTACCGCGTGGCGCTGGAGGGATTCGATCCCGTCCGGGTGGCGGCCTACGGCCCCCGCCAAATCGAGGCCCTGCTCAAGGACCCGGGGCTGATCCGCAACCGGCTCAAAATGAATGCGGCGGTCGCCAATGCCCGCGCCTTCCTGGAGGTCCAGTCGGCGTTCGGAACTTTTGACCGCTACGTCTGGCAGTTTGTCGACGGACGGCCTGTGCGCAACCGCTGGCGCACGACGGCCGCGATTCCCGCCTGGACCCCCCGGTCCGAAGCCATGAGCCGAGATCTGAAAAAACGGGGATTCCGATTTGTGGGCCCCACCATCTGCTACGCCTTCATGCAGGCCACCGGCATGGTCAACGACCATATCGTCGACTGTTTCTGCTATCGCGCCATCGACGGCTGAAGTCCCGCCGCTCACGTTCCCGTATTATTGCCGGCCGCCGCGCTCCGCGAAAGTCCCCAGAAACCCACGCAGACTGTTTTTTATAAATCCGGTTTCGCGCCGCTGCACGGCCATGGGCAGCTGGGCGAGGCCCTGCAGGCCGGGGTCTTCCCGCAGAAGCCGCTGCAGACAGGCGGATTCCAGGTGCTCCGCGGATTGCTGCGACGCCTCGTCGGCGACGATGGCCTGCCAGTGCAACAGCTGGTCGCGGTGGGCCCGTAACCGGGCGGGCGCATCGTCGCGCAGGCCGATGTGGCTGTAGGCGATCCTGCCGGGACCCAGGGCGAGAAGGGCGTCGATGCTGCGCAGGGCGGTTTCCGGCCGAAATCGCGGCGGCGTGGCCGGGCGCATGAAATCCTTTCCCGTGGCGACCGCCAGGCAGACGCCGCCGGCTTCGCCGGCAAAAAGCAAATCGTCCAAACGATAGCTCACATGATGGGGGGCGTGCCCGGGCGTGAGAATGGCCTCGATCACGGGATGGTTCAAGTCCTCGGCGGCTGCCAGGCGTTCCTCGGCAACGGCCGTGATGGAACCGTAGCGCTCGGCGGTTGTGCCCAGAGTCTTGAGGCTGCCGGCCCAAAGTCGGGTCGGGTCCACCAAATGGGGAATTCCCCGCGAATGCACGATGACCCGGGCTTCCGGAAAGGCCGCCGTGATTTCACCCAATCCGCCGGCGTGGTCGATATGGATGTGGGTCAGCAGGATATAGTCGATCCGCCGGGCGCCGATCCGCGCCAGCGCGTCCAGCAATTGCGGCGCGGTGGCGCTCGGTCCCGTGTCCACGAGGACCCGCGGCGGTCCTGTGTACAGCCAGATGCCCAGAAAATTGTCGAAACCGTCGATCCGGGGCTGCAGCGTGATCAGGTACAGCCGAGGGGCGGGCTGGTCGATGGCGCTCGGGTGCTTCAAGGCGTTCTTGCTGGGCATGGCGGTGTCGGGCGCTCGGAAACCGGTGGGCGAGGCACGCCTGCACCCAAAGGTCAACCGAAGCGTTCTTCTTCGAGGCGGCGGATTTCCGCTTCCAGTGCGTGGCGTTCCTCGTCGGGAAGATCCTCGCGGCGCAGCCGTTCATGTAAGGCGACCAGAATCATTTCCTGGCGGTATTCACGGCATCCATATGGCGCGGCGGGGTCCATCGGATCCTAAACGAAGCCCTGGATGGATTTGAGGGTATCGTGGTAGACCCGGTAGAACATGTCGTTGTCGGTGATCCCCGTGCTGAGGACCTTGCCGAATTCGTCGATATTCTTGGTGTTGACGATCATGTTGACGCTTTTGTTGAACGCCATCATGTGGTCCATGGTGCGGTAGCGCGCGCTGGTGAGGCAGACGAAGATATTGCGACGCACACTCATGGGCAGTCTTTCCAGAAATACCAACACACCGTTGGCTTCGACCGAACTTGCGTCGAAGGTTTCGTTGACGACGATCAGCTCGTAGTTGTGGTAGCGCATGCGCTTGAGGGCTTCACGCGTACTGCCGGCGACCGAAACGTTGTATTCCATCATCACGAGCGTGCCTTTGATCTTTTCGCGCACCGCCGGGTCGTCCTCGCAGACCAGGGCGGTGAGGGCATCTTCCTCGACAAAATCGAACGGCTTTTCAGCGGCGTCGTAGACGTCGCTTTCGTCGCTGGCCGCGGGTCCCGGACGGTCTTCGTAGGGCGACGGCGCTTCGATCTTGATTTTCTGCTGGCATTTGGGACAGGCGGCCGAAACGCTCTTGCCGACCGGCAGTTTTTCGTCCGGGATGTTGAAACGGGCCTGGCAGGCCTTACAGCTGACTTCCATAAGTTGCCTCTCTTGGTATGCCATCCAAACAACCGCCGCCATAACGGCGGGTTTCAGACCACGGTGTTGATGCGGGGCGACGCTACCCCCCTGGTCCGCCGTTCGATCACGCCCGGCGGCCCTTGCTGTACAGGTGATCGACCTCGAGGCGGTCGATATCGGTGGTGGCCTCGCCGCGGGCGGACTTG
>JASJBQ010000219.1 GCA_030066455.1 Desulfobacterales bacterium
CGGCCGGCCGACAGCGCCGCCCTCCAGGCGGCGCTACACTGGTACGCGGGCGGCATGCAGTCCATTTTCCTCCAGGACGCCAACAGCCTGGTGATCAAACCCAGAGATCTGATCGCTGTTCTGGAACACCTGCGCCGTCGTTTTCCCTGGGTGAAGCGCATCACTTCCTATGCGCGCTCCCACAGCATCGCCCGGATCGCTTTACCCGACCTGCAGGCCATGGCCGCCGCCGGTCTCAACCGCATTCACATCGGCCTCGAGTCGGGGGCCGACGCGGTCCTCCGGCGCATGCGCAAAGGCACCACCAAGGACGGCCACATACGGGCCGGCCAAAAGGTCAAAGCTGCCGGGATGGAGCTTTCGGAATATGTCATGCCCGGCCTGGGCGGGCGCGATCTGTCCCGCGAACATGCCCTGGAAACCGCCGATGCCCTGAACCGGATCGATCCGGACTTCATCCGCCTGAGGACGTTGGCAATCCCCAACCACACCGAACTCGCCACGGATCGTGACCAGGGGCGTTTCGAGAAACTGGGCGAGCGCGAAACGGCCGAAGAGGTGCTTCTTTTTCTGGAAAGCTTGGAGGGTATCACCAGCATGGTCAAGAGCGACCATATCCTCAACCTCTTCCAGGAAGTCGAGGGCCGTCTGCCGGACGACAAACCCGCCATGACCGGCGTCATCCGGGATTACCTGGCACTGCCGCCTGAAGTACAAGTGGTATTCCAGACCGGGCGGCGCCTGGGACTTCTGGCGCGCCTGGCGGACATGGCCGTTCCCGCCAGGCGGCGACGGGCCGAACAGGCGGTGGCGAGCTACGGTATCCGGCCGGACAACGTGGATACCGTCGTCGAAGAGATCATGAAGCGTTTTATCTGATGTCGGTCAGGGGATAGCGCCGGCCAGGACCTGCGACCGGTCGTGTTCAGGGGATCAGCAGGCTGCTGAAAAGGGCGGCGAACACGAAGATGAGCAGGGCCGCGGCCGCGGCCTGAAAGAGGATACCCGGCAGCAGACTCTGGGACCTTTCGCGCGCCAGCCCGGCGGCAATACCGAACACCAGCGCGGCCAGGGTGATGCGGATGGTGGCTGCAAGCTGGCCGGAAGGCGGCATGAGATCGGCCCCCAGCATGATGAGGGCGGGAAACACGGCATACATGATGGTGCTGCAAACGTTCGGAAAGGACAGCGCCCAACCGTTGTCGCAGCGCTGCACGCGCGAACGCTTGGCGATGATCCCGTGGGCCAGGCCGCGGAACAACAATTCGCCGGCAAGCGGTATGAGCAGCACGGCGTAAAAGATCTTGAAGCCCGTAACCATGTCGGGCAGCTCCTCCCAGGGTACGGGCACCCCCCCCATGGCCGCCGCAGCGGCACCCACCGGTAGCATCAGCCACCAGGCGCGGCCGATGGGCACCCCCAGCCCGACCTGCCATAAGCGTCCGCGCGAATAGATCGCTATACCCAGGAAAGAAAAGAGAACGACGCTCAGGTAGAAAATCAGGTCGGACTGGCTCAGCACGGCAGCGAGCATGCTGGATTGAAACCAGGTTGTCTGCGGCAGGTACCGCTGGATGAGAGCGGCCGCGCCGGTGACAAGGGCCACCACGGCCAGGGCATGAAGAAAACGCAGGGTGCGCTGCAGCATGCTCGGGGGGCGGAAGACGTCCCGGCAGGCCTCGGCGATTTCCAGGGGCGTCAACTGGGTGCCGACGCCGCGGGGCGATCCCCCGATATCGCCGGACCCGCCCCATTGGTTTTTCTCACTCCGGCAGCGCACCACCGGGTCCAGAAAATTGAGCTTGCTGTAGATCGGTTTGAGGTCACCGGGCATGAAATGGTCCATGCGGCGCAGGGTATACCCCCCGGATTCGTTCTGCAGGATGACGATGGCGATGTTCTCGCCGTAGAGGCGGGCCAGAAAGGGCTCGATTTCGTATATGCCCTGGGCCGAGGCCACGGCCACCGCAAAGCGGTTGTTGACGATTTCCACCCTGGCCAGTTCCTGCAGGTCCTGAAAGTCCAGAAATTCGTCCGAACGGTAGACCAACCGGTCGATCTTCTGCAGCACCAGGGCGGTGTGCTCCAGGAAGTCGCTTTCCTCCCAGACGGCGTGGCGTTTCAGGTCGATCTCTTCTTCCCGCAGGTAGTCGATGATCTTGCGGGTCTTGTTGAGCAGATCGAGCGGCAGGCCGCTGATGTGAATCATCTCCAGGCCGTGGGCATCGATGAGGCTTTCAAGCCGCACCAGCGTGTAGAGGCCCTTCAGCTCGTCCGGCGCCTTTTGTTTGAGGCGCACGTGATTGAGGAGCAGCCAGATGGAAAGGATCGTGTCCAGGTCCGGCTCGTTGGCATATATTTTCCAGTCGCGGCCGCGCAGGTCCATGCCCTTCATGACCATCACCAGCACCTGTTCGCAGGTGGCCAGGGTGAACGGCCGCACCACCCCCTCGTGATGGTCGAAATTGTAGACGTGTTTCTCGAGGTCCATGAAGGGTTCGCACTGGGCGACACCGTCGAGATAGATGCGGGAATTGGGCGATTTGCGAACAGTGGAGGCCGAGAACGACAGGCCGGGCTGAACGATGACGGCAATGTTCGGCATCTCCAGGCAGGTCAGGTAACTTTCGTTCTCCCCATGCTGGATGGCGTAGCGGTTGGGGAGGTCTCCGAAAGCAGTCGAAGGGTTTTCCCGACCCGCGGCCTGATTTGGTGCGGCTTCTTCCACGTTAACGGCCCGCCTCTTGTCTGGCGATGAGATGTCGTCTGTGCGCGGGTATGCCCGCGGATGCATGATTCGGAAGCGCTTCCGGTCCCCCGTCACCCTTTTCCGCCCGATCGGCGGCGGCAATCCTGCGTGCCTTTGCAGGACAACACCATATCAGCATTGTGGGTGATTTTTCAACACATAGTCGCCGGCCGCTCAGCGGTCCGGTCCGTCCGGTTGATGACAGGCCCGGCACATGATACGGGAGACGCAGGCCACGGATCCTCCCCGTGGCGTCGATTTGTCCAACCCTCATCGGAGCGAACGATGGCGCGTCAAAACAGGGGCGTCAATCTCGAGGATCAGACCCTGCGCGACGGTCTCCAGAGCGAGTCCCGGCCCTTTTCGCTGGTCGA
Organism: Desulfobacterales bacterium; assembly: GCA_030066455.1. The sequence continues at coordinate 3,124 of JASJBQ010000219.1, forward strand.
AAAAAAACACCTGGTCGCCGGGCTGGCGCGCGCCGGCCTGAAGCGCATCCAGGTGGGTTCGTTCGTGCATCCCCGTCGGGTGCCCCAGATGGCCGACACCGATGAACTGGTGCGCACCGTGGAGCCCCCCCAAGGGGTGGTCTTCAGCGGGCTGGTGCTTAACGCGCGCGGACTCGAGCGGGCCCTGGCCTGCGGGCTGTCGGACGTGGCCCTCTCGGCCTCGGTGTCGGACAGCCACAGCCGCCGCAACACCAACCAGAGCGCGACGGCGGCCATTGACACCGTGGCCGGGCTGATCCGCGAGGCGGTCCAGTCCGGGCTGGACGTGCGCGGCGGGCTGCAGTGCGTATTCGGTTGCGTCTATGAGGGCGCCATCGATGCCGACCGTGTGCTGGCCGCCGCCGAGAAAATGGCCGCCGCCGGCGCCCGGTCACTCAACCTGGCCGACACCACGGGAATGGCGCACCCCCGGCAGGTGACCGACCTGTGCGCGCGAATCGGCAAGGCCCTGCCCGACATCGAGCTGGTCCTGCACCTGCACGACACCCGGGGGCTGGGACTGGCCAACATGCTGGCCGGTTTCGAGGCCGGAGTCCGCAGCTTCGACGTCTGCACCGGCGGACTGGGCGGCTGCCCCTTCGTGCGCGGCGCGGCCGGCAACGTGCCCACCGAGGACGCCGTGCACGCCTTCGAGGCCATGGGGGTGGCCACCGGCATCGACCTGGCCGGTCTGGTCAAGGTGGTGGACACCCTGGAACGCCTGCTCGAACGACGGCTGCCCGGGCGCATGGCGGCCGTGCTGCGGGCCGCCCGGGATAAAACCGTCGCCTGCGGGGAGAAGGCCGATGGCTGAAACGCATCCGCCCCTGCCGCTCGAGGGCCTGAAAGTGCTCGACCTGGGGCACACGGTCATGGGGCCGACCTGCGGGTTGATCCTGGCCGACATGGGCGCCGACGTTCTCAAGATCGAGCGCGTGCCCGGCGGCGACACCACCCGTACATTGACCGGTTTCGGGTCCGGTTTCTTCGCCTATCTCAACCGCAACAAGGCCAGCCTGGCCATCGACCTGAAATCCGGGCGGGGTGCCGATGTGCTGCGTCGCCTGCTCGCCGGCGCCGACGTGCTCATCGAGAATTTCGGCCCCGGGACCATGGCGCGTCTGGGCTTCGGCTATGATGCCTGCGCGGCCATCAACCCGCGATTGATCTATTGCACCCTCAAGGGGTTTCTGCCCGGCCCCTACGAAGACCGGCCGGCCCTGGACGAGGTGGTGCAAATGATGGGCGGACTGGCCTATATGACCGGGCCGCAAGGCCGTCCCCTGCGAGCCGGGGCCTCGGTGGTGGACATCCTGGGCGGCACCTTCGGCGCGGTGGGCATCCTGGCCGCCCTGCACCGGCGCCGGGCCTCCGGGCGCGGCGAGCTGGTGCACGCCGCCCTGTTCGAATCGGTGGCTTTCCTGATGGGCCAGCACATGGCCGCCGCCGCGGTTACGGGTGAGCCCCCTCCGCCCATGCCCGAGCGAGGCCGCAGCTGGTCGATCTACGACCTCTTCGAGACCCACGATGGGAAGCAGGTGTTCATCGGCTGCACCAGCGAGAATCACTGGCAGGCGCTTTGCCGGCATTTTGATTTTGAGGACTGGTCGACGGACCCGCGCCTGGCGGACAATACCCTTCGGGTCGCGGCCCGAGAACGGCTGCTGCCGGCTATCCGGGAGCGCATCGGCCAACTGGACGCCGACGAGGTCCAGGCCCGGGCCCGCAGGGCCGGTATCCCCTATGCCCCGGTGGGACGACCCCAGGACCTCATCGATGATCCGCACCTCACGCAGTCTGGCGGGCTGGCCGATGTGCGCCTGCCGGACGGGGGCACGGCCCGGCTGCCCAAACTGCCGCTGCGCCTGGGCGGTGCCGATCTCGGCCTGCGGGCTCAGCCGCCCGCCGTCGGGGAGGGCAGCCGAGCTTTTCTGAAGGCGGCCGGATTCAAGGAGGCGGAAATCACGGAACTCCTTGCGACCGGTACGATTATTACCGCGTGAATCGCAGGACTGGGAAGGAACGCGCGAATGTCACTGTTGAGCCAGATCAGCAGCCAGGCGGTCCAGCGCCTGGTTCAGTTTCGGGCCCGGCCGCAGGCTCCGTTGCTGGCCGCCATCGAGGAAGCCGTCCGCAGCGAGGGCATCGCCGCGGGCGTGATCGTCTCCGGGCTCGGTGCGCTCAAGAAGGCGGTCTTCCGTAACCTCAAACATTTTCCCTCGCAGTTTCCGGTCACCCCCGACGACCGCCTCTACCTCGAAGTGACCCGACCGATGGAGCTGGTATCGCTCACGGGATGGGTTGCGCCCCGCGACAACGGCGAACCGGAAATCCACGCCCATTTCGCGGCTTCACTGGTTCAGGACGACACCGTGGTGACCATGGGGGGGCATCTCACGGACGAAACAATCTGCGGCATCAAGGTGGTCATCGCCATCCTGGTCGTGGACGCCGCGAGTGTCAAGGCGGCCATCGACCCTGATACCCGGACCCACGATCTGTTTCTGGAATAACCCCAGCCTTCACAGCCGGGAGGGAGCACATCCCGCACTCAAATCAGGACCGCATGCCCGCGCAATTACAGGTCCTTCCGGCGTCAATCCTGGTTCGCGGACAGGACCGGAGGAGAGTTCATGCCGAACCACGATATACCCACAATTGCAGCCCAGGAGCTGACGCAGTGGCTGCAACCGGTGTTTGAATTTTGCGGACTGCCTGAGGCCGATGCGGCCACCGCCACCCGGGCTCTGGTCAAAGCCAGCCTACGGGGCGTGGATTCCCACGGCGTGGCCCGGGTGCCCATGTATTGCGAGCGTCTGCGGCAGGGGGTTGCCAACCCGGCGCCGGACATCCGCATCGAACGGACGGCGCCCGTCGCGGCCCTGGTGGACGGCGACAACGGACTGGGGCTGGTGGTGGGCCCCCGGGCCATGGATGCGGCCATCGCCATCGCCCGGGAGAACGGCATCGGGCTGGCGGGCGTCCGGCACAGCGGCCACTACGGCATGGCCGCGCTCTACGTTCTCCAGGCGGTCGAAGCCGGGTGTGCGGCCATGGCCTTCACCAATGCCTCACCGGCGCTGGCGGTCTGGGGAGGACGAACCCCCTTCCTGGGGACGAGCCCCTTTGCCGCGGGCGCCCCGGTCGGTGCGGCCCCGCCCTTCGTGCTGGACATGGCCTGTTCCACCGTGGCACGCGGTAAGCTCAAATTCGCCGCCCAGCGGGGCGAGTCCATTGCCGAGGGGCTGGCGCTGGACCGGCATGGCCGGCCGACCACCAACGGGGCCGCGGCCTTCGAGGGCGTGATGCTGCCCATGGCCGGCGTCAAGGGTTCCGGGCTTTCCATGCTGATGGAGGTCCTGAGCGGGGTTCTGACCGGGGCTGCATTCGGTGGTGAGGTCCGCAATCCCTTCACCGGACTGGACGGCCCCCAGAACACGGGCCATTGCTTTCTGGCCCTGCGCACCGATCTTTTCATGCCCCGCGAAGCTTTCGAAGACCGGATGCAGATCCTGCGCGAACGCGTGAAAGCACAGCCCCGGGCGGAAGGTTTTACGGAAATCCTGATGCCGGGCGAGCCCGAGGCCCGCACCGCGGAAGAACGCCGGCTACGGGGGATTCCACTGACCGCCGACGTGCTGGCATCCCTGCAGGCCGAGGGCAAGCGGGCCGGACATCCGTTTCCGGACGTTAGCTGACCGGTCCGCTCGGCCATTCTAAGGCGACTGGTGGCGCTACGGAACATTGTGTTGCGACCAATCGTCAAAAAGATGAAACATTCTGTTTCGCATCCACTCCGCCCGGTTTACCCACCCGGCCGCCACAGATCTGAAACAGGGCACGCCGCTGAAATTGCCTTCGCCAGGGGGCAGGTGGTACGGATTTTGATACCGACCATGGTGCGCCCCCTGGAGGTGTGTTGTCGCCGTTGCCGGGGCGCCCAATATGTAAACCGAGGAGGATTCACATGAGCGCAACGCCAGCGGGCGGCTGCCTGCCCGCCGATCTGCCCCGGCCCGTCGACGTCCTCGTCGTGGGCGGCGGCAACGCGGCCCTGTGTGCCGCCATGACCGCCCGGGAGGCCGGCGCCAGCGTCTTGCTTCTAGAGAGCGCCCCTTTCGAATTTCGCGGCGGCAACAGCCGCCACACCCGCAACCTGCGTTACCTGCACGCCGCGGGCAACGCCTTCCTGACCGGACCTTACAAGGAAGACGAATTCTGGGACGACCTGATGCGCGTGACCGGCGGGAAGACCGACGAGGAAATGGCCCGCTTCACGATCCGGGAGTCCAACAACATCGGGGCCTGGATGGAGCAGCACGGCTGCAAGTTTCAGCCCTCGATGCGCGGCACCCTGCATCTCTCCCGGACCAACGCCTTTTTCCTGGGCGGCGGCAAGGCCCTGATGAATGCTTACTACGCCACTGCCGAGCGGCTGGGGGTGCGCATCGTCTACGCGGCCGAGGTGGTCGAGCTGGTGATCGAAGCGGGCCGCTTCACGGCCGCCGTCTTCGAGTGCGGCGGTGCGCGGCAGACAGTCGCGGCCCGGGCCGTGGTGGTCGCGTCCGGCGGATTCCAGGCCAACCTCGACTGGCTCAAGGAACACTGGGGTGAGGCGGCCGAGAATTTCATCGTGCGCGGCACCCCCTACGACAAGGGCCGCATGCTGCGCGAACTGCTGGACAAGGGCGCCCAGCCGGTGGGCGATCCGCGCCAGTGCCACGCGGTGGCCATCGACGCGCGCGCGCCCAAATTCGACGGCGGCATCGTCACCCGGCTGGACTGCGTCTCGTTCGGCATTGTCGTCAACCGGGACGCAGCCCGCTTCTACGACGAGGGCCAGGATTTCTGGCCCAAGCGCTACGCCATCTGGGGGCGACTCGTGGCCGGGCAGCCCGACCAGATCGCCTATGCCATCATCGACGCCAAATCCATCGATTTGTTCATGCC
>JASJBQ010000220.1 GCA_030066455.1 Desulfobacterales bacterium
AACCCCGAACAGCTAACAATCGTAAACGAGGCCGTTGCCATGGCCGAAGAACTGGTCAGCAATCATTATAAATTATCGGCCAGTCAATGGTCCGGACGTCGTTTCGATATCAGGACAGCGGCCGATCTCGGCCGCGAAGAATTGATCGAAGGCCCATTCGCACAGGTTATTCGCTATGAAGGCCGCTCGCCCCACACGCCTCTCAATTCCGAAAGTTTCGATTTTTACAAAGTTTGCCTCCAGGACCACACGATCCTGGAAACGGTCACGAATACGCCCGAACTCGCTCTATTCCCCTTCACACTCTACATCGTGACGCACGAGTTGATTCATATTGTCCGCTTTTCCCTGTTTCTGCAGAACTTCGAAGCCTCGGACGAAGAGCGTCTTGCTGAGGAGAAGCGGGTTCACGATGAAACCCACCAGATATTGTGCCCGCTCCGAATCGAGGGGCTTGGCTCCGTGCTTAGGTATTACGCCCGCTGGCGCGATGGTTTCGACAACCTGAAATGCTAATCCAGGCATCAATCATGGGCACTTTGAGGTGACTGGCAACGCGCAGGGTATTCAGACCTCGGTCGGTGCCGGGTATACCGACAGGCCGTTAGGTTCCACTAGCACCATTTTAATTCAATCCGGCCGTCTTTGCCCCCTGGCCTGCCGGCCCGGCAGGATCACCCCACACTCGAATGCAATCATCGCCGCGCGCGGTTTTTAGTTGCGTTAAGGCCTTGACAAAAGTAATCGGCTGACTATTGTTTCAATGTTCGACGTGGGCGTAACCCACGATAATTTAATATGACTGACCTTTGAGGGAGGTTTTTTTTATGCCCATTTACGAATACGAGTGTCTGCAATGTGGATCGGTTGAAGAGGCCCTGCAGAAATTCTCGGATAAGCCCCTGACACACTGCAATCAATGCAACGGCCAACTACGCAAGATGATTTCCAGTACCACTTTTCACCTTAAAGGTTCAGGGTGGTATGTCACCGATTATGCCAAAAAGACCAATTCTCCCTCAAAATCTACGGATAGCGGCAAAAAAGCAAAGACCTCTGATTCTCCATCCCCTTCAGGGGATTCTAAATCCGGCCACTCTAGCGATTAGACGCACGAAAGACTAAAGCAGCAGGGCATCGCCCAAAAAGCGCTTCAGTTGCTGGCTTTTTCGTTTGCCAATAAGCGCAGACCGGCGAGCTATGAAGCGGCCCATTTTAAAGGTGAGCTGAAAAGATTTGTTGATCATACACTGTGCAACCGAATCACATTGAAAATGTAAATCACCACTTTTTTAGAGGGATCTTCTGCCGTCACACCGAGCAGATTGCCCTCTCGGTCAAAATAGGTTTTTAACCACATTAGTTCGAAAAGGAGAAGATGAACAAATGAAGATCAGACCGTTAAACGATCGAGTCCTGGTTCAACGGATGGAAGAAGAGACCAAAACCAAGGGGGGCATCATCATCCCTGATACCGCCAAAGAAAAGCCGGCAGAGGGCAAAGTGGTCGCCGTCGGTAACGGCCGCCTGGGTGATGACGGCAAGCGTGTCGCTCTGGAGGTAAAGAAAGGTGACCGTGTTCTGTTCAGCAAATATGGCGGAACCGAAGTCAAAGTGGAAGGTGAAGAATACCTGATCATGCGGGAAGATGATATTCTGGGTATCATTGAATAAACAATCGAAGTCTATGGAGGTTGAATCAAAATGGCTAAATTGATCAAATACGACATGAAAGCCCGCGAATCGATGCTGCGGGGTGTCCAAACGCTTGCCGATGCTGTGGTTGTCACTCTGGGCCCCAAAGGCCGCAATGTGGTTATCGACAAATCCTGGGGATCGCCCACGGTCACCAAGGACGGCGTAACAGTTGCCAAGGAAATTGAGTTGGAAGACAAATTTGAAAACATGGGAGCCCAGATGGTCAAAGAAGTGGCCAGCAAGACCAGCGATATGGCTGGTGACGGTACCACCACGGCCACGGTCCTGGCACGCTGCATCTATGAAGAGGGCCAGAAGCTTGTGGCCGCGGGCAACAACCCCATGGCCATCAAGCGCGGGATTGACGTGGCGGTGGATGCCTCGGTCAGAGAACTGCACAAAATGAGCAAGCAGACCAAAGACCAGCGCGAAATCGCGCAGGTCGGTACGATTTCGGCCAACAACGATGAAACCATCGGTAATATCATCGCCGAAGCCATGAACAAGGTCGGCAAAGAAGGCGTGATCACGGTGGAAGAAGCCAAGGGCATGGAAACCACCCTGGACGTCGTTGAAGGTATGCAGTTCGACCGTGGTTATCTCTCCCCCTACTTCGTCACGGATCCGGAAAAGATGGTGGCTTCGCTGGAAGACCCCTACATTCTGATCAATGAGAAGAAAATCAGCAACATGAAGGATCTTCTGCCGGTTCTCGAGCAGGTGGCCAAGATGGGCAAGCCGCTCATGATCATCGCCGAGGATGTGGACGGCGAGGCGCTGGCCACACTGGTGGTCAACAAACTGCGGGGGACCCTTCAGGTAGCCGCGGTCAAGGCTCCTGGTTTTGGCGATCGCCGCAAGGCCATGCTCGAAGACATCGCGATCCTGACCGGTGGGCAGGTGGTGTCCGAAGATCTGGGCATCAAGCTTGAAAACCTGGCGATCTCCGATCTGGGCAAGGCCAAACGTATCAACATCGACAAGGACAATACGACGATCGTGGACGGGGCTGGATCCCGTTCGGCCCTGGAGGGACGGGTCAAGCAGATTCGCGCCCAAATCGACGAGACGACTTCGGATTACGATCGCGAAAAACTTCAGGAACGCCTGGCCAAACTGATCGGCGGCGTGGCCGTCATCAATGTGGGCGCGGCCACTGAAACGGAGATGAAAGAGAAGAAGGCTCGCGTCGAAGACGCGCTCAATGCGACGCGTGCGGCTGTCGAAGAAGGCATCGTCCCGGGCGGTGGTGTGGCCCTGGTCCGCTGCCTCGAGGCGCTTGACAAGGCTCGGGGTAAAGTCAAGGCCGAAATGAAGCTTGGTGTGGACGTCGTCATGCGGGCCATCGAAGAACCGCTGCGCCAGATCGCCAACAATGCCGGCAAAGAAGGTTCGGTCGTCATCGACAAAGTCAAGCAGGCCGATGGCGCGTTCGGCTACAACGCCGGAACGGACAACTATGAAGACCTGATCGAGGCCGGTGTCATCGATCCGACCAAGGTCACGCGTTTTGCGCTTCAGAACGCCGGCAGCGTCGCCGGCCTGATGCTGACCACCGAAGCCATGGTGGCCGAGAAACCCGAAGAGAAAAACGATGCCGCCGCCGCCGCGGCCGCCGCCGGTATGGGTGGTGGCATGGGTGGTATGGGCGGAATGGGCGGCATGATGTAAGCCGAAACCTTCCATGCATGCAATATCGAAACCCCCTGCCTCCGGGCAGGGGGTTTTCTTTTGCAAAGCGTCAGATTACTTGACAATTTCCAGGCTGAACGCTAAGGATATAGAAGATATTAGCCTAAATTTAATGCATATTTTGACATTACCGTTTCCTAACCCCAAGCATCGGAGCGCTTTATGAAATCAACCACGCCACTCCGAATTACCCTGGCGTTCATTCTGCTCACCTCTTTTGTTTTCTGCTCGTCGGCCGCATGGGCCCAGGAGGGTATTCAAAAGCATATCGTCGAAACGGAAACCGGCGTCTACTATATCGTTCAACCGGGCGACACCCTCTGGGATTTGTCTCAGCAGTTTTCCGATTCGGCCTATCTCTGGCCCGATCTCTGGAAAGAGAACCGCCAAATCAGCAACCCCCACTTGATCTACCCCGGCGATCGCATCAAACTCTATCGCCGCAAGGATATCCAGAACATCCAGCCGGTCGATGCGACCGTCAAACCGGAAGGGACGCAGGTCCGTTATGGAAACATCGACACCGTGGGTTTCATTCGCCGTGAAGTCCTGGAACCGTCCGGCATCGTCATTGATCCGGTCGGCGATGGCAAGGGACTTATCGGGCAATATGACCAGCTCTACGTCACCGGTGTCGATCATGTTTTCCAGGTGGGGGACAAATACACCATCTATCGTAAACTAAGGCCGGTCCGTGACAACGAAACCAACGACTACATCGGCATTCAGCACCTGATTCTCGGGATTTGTGAAATCACCGAAGTAAATGCCGAAACGGCCATCGCCAATGTCATCCGCTCCTGGCGCATCATCGAACGACGCGATTTCTTGACGCCCTACCTGGAGCGTTCGCCCATCATCGAAATCAAAGAAAGCGTTCCGGGCCTCTATGGTAAATTTATCCACAATGAACAGCATTTCCGCATGACCGGCCAGTTTCAGACGGGTTTTATCGATAAGGGCGAGTCAGACGGTGTCGAAGTCGGTCAGTATTACACCATTTTTCAGCAGGACACCAACCGTGTGTGGACCACCAGCGGCGTCAATAAATTCATCCAAATGCCCAAACAGGACATCGGTCGGGTTCTGGTGCTGCACACCGAAGACAACACGGCCACGGTCTTGTTGACGCGCTCGGACAAGAATATCGACCCCTGGACCGGTGTTACGACACCGTTCTAAAAAACGCTGCCGCTTTATCCGTTCGTATACACCCAGCGCTGGAGGGCTATCCCTTCGGCGCTGGGTTTTTCCTTTCACGCATTTCGATAAACGCCTCGGAAGAGGCACCTGCGGTTCTGCGCTGAAATGAGGTCACCGATACACATATCGCTGGTTGTATCGACATCGGATGATGGGCCGTGAGCCGCGGCATGCCTGTTTGCAGCCCATGCGTACATGGACGTGCCCCCGCGGAAGGCAGATAGCGGACGGACTTATATATGGCTTGAAAACTGGTGAGGCGGCCGCATCGATCATTGCAACAATTTGCGAACGGAGGTTACGCGCAATACTTCCTTGTAGGTCGTCACCCCGGCCAGCATTTTGATTATGGCATTTTGCTGCAGCGACACCATCCCCTCCTCTTCAGCCCGCTTGCGCAAATTTTCAAAATTAGCTCTGGCTGTGGTCATTTTCTGGAGACTCTCGGTGTAAGGCATGACTTCGTATATGCCCGATCGTCCCCGGTAGCCGGTTTGGCGACAGCGGTTGCAGCCACCCCCACGGTGCAATTCGACCCTGCCATCCAAACCGGTTTCGACACCCAAAGCCACGAGTTCCGCCGCATCCATTTCGAAGCTTTCGCGACAATATTCACAGATGACGCGCACCAGGCGCTGCGCCACGATGCCGATCAGCGTGGCTTGAATCAAAAAAGCAGGGACGCCCAGATCCAGAAGGCGGGTGATGCTCGAGGGGGCATCGTTCGTGTGAAGGGTCGAGAGTACCAAGTGTCCCGTCAGTGATGCCTGTACGGCATTTTCGGCCGTTTCCAGATCGCGCATTTCACCGATCATGATGATGTCTGGGTCCTGGCGTAGAATCGTCTTCAAAATTGAAGCGAAGGTGACATCAATCGCCGGTTGCACCCCAATCTGATTGAAATCTTCATGGATCATTTCGATCGGATCTTCCACGGTGATGATGTTATTCTCGGGAGTGGAAATTTTTCGCAGAGAGGAATACAGCGTCGTCGACTTGCCGCTTCCCGTGGGCCCGGTAACGAGGATGATCCCATGAGGCATTCGGATAAACTGATCGAATTTCGCCAAATCGGTCTCCGAAAAACCCAGGCCGTCAAGATCTTGAATCAGGACATCCGGATCCATCACACGCATGACCAGTTTCTCACCAAAAGCTACTGGAACCGTCGAAACCCGGATTTCGGTTTCCTGCCCGCCTTTGTCCATCTTGATGCGGCCGTCCTGCGGTCGGCGTTTTTCGGCCATATTCAGGCGCGACAGGGCCTTGATGCGCGTTACGATGGCATTGTGGACCTTTTTGGGCAGTTTGTAGACGGTGTGCAAAACGCCGTCGATGCGCATGCGCACATGAACGTCTTCCCGTTTGGGTTCGATGTGAATATCCGAGGCGCGTTGATCAAAGGCGTAAATAAACAGATGATTGACGGCATTGACGATGTGCTGGTCATTGGAAGGCAATTCATCGGCCGATTTCAGCCGGACGTACTGTTCCAGGTTACCGAGGTCGATGGAGGAAGAAGCAAACAAATCCTCGGCCGCAGCAATCGAACGCTTGAAGCCAAAAAATTCATCGATGAGTTTGAGGATATCGGATTTGGAACTAACCACCGTAGAAACCCGCATATTGGTTACACGGGCAATGTCATCGATTACTTCCATATTATGAGGATTGGGGGTGGCCACAACAAGGGTGCCCGCGTTGATCTCAATCGGCAGGACCAAATGCTTCATCGCAAAATTGTGGGGAATTTTGGTTGTCACCAGATTAAGATCAAGCTTGAGAGGATCGATCTTTTTGTAGACCATATCCCACTCGGCAGCCAGGGCCTGATAGATATGGTCTTCTTCCAGGACGCCGGGTTTACCATCCGCGCGCATGGGGCCGATCCGTGCGACCACATCGATAAAAGTGATGGGGTTGGCGATCTTCGATCCGAAAGATGCCATGCGCTTGCGGTTTTCCTTGACCAGCTCTTCCTCGACCTGCAACCGCTTCTGCAGCAGGGATTTGGCCTGGTCTTTGGTGAGCAGCCGACGCTTGAGCAACACGCGACAGACGTCCTTAGGGGCGAACGGATCCTTGATATCGACTGGGGGCATGGCTGTAGGTCCTCAATGGCCGATACGATGAGCGCTTAAAATCAACATCGTATCGAATCTGGGCGTTGAACGAAATGATAAAACAATCTGCCCTGAAATGCAATTCAACATGTGACCGCGCTAACGCGCCCGGATCCATCCGCTATGGGTAGCGCCGCTTCCTTCTATCGGCATCGCCCTGGGTTTAGGTCTCCGGCCTGAAGAATCGAAAGCCGAGAGGCGGAAATCCTGAAGGGCGACATTGTGCGAATGATCCCTGCTGAAAGATTTCCGGACATTGGCGTCAGATGATACCGTGAGTCTCTATTACTTCCTGGGGAGGGGAGTCTGGCTAAAACGCATGCGCGGAGAAAAATAAAAACCGTGATTGCTTTTCCAGCAATATCAATGGAACGATCAGCCATTTTAAAGCCATTTGGGTACAATGGAGGAAGGGTCTCAGAAAAGGCGCCGCTGTCGCCGCATTTGACAGGCGCTCGCCGTTTCCGGAGGGGATGATCAGGCAACCTCGGTGAGCTGTCGGTTGAGGATACTTTCACGGGCCTTATGGGCCCAGTCCAAAACACGGTCAACGAGCACTGCATGGCGATTTTCGGTACTGAGGGCAATCAATTCATCGCGTTGGTTGGCGGTGTGCCCGATAATCCATTCATCGCTGACATCCCCGGCGCGCCCTAACCCCCTGAGAATAATCTTGAGATGCAGTAAGAACGCCTCGAAAATATACTTTTCCGAATTGATTTGATATATCTCCGCATCCGGATTGCCATATTCATTCAAAGCGCTTCGCAGAACAGAGCGTGCGATGTCACCGCCGAGCAATGATACGAAGATATGAATCTCCCTTTCCAGCGACAATAAATATTTGGTTTCCATCCCACCATCGGCATTGCCGGCCTCATCGAGGGAATTGATGACGCCACGATGGATGGTGCGAATCTTCTCAAAAAAGATATCACGATGCTGGTCAATCACCCTCAGCGCTGCGGCCGCGGTCTCTCGATTGAGTCCCTCCCGAACGAGAAAGACTTCTTCCGGGGTAATCTCAATGTCAATTTCGAGCTCCTTGTTATACCGCCTCAGGAGCAGATTCGCGAGCATGATGCCGTTGCGGTCGTAGTAATGGATATGATCCGGCTCTTCAAGGAAATCACTCAGCAAAACCTGAAGGGCCAATTCCGGCTTCTTCATTTTGACAAACAGCAGTTGCAGGGCATTGAGAAAAGCGATGCGGTCTTCCCGCGGCATCGGTTGTTTAAGGAAGTGCCAGAGAATCTCAAACACCTTTTCTTCATAACGTGCAAAGGAATCGACGCAGGCCTCGAAGCCGGCCTTGTTGAACCGGCCCTTGGCATCGAAGCATTTTTTCAGGAGCCGAATGATTTCCTTGACATCTAACGGCGAAAGGTC
>JASJBQ010000221.1 GCA_030066455.1 Desulfobacterales bacterium
GGGGAAGAGGGCACACAGGAGGGCAGGGTGAAAAAAAACTGCAATGGCTGCCCTTCGGTGGCCGCCAGCATGTAGTCGAGCCCGGCGGTACCCATGACGTTGGCGATTTCGTGGGGATCGGCCATCACCGCGGTGGTGCCGTGGGGCAGCACGGCCCGGGCATATTCGGACGGCACCGCCATGGCGCTCTCGATATGGATGTGGGCATCGATAAAGCCCGGCGCCACGAAGCGGTTGCCAAGGTCGCGGGTGCGGGTGGCCCGCCGCGGCCCGAACCCGGCGATCGTGCCATCGGCGATGGCGATGTCGGTGGGCACGATTTCCCCGGAATAGACATTGATCACGCGGGTGTTGGTGAGCAGCAGGTCGGCGGGGCGGTCGCCCCGGGCGGCGGCCAGCAGGTTTTCAGCGTTCATTCAGGCCTTCTCCTTTCTGAATCGGCTGTGCCGCGCCGGGGGCAATAACGCGTGCGACCGATGCCACCGGCTCGATCAGCGTTTCCAAATCCCAACCGACGAGGTCGCGGTGGCGCACGCGGATCCGTCCGTCCACGATGGTGTCGCAGACACAGTCGGCCCCGGCGGCGTAAACGGCCTGGGAGACCGGGTTGAACATCGGCCGCAGTCGGGGGTGGCGGCTGTCGAGAATGATGATGTCGGCCCGCTTGCCGACTTCCAGCGATCCCACGACCTCGCCCAGACCGATGGCGCGGGCCCCGTCGATGGTGGCCATTTGCAACGCCGTTGCGGCCGGCACCACGGTGGGGTCCCCGGCCGCCAGCTTGTGCAGTTTGGCGGCCATGTCCATTTCCCGGAAAAGGTCCTGGTTGTTGTTGCTGGCGCAGCCGTCCGTACCCAGCCCGACCGTCAGGCCGGATTCCAGGAATCGGGGCAGCGGCGCGATGCCCGCCCCCAGTTTCATGTTGCTCTCGGGGCAGTGGACGATGCCCGCGCCCGCGTCCGCCGCCCGGGCGATATCGTCGGCGTCCATCCATACCGCGTGAACCAGCAGGGTATCGGGATCGAGCAGACCCAGATGATCGAGATGGGCTACGGGCGAGCGGCCGTACTGGTCCTGAATCCGGCGGACCTCGTCGCGGGTTTCGGCGGCGTGGATCTGAAACAGAATACCCGCCGCCCGCGCGATGGCCTTGGCCTCACGGAGCGTTTCCGGGCCGCAGGTGTAGGGGGCATGGCAAAAGATCGAGGGGGCGATCGTTGGCATTTTGTCTGCCCAGCGATCGACGAATGCCTGCGCGACCGAGAGGTTGCGGGACGGGTCGTCGACGCCGGGCGCCGGAAAATCGACGACGCCTTGTCCCAGAACGGCGCGCAGCCCCATGTCGTTCACGGCGGCGGCCACCCGGTCTTCCCAAAAATAGCCGTCGCAGCAGGTGGTGACGCCGCCCAGCAGAAGTTCGGCGCAGGCCAGGCGTGCCGCCGCATGCACGTTCTCGGGCGTGGCAAAGGCGGCCTCAGCCGGGAAGATGTGGTCGTTCAGCCAGGTCATGAGGGGCAGGTCGTCGGCCAGCCCGCGGAAAAGGATCATCGGCAGGTGGGTATGGGCGTTGACCAGTCCGGGCATGACCATGCCGCCCTTGGCATCGATCGTTTCCGCGGCGGCGGGAAGCGGCAGGTCTTTCCGGCACGGGCCCAGGGCGGCGATGGCGCCGTCGCGAACGGCCAGCCAGGCGTCGGTCAGGACGGCACGCGCGGGATTTAAAGTCACGAACGTACCGCCGTGAATCAGGAGATCGTACATGCGAATGGTCCGGTATCAGTTGCGGGCACCGATCTCCAGGGCCAGGCGGGCCACGCGGTCCATGACCGTCTCGACGTCCATGGCGGTCAGCCGGCGCGCCTCCACCAGGACGCGTCCGCCGACGATGGTGGTGGTCACGTCGCCGCCGCGGGCGGCGTACACCAGATGGGAGGCCGGGTGGTAAAAAGGGGTCAGGTGGGGTTGGCGAATGTCGATCACGATCAGGTCGGCCATTTTGCCGACCTCGAGCGAACCGATCCGATCGTCCAGACCCAGGGCCCGGGCGCCATCGATGGTGGCCATGCGCAGCACGGCCTCCGCCTTGACGGCCGTGGGGTCGAGGGTGGCCACCTTGTGCAGTTTGGCGGCCGTATCCATCTCGCTCAGCATGTCGAGGTCGTTGTTGCTGGCGCACCCGTCGGTGCCCAGCGCCACGCAGATGCCGCGTGCGAGCAGTTCGGGCACCGGGGCGATGCCCGAGGCCAGTTTCATGTTGCTTTCCGGGTTGTGGACCACCTTGACGTCGCCGGCGGCCAGCAGATCCATGTCGGCCCCGTCCAAAGCGACGCAGTGGCAGGCCAGCAGATTGGGCGCCAGCACCCCGAGATCCGCCAGGTGCTGGACCGGGGAGCGGCCATAGCGCTCCTTGATCGTCTTGACTTCGCTGGCGGTCTCGGAAACGTGGATGACCAGGGGAATGGCATGCCTGCCGGCCAGTTCGGCCGCCTGGCGCAGGAGATCGGGGGCGCACAGGTAGGGCGAGTGCGGCTCGACCGCAATGGTGACCAGCGGATCGCGGCGCCATTTGTCGATCAGCATTTCGGTGTAGCGGAACCCTTCTTCGATGGGCCCGTAGTTGGGAGAGGGAAAGTCGTACAGCACTTCGCCCACCACAGCCCGCATGCCGGCGGCGTGCGCCGCCTCGGCCACGGCGTCCTCGAAAAGGTACATGTCGCAGAAGCAGGTGGTGCCGGAGAGCAGCATTTCGGCGCAGGCCAGGAGGCTGCCCAGATGCACGTGCTCGGCCTTGAGCCGGGCCTCCGCCGGGAAAATGTGGTCGTTCAGCCAGGTCATCAGGGGAAGATCGTCGGCCAGGCCGCGGAAACAGGTCATGGCGGCGTGGGTGTGGGCATTCACCAGCCCGGGCATGACGAGACCGCCCCGGGCGTCGATCTCGCGCTCGGCCTGCCATGCCGCCGCCCCGACGGCCGGACCCACGGCAGCGATCCGGTCGCCCCTGACGGCGACAAAGCCGTCCGGGTAGGCGTTGCCGTCGTTGTCCAGGGTGAGGACCCATCCGTTTTTGATGACTAAATCGGCGCTATTCATCGGTCGGTAATTTCTCCAGGATGGCGATCATGAGCTGTTTCAGCCGCGGGGCGGTCCGGTCCGCCACGGCAATGATGTCTTCCACTGTCGCGGGTGCCGGTGCATCCGGATCGGCGATATTGGTGATGACGGAAAGCCCCAGAATGCGCAGGCCGGCGTGCACCGCGGCGATGACTTCCTGAACGGTGGAAAGCCCGACGGCATCGGTGCCGATGGTGCGCAGAAAGCGCAGTTCGGCCGGGGTTTCCAGCGAAGGTCCTTTGAGGCCGGTGTAGACGCCGGAGGCCAGGGGCAGCCCGAGGTCCCGGGCGACGGTGCGGGCGCGGTCGATGAGTTCCGGGTCGTATACGCGGCTCATGTCCGGAAAGCGCAGACCCCTGTCCGGACGGTTGGGCCCCACCAGCGGATTTTCGCCGGTCAGGTTGATGTGGTCGGTGATCAGCATGATGTCGCCGGCCCGGTGGTTCGGGTTGAGACCGCCGGCCGCGTTGGTGACCAGGAGGAATCGGGCGCCGAGACGTTGCAGGACCCGTACCGGAAAGGTGACCTCACGGGGGCTGTAGCCCTCGTAGAGATGAAAACGGCCCTGAAAAGCGGCCACCGGGCGGTCCTGCAACCGGCCCAGCAGGAGCCGTCCGCGATGGCTTTCAACCGTGGAACTCGGGAAATGAGGAATTTCGTCGTAGTCCAGGCTGTGAAGAACATCGATGGCTTCGGCTAAGTCGCCCAGCCCGGTACCCGTCAGGAGACCGGCGACGGGTTGCAGCGGGCCGCGATCGTGGATATAGGCCGCGGCCGCATCGACTTGTTTCCAGAATTCCGGCATGGCATTGGATCTTCCCGGGGCCCGGTCACCGCCGTTTTGACGGGTACCGCCCCTGTCAGGCAGCTTGCCGCATGGTGCCGGTCCGCCGGCGGAGGAATCCGGTGCGGGCCGTCAGCGTGTCCTATAGACCAGCGGGGGGGGACCGTCAACCCGACCCCGCACAGGATGCGGCCCTGGCGTGTCGTGATTAGACCTTGCCCGCGCTAACCGATTATGTTAAATCAAAATCCTTCGCATACCCTAACCGGATCTCAGCTTGTGGAGACTGCCTATGAGCCCCGCATTCCGCCCCGAGCATCCCGATATCGACCCGGACATGTGGACCCAGATCGACGCCATCATTGCCGCCAACCGGTTTGTCAAAGGGTCGGTGATCGCGGTCCTGAGACAGTGCCAGGACGCCGTTGGTTACTTGCCGGTGGAACTGATGGAGTATATCGCCGGCGGCATGAACCTGGCCCGCAGCGACGTCTACGGCGTCGCTTCTTTTTATGCCCTCTTTTCTTTCGAGCCCAAAGGCCGTCACACCCTCAAGGTGTGCACGGGGACGGCCTGTTACGTCAAGGGGATCAAGGAAATCATCACGCGCATCTGCAACGAATACGACATGGAGGAAGGCGGCACGTCACCCGACATGCGCTTTACCCTGGAGCCGGTTCGTTGCCTTGGGGCCTGTGGTCTGGCGCCGGTCATGGTCATCGGCAACGACACCCATGGTGATGTCAGCTCCGACAAAGTGGTCGATATCCTCCATCATTACGAATAAGCGCGATTTGGTGCTGGCATGAAACTAAATGAAATCAAAGATATTCTGCGGGCCCGCGTGATGACGGGCGAGGAACAGCTCGACAAGAACATCGTTGCCGGCGGGGGGGCGGACATCATGGAGGCGATCCTGTCCGCCGTGGCCAAGGACGGCCTCCTGCTCACCGGTCTGATGAGTGAGGAGGTGGTGCGCACCGCGATCATTTCCCAGGTCGGCGCGGTGGTTTTCGTGAGGGGGCAGGAACCCCCGGCCAAGATTGTCGAACAAGCGGCCAAATTCAGTCTCCCCCTGCTGGTCACCGACTACTCCATGTTTGTCTCCATCGGCAAGCTCTATATGAACGGACTGCGAGGGCTGGACGGGTCCTGGTAACACGGGAAGGAAATGGCTATGGAGAGGTTCACCCTTGAGGCGTTGCAGGCTGCACGCGAAAACGCGGCGGCCGTTCTGGAAAACCCGGACGTCATCCAACTCATGGTCTGCGGCGGGACCGGCTGCCATGCCACCGGCAGTATCGCGGTGATCGACCGCCTGCGCGAAGAGATCGCTGCGCGGGATCTGAACGACAAGGTCCGGGTCGTGGAAACCGGGTGCAACGGCTTCTGCGCCGCGGGCCCCATCATGGTGGTCCACCCCGGCGATATCTTCTACCAGCGGCTCAAGGCCGACGACGTTCCCGACATCATCGAGGGCCATATACTCAATGGCCAGCCGGTCGAGAAACATTTTTACAAGGACCCGATGACCAAAGACAAGATTCCCGCCCAGAAAGACATCCCTTTCTTCGCCCACCAGATGCCGCGGGCGCTGCGCAACAAGGGGCTCATCGATCCGGAATTGATTGACGATTACATTGCCCGCGACGGCTATCGGGCCACCGCCAAGGCGCTTCTGGAAATGAGCCCGGACGCGATCATCGAAGAAGTCAAAGCTTCGGGGCTCAGGGGCCGGGGCGGGGCCGGTTTTCCGGCCGGCATGAAATGGCAGTTCTGCAAGGCCAGCCCCGGGGACGTCAAATTTGTGCTCTGCAACGCCGACGAGGGTGATCCGGGCGCGTTCATGGATCGCAGCATCCTGGAGGCCGACCCCCATGCCGTGCTGGAGGGCATGATCATCGCGGCCAAGGCCATCAACGCCCACCAGGGTTATGTCTACGCGCGGACCGAATACCCGCTGGCCATCCGGCGGCTGGGGATCGCCATCGAACAGGCCCGCGAGCGCGGCCTGATCGGTGATGACATCCTGGGCACCGGATTCGATTTCCACGTGGAGATCTACCAGGGTGCCGGGGCCTTCGTGTGCGGCGAGGAGACCGCGCTGATGCGTTCCATCGAGGGGCGCCGCGGCATGCCGCGCCCGCGTCCGCCCTTTCCGGCCCACAAGGGGCTGTGGGAAAAACCCACCATTCTCAACAATGTCGAAACCCTGGCCAATGTCGCCCAGATCATCCTCAACGGCGGGGCGTGGTATGCCAGCGTGGGCACCGAGACCAGCAAGGGCACCAAGGTGTTCGCCCTGTCCGGGGACGTCAACAACATCGGGCTGGTGGAGGTCCCCATGGGAACCACCCTGCGCCAGATGATCTACGACGTCGGCGGCGGGATTCCCCGGAAACGCAAGTTCAAGGCGGTTCAACTGGGTGGGCCGTCCGGTGGCTGCGTTCCCGATGCCTACCTGGACACCCCGGTGGACTATGAAGAGATCGCCAAGGTGGGGGCCATCATGGGCTCGGGCGGGGCCATCGTCATGGACGAGAACACCTGCATGGTGGACATGGCGCGCTTTTTCATGGACTTCATCCAGGATGAGTCCTGCGGCAAGTGCACCCCCTGCCGGGAAGGCACCCGCCGCCAACTCGAACTGCTCGAAAAAATCTGCGACGGCCACGGCGAATCCCACGATCTGGACGAACTCGAGCGTCTTTCGGCCGTCATCAAGGAGACGGCTCTCTGTGGTCTCGGACAGACGGGGCCCAACCCGGTGCTGTCCACCCTGCGCTATTTCCGCGACGAGTACGAGGCCCACATCCACGAAAACCGCTGCCCGGCCAAACGCTGCGTGGCCCTGCTCCTATTCGAAGTCAATGACGATCTGTGCACCCGCTGCGGGATGTGCGCCCGGGCCTGCCCGGTGGAGGCCATCGCGTGGGAGAAAAAACAGCTGGCCCGCATCGACAAGGAGAAATGCATCGAGTGCCTGACCTGCTACGACAAATGCAAGTTCGGCGCCATCGATTAGGATCCGCCGCCCGCCATTGGCACCCGGATTCACCCAATAAAACCGTCAGGGGGATGGCTTAAACAAGGCCACCCGAAGCCCAAGCGGCATCGCCTGACCGGAGGAAAACAGGATATGGGAGAGACGATCATACCAGCATTGACCATGTTAGGGGGCATCGGGATAACCGTCGGCATCGTTCTGGCGGTGGCATCCAAGATCTTCTATGTCTACGTCGACCCCAAAATCCTGGCCATCGATGATGTCCTGCCCGGCGCCAACTGCGGCGGCTGCGGTCTTCCGGGTTGCGCCGCGAATGCCGAGGCCATCGTGGCCGGACGGGCGGCGGCCAACTCCTGTGTCGCGGCCGGATCGGACGTGGCCGAGGCCATCGCCGGCATCATGGGGTTGAGCATCGAGGCCAAGGAGCCGGATATCGCCCGGCCCGGCTGCTACTACGGGGTGGCCAAAGCCGACCAGAAATACCACTACGACGGTCTGAACGACTGTCGGGCGGTGGCCCTCCTGGGCGGCGGCATGAAGGTCTGTACGATCGGCTGTCTCGGGTTGGGGACCTGTGCGTCAGCCTGTCCGTTCAATGCCATCGTCATGGGCCCCGAAGGTCTGCCCGTGGTGGATGAAGTCAAATGCACCGGCTGCGGCACCTGCGAGCGGGTCTGCCCCAAGGCCATCATCAATCTGTCCTCGGTCACCCGGCGCATCCTGCGGGAATACACCTCCGATGACTGCACCACCCCCTGCCAACGCACCTGCCCGGCGGGGATCGACATCCGCGAGTACATGCGCCGTGCGGCCGCCGGCGACTACGCGGGATCGGTTCAGGTGATCAAGGAGCGCAACCCCTTCCCCACCGTGATCGGCCGCATCTGCCCGCGGCCGTGCGAAGACGACTGCCGCCGGAAATACGCCGAGGAGTCGGTGGCCATCAATTTTATCAAACGTTTCGTCGCCGATTACGAAATGCAGAGTGGCACGCGCATACAGCCTTACAAGGCCCCTGACACCGGACGGAAGATCGCGGTCGTGGGCGGTGGGGTCGAGGGCCTTTCCGCCGCGTTTTTCGCCGCCCGGCTGGGGCACGCCCCGGTGGTCTACGAAGCGGCGGATCGTCTGGGCGGTCTGCTGCGAAGCGCGATTTCGCGCTATCGCCTGTCGCACGACGTGCTGGACTGGGATATCGA
>JASJBQ010000222.1 GCA_030066455.1 Desulfobacterales bacterium
CTTCGATCAGGGTCAGATCAAACAACGCATGGCAGCAATCGGCGCATTCGCGCTCGCATTTGACGCACTGCGGAAAATCCGCCTTAACCTTCTCAAAAACCTGGTCGGCTGCCTGGGACAGCGCTTCGTATTGCCTGAAATACGGGGTCGGATCAAACGCCATGATCGATCTCCTTGAAATTGCGTGGATGTCGAAGAGCCCAAAACGGGCCGGCGGTAACCACGGGGCCGGCGGCGCCCGCCAATGTTTCACGTGAAACAATCACTTGCCGATACAAAAATTGTTGAAGATATGGTCGAGCACGTCCGGTGATGTGTCGTCCCCCAGGATTTGCATCAAGCTGTCAAGACCGTCTTTGATTTCAATGGCGATGATTTCATGGTCCCTGCCGCCCGCGAGATGGGACGCCGCGCGCGTGAAATGACCGTGGGCAGCCTCGAGCAGCCCGGCCTGGCGCAGGTTGACCATCACCGCACTGCTGCTGGCATCGTTTTCCAAACCCACCACGGTCAAGATCCTTTGCTTGAGCGCCTCGAGGCCTTCGCCCGTAAGGGCCGAGAGCGCCACGAATCCCTCCGGCGAAATCCCTTCGAGATCAGGAGGGCCGGGATTTGGCACGCACAGATCAACTTTGTTTTGGACCACCAGATGGGCCCGGCTTTTGACCGCCTGATAAATTTGACGGTCTTCGGCACTCAGCGGGATGCTGGCGTCAATCATGAACAATACCAGATCGGCCCTTTCAATGGCCGCCCTGGATTTTTCAATTCCCTGGGCTTCGACCGGGTCGGCGCTGCTGTGAATGCCGGCCGTGTCCGTCACCACGACGGGGGCGCCTTCGATGGCGATGCTCTCCTCGATGATGTCGCGCGTGGTACCCGGCGCGGCATTGACGATCACACGGTCCTTGTCCAGCAGACGATTCACCAGGCTGGATTTGCCCACGTTGGGGCGTCCCGCGATGACGATGCGCAATCCATCCCTGACGATCCGCCCCTCCCGGTAGCTTCGTATCAGACACTCCAGTCGGGGCAGGACCCGCTGTTTCAAGAGGCCGGCGACCGGTTCGAGCGCAGGTGATTCGTCGAGATCGTCGTCAAAATCGATGCAGGCCTCGACGGTGGCCAGGGCATCGATGAGCGCGGCCTGCCATTCCCGGATCTCGACATCGATCCCGCTTTCGAGCTGCCGAAGACCTGCCCGCGCCGCACGTGCCGTTTTGGCGTTGACCATATCGATCACCGCCTCGGCCTGGGCCAGATTGATCCGCCCGCCAAGATACGCCCGCCGGGTGAATTCACCGGGCTGCGCCTGGCGGGCGCCCTGAGATAGGACCAGGTCGAGAATCGCCTGGCTCAGCACGATACCGCCGTGGCAGTTGATTTCGACGACGTCTTCGGTCGTGTAGCTGTTCGGTCCGCGCATGACCGCCACCAGAACCTCGTCCAGCAGCCCCTCGTCGGGGTGGGCGATATGACCGTAGTAAAGCCGCCGGTGGTCGAAGCGCAGGGACGGTGAAGCGTCCGTGCGTCCGCGGATGAAAATGCGTCTGAGGATCGGAACGGCATCCGGCCCCGATATTTTGACGATCCCGATACCGCCGGCGCCACGGGGTGTCGCCAGGGCGGCGATCGTTTCCTTTGAAAGAATGTCCATGCGGTCGAAACAAGATGACCAAGCCGCGGTCATGCCTTCGGCTTGGTCAGACGGTGCCATGATGCGGCCATGCGACGTCAATACGGTTTGGACGATCGGCGTTTGGGATAGACCATGAGTTTGCGGTAATTGCCGTCGCCCACGCTTTGCGTGCGCACGGCGTGATCGTCTTTGAGGGCCAGGTGAACGATCCGCCGGTCCTGGGCGTTCATGAAACCGATCGAGGCGGGCCGCCCTTTGGATTTCACCCGCTGCGCCACCCGTTCGGCGGTGCGGATCAGATTGTCTTCCTTGTTCTTCAAATACCCCTCGACGTCGATCGTGACGCGCACGGCATGACCATTCATGCGACGCACGGCCTTGTCGACCAGAACCTGGATCGCCTCAAGGGTCTGGCCTCGTTTACCGATCAGGATGCCGGCCTCGCCCCCCTCGATGTTGAAACAGATCTGGTCGTCCTGATGGTCGACGTTGATGGCCGCCTCGGGTGAGATGGCCGTCACGATCCGGCGAAGCATTGCTTCGCCGACGTGCAGGACCCTTTCGCGGGTATCCGCTTCGTCGGACGAATCGACAGGGGCACCATCACCCCGATTGCCGTCATCGCTGAAATAGGGGCGATCCACGTCCTCGCTGGCAGGGGCGGCGTCATGTGGCCCGGCAAGTTCGACCCGAATACGCGCCTTCTTCACGCCGGTAAGACCGAAAATGCCGCTGGCGCCATGCGATATGATGTCGTATTGAAGTTCGTCCTCTTCAAGGCCCAGTTCTTTGGCAGCGATTTTAACCGCCTTGGCGATAGTCCGTGCTTTAAACTCCCTTTCGGTCGCCATTCCGATACCTCCGATCAAGCATATTTCTTTTGAATGTAATATTGCTGGGCTATAGAGAGAATATTATTTATTAACCAGTACAAAACAAGCCCCGCCGGAAAATTGATAAAAATGAAGGTAAAAATGATCGGCAGGAAAAGCATGATCTTGGCCTGCGCCGGGTCTCCGGGCGGGGGGGACATCTTCTGTTGAAGAAACATGGTGGCCCCCATGATGACCGTGAGCACGGGAATGCCATAGGGCGGCTCCATGAAGGGGATCGAAAACCCGAAACTGAACAAGCGATCGGGCGAGGACAGGTCGGTGATCCAACCGACAAAGGGTGCGTGGCGCAACTCGATCGAACCGTAAAGCATATTGTAAAGTGCAAGAAATACAGGTAGTTGGACCAACATCGGGAGACAACCCCCCATGGGGTTGATTTTATAGGTCCGGTAGAGCCCCATCATTTCTTCATTCATCTTCTTCTTGTCGTCTTTATATTTTTCGCGAATCTCGGCCATCAGCGGCTGCATGCGCTTCATCTCGTTCATGGATTTATAGCTCTTGTTGCCCAGGGGCCAGAGAATGATCTTGGTCATGACGGTCAGCAGGATGATGGCGATGCCGTAATTGGGAATCACGCTGTAAATCAGATTCATGAACCACAGCGCGGGTTTGGCCAGAAAATCAAACCAGCCGAAATTGATGGCTTTTGCAAGATTGTGACCGTAGGCGCGCAGCAGGTTGGTATGCTTGGGACCGTAGAAGGCTTTGTACGTAAAGGATTGCGTTTGACCCGGCGCGATATTGACCGCGTCGCTGACGAGCGCGTTCGTAATCGTGTTGAACGCCCCCTTGGCGACCTGCATGCGCGCTGAGGGCGTATCCGCCGGGATCAGCGCGGACATGAAATAACGGTCCACGATGCCGACCCAGTCGATTTGACCGGCGGTGCCCTCGTCATCCTCGATGTCGCCGACGGCGATTTCTTTGAGATTGCCGTCGATGAAGCCGCTGAGGCCCTCAAATACGACCCGGCTCGGGCTCTCGTCCATGACGCGGGAGACCGCGAGGCTCGCCTTGTCCGTGATGGGACCGGCACCGCGGTTGGTCACGCGCACCGCAACGTCGATCAGATAGGTGTCCGGGTAGAAGGTGAGTGTTTTGCCGATTTCGACCCCCCCGGGGCTGGCCCACACGAGATCGACCTGTCCCGGCGTGTCCTTGACCGTTAGCGTCTCGGTGCCGCCCTGAAAGGCGTAGACGGCGGCGTCCAGGCCGGGAACACTGCCGCCTTCAAGCCCGAACTTCAGATTGTTGTTGACCGCATCGGAATCGACAAGGGTTTTGAGCGCGGCGCCCTTACCTACGGTTTCACTGAATTGCTTCAATGTGAGGGATTTGATCACCCCCCCGTTTTCGCTGAGCACGACTTTGTAAAGCGGGGTCTCGACCGTGACGAGTCTTCCTTTGCGCGCGGCGGTAGGCGGGGTCGGTATGGCCGGTGCACGGGGCGCTTCGGCGGGAGCCGCCGCAACAGGGGGCGCCGGTTTCTCCGCGACCTCTTCGGGAGCTGTCGGCGGGGCCTGATCCGGGGTGATCGGCATTTCCGGGCGGGGGCTGAAAAAGAATTCCCAGGCCACAAAAACAAGAAAGGTCAGCAGAATCGCGAGTAGCAAACGGGTTTGTTCCATTTTTTTCTCCAGATGGGCCGACACGGGCCGTTACACGCATGCGGCGGCCGGACAATCGCCTTTCTGAGGCTTTCGAAATGTTCATCGCGCATGCATCCCCGCCGAATGCATGCCGATCGCGTTCAACACGAAGAATCACCGCCAGCCGATTTCGGTGGTCATCGTCACCTCAGGGTACCGGATCGAATCCGCCGGGATGAAAGGGGTGGCATTTCAACAACCGTCGGGTAACGAGCCAGGCGCCCTTGAAAACGCCGTGGCGGCCGATGGCTTCCAGGGCATACGCGGAGCAAGAGGGATGAAAACGGCAGCAGGGACCTATGATCGGCGAGACGAGTGACCGATAGCCGCGAATGACCTGAATGGCCGCGGCGATGCTTAATCGGTGCAAGGGGCCTTTATTGCGGGAGTTGGCTGAAGTTTTTATCAAGGCTCGATCGTATTTCGGCGTTGGTTGCACGTGCCGCCGCCCCCCGGGCGATCAACACGATATCAAATGTTCGGGACCAACGGGGCCGGTGGTGCCGGAAGTATTCGCGGCAGAGACGCTTGATGCGGTTGCGCTGAACGGCCGAGCCTACTTTTTTGGTAACAATTAATCCCAGGCGTGTACAAGGTTGCGGTCTTTCCACGTACAGCAGGATAAAGAGCCTGCTGTGGCAGCGCTTGCCGACATTCGACAGGTGGAGAAATTCGGACCGCTTGAGGATTCGGTGTTGCTTTTTGAATGGAACCGCAATCACACCGGCACACAGGTCGCCACCAAGGACGATCCGCCTGGGCAAATGGGTTGGTCGAGCGTCAGGCCAAGCGACAATACCAACAGCCCCGGGACAGGTGGCCCCTAATACTTGACGGCAAGCCGTTTGCGGCCCTTGGCGCGTCGGCGGTTGATGAGGGCACGACCGCTTTTGGTCGACATGCGCTTCAGGAAACCATGGTTGCGCGCACGCTTGATTCGGCTGGGCTGGTAGGTACGTTTCATTGTTCACAACCTTTTTATATTCGAGTTGACGATAAGGTCAAAAAAATAAGCCGGAAGGTAATTCCGGCATGGTGCGGTTTACAATCGGAAATAAAAATCACATCATAAAGCGTTTGTCAATAATAGCTTTATCAAACAAGCTTCTCCTCGTCGGCGTCGCCCTTGAGAATTTCGATGATGCGGACTTCCTCCAGGTGAAACGATGCGTCGGGATAGATGACGATATGGCGCCCGATCGATTTTTCGAGGGCCGCGATCAAATCGCTTTCTTCTCCATGCAGCAGATCGGCGATGACCGGATTGACCCGCACGGCCATCTTGGCGCCAACCATGTCGTGGCTGTCGCGCAGGACCTCCCTGAAAATGCGGTAGCAAATCGACTGCCGGGAGATCATGTAGCCCTCACCTTCGCAATAGGTGCAGGGCTCGCGCATGATGCGCGTCAGGGGCTCCTTGTTGCGCTTGCGCGTCATTTGCACCAGGCCCATGTCGGAGATGGGCAGGATGTGGGTTTTGCTGCGATCCTTTTTGAGGGCGTCCTGAAGCGCGGTGTAGACCTTTTCCTGGCTGGACTTCTTCTGCATGTCGATGAAGTCGATAATGATCAGCCCGCCGATATCCCGCAGGCGGATCTGATAGGCGATTTCCTTGACGGCCTCGAGATTGGTTTTGAGAATGGTTTCCTCGAGGTTGTGCTTGCCCACGTAGCGCCCGGTGTTGACATCGATGGCCACGAGGGCCTCGGTGTGTTCAATAATGATATAGCCCCCTGATTTGAGCCAAACTTTGCGCTTCAAGGCCCTGGAAATGTCGCCCTCGAGGTTGAACGCGTCGAAAATGGGCTCGTTCCCGTCGTAGAGTTCGACGCGATTCTTGAGAACCGGATTGAAGGTGTCCAGAAAGGCAATGGCGGTCTCGTAATGTTGCACCGCATCGATAATCAGGCGGTCGGCCTCATGCACCAGGAGATCCCGGACCGCCCGCAGGCTGAGGGAAAGCTCCTGGTGGATAAGGGTCGGGGCCGGGGCGTGTTTGAATTTCTTCTGGACGCTGGCCCAGAGGTTCTTGAGAAAAAGCATCTCCTGCTGGACCCGGGGAATGTCGATGCCCTCGGCGGCGGTGCGGACGATATAGCCGAAATGATTGTCGCGCATCTCCGCAATCATGTTCTTCAGCCGCGAGCGCTCGGCCTCTTCCTCGATGCGCCGCGAGACGCCGATGTGGTTGGCAAACGGCATGAGGACGAGAAAGCGCCCCGGCAGGGATACATAGGACGTGACGCGCGGGCCTTTGGTTCCCATGGGCGCTTTGGCCACGTGCACGAGGATTTCCTGGCCCTCGACCAGCAGCTCCTCGATGGGGGATTGCCGGTGGTCGTCGGGCGCCGGCGGGTAGGGGGCGTCGTACCCCTCGGCTTGGGCCATCTGTTTTTCAATGTCCTGAAAACCGTTGCGCAACACGTCGTCGACGTAGATGAAGGCCGCCTGGTTCAAACCGATATCCACAAACGCGGCCTGGATGCCGGGGAGGACGCGCTGAACCCGTCCCTTGTAGATATTGCCGGTGATGTCGGCCTCGTCGCCTCTCTCGATAAAAAGCTCGACGATGGTGCCGTCCTCGAGCAGGGCGACGCGGGTTTCGCGCTGGGAAACGTTGATGACGATTTCTTTGTACATGGCTTTTATGTCTGTATGCGCTGGCGGCCGGTTGGCGCCGGGTCCGGTTAAGTGGATGGCATGGCGTGCAATTTGATCACCCGGGCTTTTTTGATCATTCCGGTATCGAAGCCAAAAAGATGCGCCAACACGTCGGCCGGTCGCACGAGGGCCTCCATTTTGTGGCGCAGGGTGAATTCGAGCGTATCGGGGGCCACGCGTTCGATAGCGTTTAGCATAGCTTTGAGGTCGATCTTTTTCAAGCGGCCTTTACGGTTAAGGCGTTCGAAGAAAAATTCAGACCTGCGCGCCAGGGTCTCGAGCGGCTCGGTCGGAAAGTGCGCCCCGCTGAGCTGGACCCGGTAGGAAACCAGGCTGGCGTCGGTTTTGGCACGCTGGAAGGGTTCGCAGCCGACAATGTCCAGCCCCGCGGGCAGTTGGGGCCGCAGGCGGCGAACGATCTCCGCCGGCGTCCTCGGTGACGCGAGCGTAATGATCATGCGCTCGCAAAGGCTTTCCATTCCCAGGGGCAGCGTGTCCGCAAAGACGATCCGGGGGCTGGGGTGAAAACCCTGCGAATAATGCACCGCGATTCCGGCGCGCCTCAGCGCGCGCTTGAAAGTATTGGCCATTTCCAGATGCCCCAGAAGCCTGGCGGGGCCGGTTTTGGTGAAGGTGACGGCCAGTTTGTCGCGCGGGGTCTTCGCATCGGATTTTTTGGCATCCACCTGGCGGGAGGGTGCCGTCGTCATGGGCGGATGGACGATCGGTCGAATGCGCTCGAAATCGCAAACGCCGCAATCCTGGCAGGCGCCGTCACGGCAGTCCTCCGTGGTCGCGCCGGCCTGCGCTTTGTCGCGTTCGGCCGCAAGAAACTCCCGGCTGACCTTCATGTCGATATGGTCCCAGGGCAGCGGTTCATCCGCATCGCGCTCGCGGTAAATGGCCTGTTCCAGAGCGATACCACAGGCGTCCATACTTTTTTTCCAGGCGTCAGCGTTGAAATGGTCGCTCCATCCGTCCAGTCGGCAGCCGGCCTGATAGGCTTTCAGAAGCAGCGCCGAAAGGCGGCGGTCACCGCGCGCCCAAAGGCCCTCGAGCATGCTGATGTCGGGATTCTGCCATTTGAATTGCAGGCCCGGGGATTTGAGTCGGTCGTGGAGCCAATTAATCTTGCGGCGGGATTCATCGAGGCTGATCTGGCGGCTCCATTGAAAAGGCGT
>JASJBQ010000025.1 GCA_030066455.1 Desulfobacterales bacterium
TCATCGTGTATGATCAGAAGGTTCCTGCTGGAGATACCGTAATATGACATTAAGCGCAAGACCGGAGGTCCGCTGCGGTTCATATAGGCCTGGGGCTGGGTGAGCGCAGCCTGTTTCCCGGCCACGTCGCCCATTCCGAACAGGCATCCGAACCGTTTGTGATCAAGGGAGATACGGTGAATGCTGCAAAGACGGTCCACAACCATGAAACCGGCATTGTGGCGCGTCAAACGGTAGTCCCCCCCCGGGTTGCCCAACCCCGCGACCAGAACCTGCGGTTGGGTCTTTTCGCCTGCAAACCGTCGACGTAATGCGGTCAGTAAGCCCACAGCCATCCGATCGCCGAGAAGAATGGGCCCTGCAGACAGGCCCCGAAACGATGAGGCCGTCCTTATTCCGTCTCGGTTTCGGCCTCGGCCTCGGCGCCTTCTTCCAGTTCGGCCTCTTCGCCTTCCTCGGCGACTTCTTCTTCTTCAGCCTTGCGGCCGCTTAAAATCGTCAGAACGGTGAAATTGACCTCGTGGGGTATTTCCACATCCCCTTCCAGAGGCACGTCCTCCACATGGATGGACGCCCCCATATCGAGATCGGTGATGTCGATTTCAATCGTCTCGGGAATATCGTCGGGCAGGCACAGAACCTCCAGCTCACGCCGGATGATCTGCAGCATGCCGCCCATTTCGACCCCCTGAGACTTGCCCCGGGTGGTCACCGGCACCCGGACCCGGATTTTTCGGTCCATGGATACTTCATAAAAGTCGGCATGCAGGTACCGGCCGGTGACCGGATGGCGCTGAAGCTCCTTCAAGAGCGCTTTGCGTTCACCGGCGCCGTCGATGGCCAACTTGACGAAGATCTGGCCGGAACGGGATGATTTCAGGAGTATTTCCAGCTCATGGGTATTGACTGCAATCGGCGTCGGTTCATTATCGGGGCCGTACAGAATGGCCGGAATCCGGCCTTCGCGGCGCAGCGCCCGCGCGGGCCCGTTACCTTTGGCGGTCCTGTGGTTAGCGCTAATATTCAAAAAATCCAACGATTCATCCTCCCTGAAAAAAGCATAATGAAGGTGGCCGCCTCGATTGGCGCCGCCACCTGGTTGTGTCGGATCCACCGGGACCAGATACCCGGCATGGCGACAGAATTATACAAACAATGATGTGACGGAATCTCCCCGATGGCTGCGGATAATGGCCTCGCCCACGAGGGGGGCGATGCTGAGCACCTTGATTTTGTCGCAAGCGGCCGCCTTGGCGCTGAGGGGAATCGTATCCGTTACCACGAGACTGCTGAGGGCCGAATCGGTGACCCGATCGACGGCCGGACCGGACAAGACGGGGTGCGAGCAGCAGGCGTGAACTTCACGCGCACCCCGACCCATGACGGCCGCTGCCGCCTCGGTGAGCGTTCCGGCGGTGTCGGCCATATCGTCCAGGATGATGGCGATCTTGTCCTGGACGTCGCCGATAACCGCCATGGCCTTGGCCTCGTTGGGCTTTTCACGCCGTTTGTCGATGATGGCCAATTCGGCATTCAACCGTTTGGCAAAGGCACGCGCGCGGACGACCCCCCCGGTATCGGGGGATACGACCACCAGGTTGTCCTGAAATCGTCCGCGCATATAGTCGAGAATGACCGGGGCGGCAAAAAGGTTGTCCACCGGAACATCGAAAAAACCCTGAATCTGACCGGCATGCAGATCCATCGTGATGATGCGGTTGGCCCCGGCGACGGTCACCATGTCGGCCACGAGCTTGGCACTGATCGGCACCCGGGGGGCGACCTTTTTATCCTGACGGGCATATCCATAGTAGGGGATCACCGCCGTAACGCGGCTGGCGGAGGAACGCTTGAGGGCGTCGAGCATCAACAACAGCTCGACCAGATTGTCATTGACCGGCCGGCAGGTGGACTGCACCATGAAAACGTCCTTGCCGCGGACGTTTTCATCGATTTCGATCTGGATTTCGCCGTCGCTGAAGGTCTTGACCTTGGCCCCCCCCTGGGGCATGTCCAGGTATTCACATATTTTTTTGGTCAGAAGGGGGTTGGAATTCCCGGTGAAAATTGCCAGACGATTCATCGCCGTCCCATGTCTGCCGATGAGGATTGAAATTTGGCTGGGGCGGGAGGATTCGAACCTCCGAATGCAGGGACCAAAACCCTGTGTCTTGCCACTTGACGACGCCCCAACAAGCTCAAGGCGATGCCCGGACGAATGATTGGCCGCTCAAACCAGCAGGCGACCCTGAAAAACCTGCCATGTACTCCGGGCGGGCAATCCCTCCCGGGCCTTCAGAGCCGCCGCCGCGTCCTTGAACAAACCGATTACGGCCGAACCGCTTCCCGACATGAGTGACCCCGCGGCCCCCCTGTCTTCCAAAGCGGTTTTGATGGCCGGTATATCCGGGCACCTCCGGGCAGCCGGCGTTTCCAAGTCGTTGCACATATGCCTGCTCGCCCTAAAGGTTTCGTTTTTTAAAAGGAACCCTTTAAGTTTTTTTTCACATTTTGTCAATTCCAAATTCAGAGCACCGTAAACCGCTGCCGTGGACAATCCCGCGCCCGGGTAAACGAGCATGACATGGTAAGGGAAGAGGCCTTCATATGGCTGGATCTTTTCGCCGATGCCCGTGACGATGGCCGGGCGGCCGTATAGGAAATAGGGCACATCCGCACCCAGCGACAGCGCCTGATCCGCCAGTTCCTCAGGGGTGAAGGGGTGTCCGAACTCGCGGTTCAGAACCTGGAGGACGGTGGCCGCGTTGCTGCTGCCGCCGCCCAGACCGGCCCCGGGCGGAATCGTCTTCTCGAGCGTCATCCGCAGACCAAATGAGGCCGTCTTTCCTTTTTGCCTGAGCGCCTCGCGAAAACCCAGGGCGGCCCTGCAAGCCAGGTTGCGGTCGTCCTCGGGCACGCCGGGCATGCGACACCTCAGGGTGATGCCGGAGCCTTCGAATACGAACCGAATGCGGTCATAAACGGCGACGCAGGCCATCAGGGATATAAGTGCGTGATATCCGTCGGCACGTTTGCCGGTGACCGCGAGATTGAGGTTGACTTTGGCCGGTGACAGGCTTTCGCGTTCAGGCGGCATGGGCGGGGAACGTTTCCGTGCAAAAGGGGATCATGATCCTGCTCCCGGCCGCGCCAAACCCGCGGCGTGGCCGTTCGAATCGGTGGGCGTACGGTCGGTTCTACCGGGAACCGGGAAAACGTTTGCACCGGCGGGCACCTGGCAGAATCTCGGGCCGGCCATGCGACGGCAGGCCGGCCCTACCCCTTCGCCTTGACGTACAGCATTCGCAGATCGTAGAGAATGCTCTTGAGAATATTTTCCTCATCGCGGTTGAGATTGCCCTTGGTCTTCTCTTCCAACATCGCCAGGATGTCGATCGTTTGTTTGGCCAGCGCCAGGTTTTTGGTTTTTTGACCGCTGCCTGGCTCTTCCAGAATTCCCAGTTGGACGAGGGCTGAAGAATTCAGCGAAATGACAAAGGTTGATAAATCGATGGGCGGCAGTTGCGTCTCGCCCGCATCCGACGGGCTGTCGCTCTGGGCGCCGCTGTCACCTGCTGGAGGGGCCTGGTTTTTTTTTTCTTCGGTCATGAAGGTTTCTCCCGTGGTAAAAGGCTGACATGAATGCGGGCGCCAATGCACATCGACCGGTTTGTCGTTCCACCGAAGACCACCGTCACGAAGCCGTCATCGGCCAATGCGCGCTGCCCTCATCCATTAGTTAGCCACGGCACTCCAGAAATTCAAGCGGCGTGACGGTTTTGACCAGTGGCAGCCGGCGAAGTTCTTCCAGCACAGCGGGCGGAATGGCTGTATCCGTGCTGAGAAAGACGATATTGCGGTTGCCCTCCTCTTCCTGGCCGACCTGCATCCGACCGATATTGATATCGTGGTCGCCCAGGGTGGTGCCGATGCTGCCGATAGCCCCGGGCCGGTCCACGTTGTGGATGAGAGCCATGTGGGCCATGGGGATCATTTCCAGACGAAATTTGTTGATGCGGACAATGCGCGAATCCGTCTTGCCGTAAATCGTACCGGCCACCTGACTCTCCATTTCGGTGGTGACGAGTCGCACCGTGACGAGATTCAGGAATTCATCGGATTCGGAGCTGGCCGTCGCGGTAACCTTGATGCCTCTTTCCTTGGCCAGCACGGCGGCGTTGATCGAATTGACGTCGTCCTTGACGGTCGGGGTCAAAATCCCCTTGAGAATGGCGGTGGTGACCGGGGACAGGTCGAGCCCCTGGAAGTCACCCGAATACGTGATCGCCACCTCTTTGATGGGGCCCTGGACCAGCTGCGGCAGCAGGCATCCAATCTGTGCGCCCAGTTTGAGAAAGGGCCGCAGGCGCGCCAGCAGTTCACCGGTGACCGAAGGCGCGTTGACGGCATTGACCACGACGCCCGCTTTGAGGAAGGCGATCATCTGTTTGACCACGGCCACGGCGACATTCGTCTGCGCCTCTTGGGTGGCCGCGCCCAGGTGGGGCGTGCAGATCAGGCGCTCGAGCGCAAGCAGGGGGGCCTCCCCCGGCGGTTCGGTCGCGAAGACGTCCAGCGCGGCCCCGGCCACTTTGCCGGCCGCCATGGCCGCGTAAAGATCGTCTTCACGCACGATGCCGCCACGCGCGCAGTTGACCAGCCTGACCCCGTCCTTCATCTGGTCGAAAGCCTCCCGGTCGATCAGACCGATCGTGTCCTTGAGTTTGGGGACATGGATCGTGATGAAATCGGACCGGTGGAGGAGTTCTTCGAGCCCCACCGCCTCGAAACCGGTCTTGGCGATACGCTCCGGATTAACATGGGGATCGTGAACCAGAACCTTCAGGCGCAATCCCCGCGCCCGGTCGGCCACGATCGAACCGATCTTGCCGAAACCGATAACCCCGAGGGTCTTGCCGAATATCTCCTGCCCTTGCAGCAACTTCTTGTCCCAGCGCCCTGCGCGCAATGATGCGGTACCCTGGGGGATGTTGCGGGCCAGAGCCATCAGCATGGCAATCGCGTGTTCCGCGGTCGTGATGACGTTGCCGTCCGGGGTGTTCATGACCACGACACCGTGGCGCGTGGCTGCCGGGATATCGACATTGTCCAGTCCGATACCGGCCCGGCCCACCACTTTCAAGCGGGAGGCGCTGGACAGGAGGTCCTCGGAAACACGGGTGGCGCTGCGGATGATCAGACCGTCGTATCCATCGATGATGGCCGCCAGTTCCGCCGGCGCAAGGCCGGTGCGGACATCGACATCGATGCCCTCCTCCACCTCCAGCATCTCTATTCCCGCAGCCCCCAGATTGTCGCTCACCAAAACCCTCATCCCGCATCTCCTCCCTTTGGCACAACGGCCGCAAACGCCTGGTCGCGCACCGGTTGCTTACCCGGGCCGGCCCATCAAAACGGCCGCCATCTTAGAAAAAATCGATAGCGGTTTCAAGCCGTTTTTAAGTCCGCGTCATCGGCCGGGGCCGACCACGGCGCGCCGAATGCGGGGGAGCGGCGACCGCCCGCAAGCGGTTGCAAACCCTCCGGGGAGAAGTTATGCTGTCGCCTGCAAACCAACGGGCGTTGGTTTGATCGACGATCAGGGCCGGTGACAGCGGCAATCCGCGCCGGCCAGGAAAGTCGGGGCGCGCGGCAGCGGCAACCTGCGGCATGAGCGCCAAACCCCAACAAGAGCCGGCACGATCGATTTTAGCGAAAGGAGTTGAGCCATGGCGGCAGATCAGCAGCAGAAAAACCGTATCGGTTGGATCGGCACCGGCGTCATGGGCCGCTGGATGTGTCAGCACCTCATGGATGCGGGCCACCCGGCCATCGTCCACACGCGCTCCCGCGCCAAGGCCCAGCCACTGCTGGATAAAGGCGCCGATTGGGCTTCCGGCCCCGCCGAGGTGGCCCGCGCCGCCGATGTCGTGTTTACGATGGTGGGCTTTCCCCAGGACGTGCGCGAAGTCTACCTCGGTTCGGAAGGTTTGCTCCAAGGTGCCCGCGCCGGTCAATTCCTGGCCGATATGACCACTACCGAACCCAGCCTGGCTGTCGCAATCCACGACCAGGCCAAATCTGTTGGCGTATCCAGCGTGGACGCACCGGTGTCAGGTGGTGATATCGGCGCGCGCGAAGCCCGGCTGTCCATTATGGTCGGCGGCGAGAGGGCGGCGGTCGAAGCCCTGATGCCGTATTTTGAGATCATGGGGCGGCAGATCGTTCACCAGGGGCCGGCCGGTTCCGGGCAGCACACCAAGATGTGCAACCAGATCGTCATTGCCGGTACCATGATCGGGGTTTGCGAATCCCTGCTTTACGGCCACCGGGCCGGCCTGGATCTCCATACGATGCTGAAGAGCATCGCCGGAGGGGCCGCGGGATGCTGGTCGCTGGACAACCTCGCCCCGCGTATCCTCAAGCGCGATTTCGATCCCGGCTTTTTCGTCGCCCACTTCATCAAAGACATGGGGATCGCCCTGGCCGAAGCCAAACGGATGAACCTCTGCCTGCCGGGACTGGCCCTGGTCCACCAGCTTTATCTGGCCGTGGCCGCCAACGGTGGCGCCCAGGCGGGCACCCAGGCATTAATGCTGGCCCTGGAACGACTAAACGGAAGCACGTCTTAGATACCGGCCGCCGCCCGCATGGGTTTCGATACTAAAAAAAGGCGCGTGAACTTTTCACGCGCCTTCAGATATCGCCTTGGCGGGCCGGTCTTCCGGAATGATGCGCCTACCCCGCGGCCTCCTGCTCGGCGACCTTGGTCTTCAGACGTTCGATCAAGGCCGCGGGTTTCTCCTTGCGCAGAATGTCGTTGAACTGGGTGCGATAGTTCTTGATCAGACTGACGCCCTCCACCTTGACGTCGTAGACCCGCCAGGAACCGTTGATCTTTTTCAAACTGTAGTCCACCGGAATCTTGTTCTGGTCGGTAACGATGAATGTTTTGACGATGGCCAGCGGTTTGGAATCGTGCAGTATTTCGTCGGCAAATTCAATCTGCTGATCGCTGAACCCACCTTGAATGCGCTCGACGTAGATATTGCCCAGCATCTTGGAGAAAAGCGCCGTAAAGGTCTGCTGTTCCTCTGCCGAGAAGGATTTCCAGTTGCGGGCCAGGGCCCGGCGCGATACTTCGTTGAAATCGAAACTGTCGTCGACGATATCCCAGATCTTGTCGCGCTGCTCGACTTTCAGGCCAGGGTCGTCGGTTTGGTATTTGGGATCCCTTAAGACCTCTACCGCCTGATCGAGCGGCTTGCGGATGGTGTCGGTGGGGCTGGCGGCAAGCGCCGTTCCCATCGCCATCGACGCCAAAACAACAACAAAGAGTACCGTTAGAAAGCTGTTTTTCATCGTCTTCTTGCCTCCTGGCTGCTGTTGTTTGCCGTCAATGGTCGGAAACGGCATTCATCATGTGCCGCAGCATTGGCACGCGGTATAATCTCTGCGGCTTACACGCCGCCAAACACATATTTGCTGATCAGTTCCTCCAAGTCAAGAGCCGATTCAGTTTCGGTAATTATATCACCATTTTGTAAAGGCACATCCGATCCGCCGGGCAACAGCTTGATGTATTTGTCGCCGATCAGGCCGGCGGTTTTGACCGAGGCGATGACATCGTCGGTCAATTCAACATGCCCTTGGATCTTGAGGCGCACGCTGGCCATCTGGCGCTTGGGCTCCAGAGCAATGGCTTCCACTTTACCCACCGGCACACCCGCCATTTCGACCCGCGAGCCCACTTTGAGACCGGTCACCGATTCGAACTGGGCTTCAAGGTGGTAATATTCATCGCCAATGATTTCCATTTTGCCCAGCTTGATCGTCAGGTACCCGACGCACAACAGACCAATAAAAAAGAAAAGGCCGACGGCCGTTTCAATCGACGTTTTGTTCATGGCAACACTCCAGGCCTCAGCAAATGCTGAATTTGTAGAAGATTTCTTTCTGGGCCAGGGCCCGGTTCAGGCATGATTCCGCATCGTCGTCGTCTGCCGGTTCGGTAAACCCCGCACTCACCGCCAAACAGGAATCCATTTGCGGTCTGATCTGCTGGACCGGCTGCCCGCTGAGTTCGCGGCCCAGCTTGGCACACACCATGCGGGCTTTTTGGATATCGGTAAATGGCAGCAGGAGCAGCACCGCGTTGCTCCCGATACACTCGCAGGTATCCGTAATCCGCAAATGCCGTCTGATGTCGGCGGCAAACTGGTCGACGGTCGTCTGGGCGACGACCGGGCCCGACTGGGCGACGATCGCCCCCATGTTCTCGATGGTCAATACCACGAGCGCAAAAGGCACCCGATGGTGTTGCAGACGGGTCATCTCTTCGGAAAAGCGAATCTGCCAGGCGCCAGCGTGGGAGGGCGCGCGGTAGATGTCAGTCTGCCCCTCGAAACCGCTGATAAAGTCGTGCACGGCAGGATCATCGACCTTTTGCAATTCTTCCGGCGCACCGGCGTAAATGATCTTGCCCTCGTGCAGCATGGCAATGCGCTGCGAAAAATAGAAGACATCCGGGATTTCATGACTGATGAGCACACCGGTAAAGCCGAACTTCCGCTGGTAATCCGCGATCATGGTGTGCACCGAAGCCTTGCGGATAGGGTCCAGACCGGTGGTGGGCTCATCAAAGAGGATGACCTCGGGGCTCGTGATCAACGCCCGCGCCAGGGCCACCCGTTTCTTCATCCCGCCGGAAAGCTGCGAAGGATATTCGTCATCGGTGCCCACCAGGTCGAGTTCCTCCATTTTGGCCTGCACCTGGGACTTGATTTCAGACTCGGCCATCAAGCTGTTCTCGCGCAGCGGCAAGCCGATGTTCTCGGCCACCGTCATAAAATCGAAGAGGGCCGAATCCTGGAACATGTAGCTGAATTTGCGGCGCAGCTGCCGGCGCTGGGTGTTTTTCATGGTCGCCAGGCATTCGCCGTCCACGTAGATTCTGCCGCTGTCCGGCTCCATCAGACCGATAATGTGCTTGAGCAGAACGCTCTTGCCACCGCCGCTCTTGCCGATAATCGTCGTGATCTGGCCGTGATAGATCTCCAGATCAATGGCATCCAACACGATGTTGTCGTTGAAGGCCTTTTTGACTGCCTCGAATCGTATCAGCGGCGCACGCATGGCATCACAGCATCAGGGAGGTCAGGATATAGTCGGTTACGAGCACCAGGACGCACGACACCACCACGGCCGTCGTCGTCGCCATGCTCACGCTTTTGGCCCCGAATTCCGCCCCCCGATGGGCATTGAATCCGTTGTAACAGCAAACGGTGGTGACGACGATCGCGAACACGATCGATTTGACGAAACCTTCGATGACGTCGTGTAGTTCGACGGTCGAGTGGATGCGTGCAAAGAAAATCCCCGGGTCGATGCCCAGCATGGCCACGCCGGTCAGATAGCCCCCTGTTATCCCCACCACGTCGCACATGGCCGTCAGCAGGGGAAAGCTGATGATCGCCGCCCCGAGCTTGGGGCTGACCATGAAGCGGATCGGATTGATGTCCATGGTCTCGAGGGCGTCAATCTGCTCGGAGATCCGCATGATGCCAAGTTCGGCCGCCATGGCCGATCCGGCCCGGGCGATGATCATGATCGCCGTCATCACGGGGCCCAATTCACGGATCAGGGTCAGGGCCACGCCCGCGCCCAGAAGGCCTTCCGAACCCACCTTCACCAGGGTATAGTAGCCTTGCAGGCCGAGCACCATGCCGGTAAACGCCGCTGTGAGGCAAACCACCGAGACCGACTTCATGCCGATGAAATAAATCTGATGGACGATTTTCTTGATAGGCCAGGGTGTAATGAACAGCTGGTGAAAACTTTCCCCGATAAACAATGCGTACTGGCCCAAGAGCCTGATGCGGGCGATGATCATGCGCCCGAAGGGCATGAACAGCATTGTCAACGGGTTCGTCCCTGTCATCGCTAACCATCCGAAATGGGGTGATGCGTTGCAGCCAGGTCTTTGCGGGTGTGGTGGGTGGCCACGGGCAAAAACAGGATTGACGGATCATGCAGGCCAAGTATTAATAAATATTCGTATTGAAATTGAAAGTCAATTATAATATCGGCAGCTTGGTAAACCTGCCGGTCGCATCGCAAACGCGATCCGGCGGCGGCAACAGCGCCCGGCAGAGAACCCGAAAGCATAGACGATTGCCAGAATGCTCAGCATCGAAAACATCCACAAGGCCTACGGCCGCTATCAGCTTTTCGACGGCGTCAGTTTCCGCCTGAACGCCCGCGAAAAAATCGGTCTGGTCGGCCGCAACGGTCATGGCAAGACCACCCTCATGCGCCTGATCGTTGGCCAGGAGGAACCGGATGCCGGTGGTGTGGTCAAACCCCGCAACTACCGCATCGGCTATGTACAACAGCACCTGGCCTTCACCGCGCCGACGATTCTGGCCGAGGCCGCCACCGGCCTTCCACCCCACGAGGCCGACCAGCACTGGAAGGCCGAACGCATTCTGGCGGGCCTGGGTTTTGCGGAAGAAGACCTGCCGCGGGCGCCATCCCAATTTTCGGGAGGCTACCAGGTCCGCCTGAACCTGGCCAAAGTGCTCGTCTCCGAGCCGGACCTGCTCCTGCTGGACGAGCCCACCAACTATCTGGATATCACCTCGATCCGCTGGGTCGTCCGGTTCCTGCAGGCGTGGCCGCGTGAACTGCTGCTGATCACCCACGACCGCTCCTTCATGGACCAGGTCGTGACCCACGTGGTCGGCCTCCACCGCCACAGGGCCCGCAAAATCGAAGGGGACACGGCCAAATACTACGAACAGGTGGCCCAGGATGAGGAAATCTACGAGAAGACACGCCAGAACGATGAGCGGCGCCGCAAGGAAATCGAGTTGTTCATCAGCCGCTTCCGGGCCAAAGCCCGTCTAGCCAACCTGGTGCAGTCGCGCATCAAGACCCTGGATAAAATGGAAAAGAAAAGTCGGCTCGAGGCGGTCCGGACCCTCGATTTCGCCTTCCGCGATCACCCCTACCGCGGGCGCCAGATGATGGTCGTCGACGACCTGGCCTTCGGCTACACGGGGAACCACACCCTTTTCCGGGAACTGTCCTTCAGCGTCAACAAGGGCGATCGCATCGGCATCGTCGGCCGCAACGGGCAGGGCAAGACGACCCTGCTCAAAGTGCTGTCCGGCGATCTGGAGCCGGTGCGGGGCGCCATCCGCTTCAATCCCAATATAAACCTGGGGATCTATGAGCAAACCCATACCACCCGGCTGATTCCCGAACGGACGGTGGAGGAGGAGATCATGTCCGCCAACGGCGACCTCGATCGCCAGGTGGCGCGCAGCATCTGCGGGGCCATGATGTTTTCCGGCGACGAGGCCCTGAAAAAAATCCAGGTCCTGTCGGGCGGCGAGAAGAGCCGTGTGCTGCTGGGGCAGCTGCTGGCCCGCCCTCTCAACCTGCTGCTCCTGGATGAGCCCAGCAACCACCTCGACATGGAATCCTGCGATGCCCTCCTGGCGGCCATCGACCAGTTCGAGGGGGCGGTGATCATGGTCACCCATAACGAGATGTTTCTGCATGCCGTGGCCCGCCGCTTGATCGTCTTCCAGGACAACCAGGCCGTCGTCTTCGAGGGGGGCTACCAGCGTTTCCTTGAGTCGGTGGGCTGGCACCTGGAAGCGGAAACGGGCGACCGCCGCCCCGCGCCGGCCAAGTCCTCCAAGAAACAATCGCGGCGGAAGCGCTCCCAAATCCTGACCCGGCGCAGTAAGGCCCTGCGTCCCCTGGAAAAGAAGATGACTGAAATCGAAAGCGTGATCGAAACCTGCGAACAGCGGCTTCACGGCCTGCACGCAGACATGCAGCAGGCCACGGCCCGCAAAGACGGTCAGAAAATCGCCAAATTGGCGCGCGCCATCAAAGCGTGCGACCAGACGATCGAATCCGGCTTCGAACGCCTGGACGGGTTGAACACCGAACTGGAGGCGACCAAGGCCCGCTTCGACGATCAACTGGCGCAACTCGAACTCTGAAGCTGATCTTGACCTCGTCAGCCTGAAAGCGAAATCGAACCATGGAATCTGAAAAGCAGCCCCAGATCATTCTGGTGTGTCAGCAAAACGGCAGCGGCGAAGCCAAGATCGCCGGCATCCGGCAATACGGCGGGGAATTGTTCCGCATCCGGACCCATGACATCAACGCCCCGCTACCCGATCTCATCGACGATACGACCCCCTATCTCCCGACGCGTCTGGAAGCCGATCTGATCCTGGACTTTCTGAAGCACCCGGATCTCTCCACCGACCTGGCCCGGATGGCGCATGCCGCGGGCGTTCCGGTGGTGGCCTCGGGCAAAAAGATTCCCCACGCCCTGACACCGCCCACCTGATGCGGTCTGCCCCGGCAGGATTGTCTGGGGAGGTATGGTCGTTATTTCGGTAGTCCCGAATTCAAGGTCACAACCGTGGACGGCAAGGTGGCGACAATCGAGGTGCTTCGTGGCGCGCCCTGCGGTGCCACCTGGGAGGCGGCTCCGCGCGTGGTGGGCTTGCCGGTGGAGCAGGCGGCCGTGCAGATCGGCCTGGAGGTCCAGTACCAGTGCGTGGCCGATCCGGCGGGTTGGGACCCCATCCACGGAAAGAGCCCGGTCCACTTTGCGGGCAAGGTCCACCAGAAGGCGTTCCTCAAAGCGGTGCGCAAGGGGGGCCAATAGGGGACGGATCGACGCTGGCGTGATCCTATCCGCTGCCGGCACACCGGCCGCCGCCCAGCTTCCGCGGAGAATCTTTCCGGCCTTTACGATCAGACCTGTCGGCGGGTGAAGACCTTCCAGATCCCGAACGCGATCACGGCGCTTAAAGCGCCCTGCAAAAGGTTGGGGACGATTTCGGCCAGCGCCGCCGTTCGATCGGTGACGCCGAAAAACGGTATCGTTTGGGCCAGTAGTGGATAGATGAACGCCTCGAACAGGAAATAGCCCCCCACCAACACCACGACCCCCACCGTCAGCGACAGGACGATCCGGGCCGTGGAAGGCTGGCGGCGGCTCAGCAGACCCACCAGCAGACCCTCGATGCCCTTGACCACCCCCGTTGCCAGGATGAACTGCGGAAACCCGATGGCATCGGCCATTGCCGGACCGGTCATGCCCACGGCAGCCCCCACCAGCGGCCCGTAAAGCAGCGCCGCCGCCATCACGAACGTATCGCCGAGGTTGAAATAACCCCCGGAGGCGGGAATCGGTATGCGGATCGCCGCCGTTCCCAGAAAAGACAGGGTGATGAAGGCCACCGTGATACCGACCCGAAACAACTGCTGCATCTGGCTGGGCTGCTTCAACGTGATCTCCTGTTCTGCTGAGGGGGCCGATCGGGCAGATCGGCGATTTCACGGGCCCACAACGGGATGAAACGCAGGGCGCCGCAAATGCCGGCGATGGCGAACTGAACCAGGCCGGTGATCAGGGCCCACCGTCCCGCACGCTTCCCGCTGGACGCCGTTTCGGGTCGCGACGGCCCGTAAGGCCATTCTTCGCGGGCAACTTCGAGGAGACCGGGTATAACAAAAAAGGCAATGTGATTAAAGACCCGCACCGCCATCAATAGTTTTTTCTCCCAGGCGGCAACGCCGCGCGGGTCCGTGAGCAGATACTGCTCCAGACGGTTGAAGGGTATCGACGCCACGATGCCCAACGCCAGGGGAATGACAGCGAGCATGTTCAATGCCAGGCGCACATAATGGGCCCCGTAGGTGCCGAGCGCTTCCGGAGGGTACGAAGCAAACCAACTCATTCCCCAGGTGATTGTCGCACCGGCGAGAACCACCGGGAGGAGGATCAGCGCACTGACCGCCAGCGCGCCGGTGGCGAAGGCGGCGCCGCCGATCAGCAGGACCGTCAGGTTGACCACGGCAGCATACACAAACGCGCTCCAGGGCACTCCGGGCAGCACGTCCCCCAGCAGACTCAGTGGGGAGACGCCCGTGAAGGCCGGTAAGCCGACGAGGACCAGAACGACGATGCGCATCTGCCAGCTCATTTTTAGGGCTTATATCTCCTGAGGCGAATCCGAAAAAGCGTAGGCACCGCTTCGCCCGACCCGGCGTAGGTTTTATCGGTCTGCAGACCGCTGCCCGCCCAGCGCCGCCACCAGCGCTTGTGGGAAATGAGGAGCACCGGTATGCCCGCCCGGTGCGCCGCCCGAATGACGCCGCCGACAAAAGCCATCGCGCTGGCCTGCCGCAGCCCCCAGTCGGGTTCGTCCATGACCAGCGCCGCGGGCGCGGATGCCAGCCGCAGGGCCGTCAGCAGGATCTTGAGTTCAACCAGGGTTGCCGGTGCGTGTGCGCTGCAGCCGGCATCGAACGACCTCACCTCGTCAGGCGCTAGCGCCCCGCCGTCTATCATGTCGGCCCGGATCGCGTCGTAAATCGGCCCCACGCGCTCTCTGCACCCGCCTGCATCCGCGCCCGTTGCCAGTTGGCGGAAACGGCGCATCAGGGTCTGGTTGACAAGGTCCTGCAGAAGGAGCCGTACCCGGCCCGCACGGCCGGCGGTTCCCAGAACGGCGTCACCTTCCCGTGGTATGGCCCGGGCCAGCACCTTGGCCACGAGGCTTTTGCCCTGCCCGTTGTCGCCCCGAATCAGGCAAGGGGAGCGCAAGCGGTATTCACCGTCTTCGATCCTGGCCGTCTGGGGACGATCCTGAAGGTGGTCGAACACCGTTCCCAACACCACCCGCGCCCGGCGGAAATACAAGTCGAAATCCGGGCCTGGCGGCAATTCGCCGATGACGTCGGCATCCACTTCGTCCTCGCCTTCCAGGGCAAATACGTCAAACGCACTGCCGCTGCGGCGGTAGTGATCGGAAAGGTCGTAGTAGTAGCGTCGATTCTTCAGCGACAGCCAGCTGAAGGGGCTGGCCAGGGTAAGGCGCCCGCAGCGGCCGGCAGCGATGAAGGCCTTGGCGAGCGCCAGGCGGACGGTTTCGCCGCCCGAAAGTGAACGCACCGGCTGGTCCAACTGCCGCTCAAGGCTGAAACGCGCGACAACGCCGTTCAAACCGAGCGCCGGCTCATTTCGCATCGGCGCCCAGGTCATCAGGGCTGCCCGAAGCACCTGGCGGGGTGTGCCGAAAGCCAGGCAATCGCGGGGGTCACTGGTGATGTAATGTTCGGCCCGGCGGCCGACCGGCACCTCCGGCGGTGCATCGAGCAGGCGCTGAAAATCCCTCCAGAAAAGCGCCGTGCCGGCGTGCCGGCGGGGCAGAAGGGTCGCAATCCGCTGGCGGAATGCGTCTTCCAGTTCCTCGTAGTGGCGGAAATAGCGTATGGTTGCCCCTGAATACCGACTCACACCGGTCTGCCCTTTGGTCTGCCGCGACGTTGCCAAGCGGCGACTTGCCTTCACGGTTCATTGGGGTAGACCCCTTACCAGGGACATGCCGAAAGGACAATCGTTTTCCGGAACGGGCCGCCCCGGCCGCCCGATGGCCGGGGCGCTGCAGGCCATCAGGATGGGTTGAGAATTTTTTCGAGCAGCACCTGGGTGATCAGATAGGTGGGGGCCAGGCCCTCCTGCCCCATGGGCCCTGATGCCAGGGTCTGCCCGCTTTTGAGCGGATTGTCGGAGGCATAGTAGGCATAGCGGGTTTTGATGCTGCGGTCGATATGGCCTTTGATCAGGGCACCGTTGATGGCCCGCTGGTAATGGCCGCCCTC
The DNA here is from genome assembly GCA_030066455.1 of Desulfobacterales bacterium. The sequence goes on from JASJBQ010000025.1 coordinate 15,706, forward strand.
CATTTCCAAACCGATGACTTTCCAGCCGCGCTGGATGCGGCGCAGAATGTCCCTGTTCTGCAGCGAGGTGCCGACCACGGTGAGCATCGGACCGCTGAAGGTTTTGATGCGGCCGTCGAAGTCTTCGACGTTCAGATCGTTGGGCACCAGGTAGTTATCGGTGGTCCCCTCGATGACATGGGCGCTGGCCAGCATGATATCACCCTTGTTGCCTACCAAGATGCCGGCTTTGCCCATGATGGCGATCGAGCGGAAGTCGAGGCGCTGTTTCTTGCCGTCGATGATATAGGGTGCCAGCAGGCTTTCCATCAGTTCGAAGGCCTGCGCGCCAAAGGCGTAGTCCATGACCACGATGACGGGCTTATCCGTTTCAATCGTCTCGGAGGAAAATCGGACCTGCGGATGGATTCCGGCGGGATCCAGACGGGCCGTATCGATAATCTGGCAGTCCACATGGGTGCCGGACTGGTCCGGCAAGACGGAAAGCCCGCGCTCGCCGCCATAGTCGGCGGCATCGATCCGGCTGGCCAACAGCGCTTCGACCATAGCGGGAATATCGTCAGCGGGCACCTTGCGGCCCTCTTTTTTAAGGGCGCCGGCCCCGTAGAAGGTATTGATCACACTGTGCAGATTGGCGCTGATGATATGCACCGGCCGTGCTTGAAGCCCAAGTTCGACCAATCGGTCCTTGATTGCGGCAGCCCACTGCTTGCCGTATTTGTGATGCCCGATGTTGTTCATCAGCGAGGGGGTCATGTAGACGATCAGGGCGTCTTGCTTGGACTGGCTTTCGGCTTCGACGCGTTTGCCCAGGTGGTAGACAATCGCGAAGAGCGTTCCGTCGGATTGGTCACCGGGGCGGTTCTGGGCCAGATAATCGTGTGTCGAACGGGTTTCCAGAAACGACCGGCCGGTGATGATGCTCAGGTTCCACAACGCCTGGTCGAGCTCGTTGCCCGTGGGCAGCTTTCCACCGAGGACGAGCTTCTCCAGTTCAGCCCACTCGACGGTCTGATGCCCGGACTCGTCATAGATGTGTGCGTAGATCTTCTGGGCTTCGATGCACAGGAAGGTCAGGTGGGTCAGGATGTCATAGATTTCGCTGATCCCGCGGGTGATGACGAAACAGATCTCCTTTGCGCCGACCCGGTAGGAGGTCCGTCGGCGCTTGGGCGGCTCGATCTTTTCGAATTGCGTGTCCTCGAACCCTTCTTCTTCCGTCAGGATGATGCGCGTACATTTTTCGATCCCCGCGGGCAGGCGGTCGATCACATATTCGAGCCCTTTGAGTTCGACCATCCGCGGGTCGTTCATCGAACCGTAGATTTCCGGATTGAGGTTCCGCAGGCTGTCGGAAAGCGCTTGACCGAAACGATCGGTTGGCCGGTAGTGGCCGCGTAGCCCCATGGCGTCGGCCACCGTCTTGAAACTGCGGATGGCCGTGCGCGCTTTTTGGGATTTGGAATGCGTCGTCATTTGCCTAACCTCGCTTTTGGAGCGTAAATACTAACGCTTTGAGATTAGGATGAAATCCAGGAGGGGTCAAGTCCGCCCGAACCGTTGTCCCCAAGAGCGGATGCCGCTACAACGGCCGACCCGCAGGGGGCCGGCCGTTGTTCGTCAGACCCACGGGCCGCCAGCACCGCTGGATTCGGAACAGGCCGGCGGAAATCTAAATCCCTTTTTTTTCGAACAGGCGGAACATCGCCAGGCACAGCGTCGCGAACAGGGCAATGACCACCCAGGGCGAAAGGCCGGTCAGCTGAGGCAGCGTGATTTTGCCCAGTTGCCCGATGGGGATGACGGTGGCTTGCATCATGGGGTAGACGGCGGCATATAACGCCCCGCCGGCCACCATGCCCGCCAGCCCCCAGGCGGCATCCAGGCGCCCCTCGCCCAGGGCCCCGCCGGCCGTGCCCGGGCAGTAGCCCAGAAGTCCCCACCCGATGCCAAACACGGTACCGCCCACCACCTGGGCCCCCAGCGACGTGGACTTGAGGCTCAGCGTCACCAGCCCGAACGCTTTGAGCAGATAGATCCCGAAGGCCGCCACCACGATGGCCGAGAGCATGAATTTGAATATGGTCATGTCCCTGAGCCGCAGCGCGCCCACCTGGCGGTCGTAGCGCAGCACCTCCGCCCGCTGCAATAAAAGGCCGAATAAAATTCCCGTCACCAGTCCGTATATCAGGCTCATCGTCTTCTCCTTGGTCTAATCGCGATACAGCAGTTTGGCGGTCATCCAGCCGCCGATGAAGAAAAAGGTAAGGGCCACGAAACCGCTCACGGCCATCTGGGCCAAACCGCTCAGGCCATGGCCGCTAGGGCATCCCCCCGCCAGACGGGCACCGAAGATCAGGACCGCACCGCCGGTGAAGGCCGCCAGGTTGCGCCAGAGCGGCCGATCGCCGAAACGCGCGGCCCACATGGCGGGAACCCGCTGGATCTTGAAGGTCCCCGAGGCCAGGGATGCCCCCAGGCCGCCCAAGGCAATCCCCACCACGAACAGGACCTGCCAGTTGGGCAGCGATTCGGGTCCGTACTTGCCGCCCTTGGTCGTGAAATACGCAATCCGGCTGGTATCGACGCCAGCGACGGCCTCGACCTTGGCGGCCGTGCGTGCAAACGTCGTGGACGCCCCAAAGTATTTGCCGGCCACCATGACGGACAGAATTAAAAGGATGCCGGTAAGGGCGCCGGCGATGTATGGGTTCCAGGCTTTCGCTTTCATCCAGACCTCCTTGAATCAAAATCGGTGATGTTCGCAACCGCGCCGCCATTGCGGGCACCCGGCGGCCCGCGTGCAAGCGGGCCCCTTTCGCTGCTGTCACTTACAGATCGCTTCGGATGGGAAAGGTTACACAAAATGTTCCCCTGCGGCGCAAGACCGGATACGGGCCGCGTTTCAGGGTTTGACAGCCATTTTAAACCTATTCGATTTTTGATATATGAATTCCATCTCATTGCGCTCACGGCCGCACCTTACGCTTTCCGCCCGCAAGACATGCACTCCGCCGCCATTCTGGCAGGGCCGGCACAATTGAAGACCCCGCGCCGTCTGGCACCGGTTCGGGTCAGAAAGGGAATCGTCATGACGAAGAAATGGGTTTACCAGTTCAGCGAAGTGGATGAAATTCAGGCCTCGGTGGGGGGCCAGTGGGAAGGGGTCCGCACGCTTTTGGGCGGCAAAGGGGCCAACCTGGCCGACATGGCCCGCATCGGTATCCCCGTCCCCCCCGGCTTTACCGTCACCACCGAGGCCTGCAACGCCTATCTTGCGGCCGGTAATCTCTTCCCGGAAAACATGTGGGCGCAGCTACGCGCGGCCCTCGGTGCGGTGGAAGCGGCCAGCGGCAAGAACTTCGGCGATCGCGACAATCCCCTCCTGGTGTCCTGCCGCAGCGGCGCCAAGTTCTCCATGCCCGGGATGATGGACACCGTTTTGAACATCGGGCTGAACGACGAGACCGCCCAGGGCATGATCGCACTGACCGGGGACGAGCGCTTCGTCTTCGATGCCTACCGCCGTCTGATCCAAATGTTCGGCAGCGTCGTCATGGAAATCCCCGACGAGGCCTTCGAAACCGTGCTGGGCGCGGCGCGTGCCAAGGCCGGGGTGGAAAACGACGCCGAACTGCCGGTGGAACTTCTGCACAGCGTCACCGGGGACTTCAAGTCGATCTTCTACCGCCAGGCCCGGATGGAATTCCCCCAGGCGCCCATGGAGCAACTGCGTCTGGCCACCGAGGCCGTGTTCAAGAGCTGGGACGGCAAACGCGCCGTCGACTATCGCAACGCCGCCGGCATCGCCCACGACCTGGGCACCGCCGTCAATATCGTCACCATGGTGTTCGGCAACATGGGCGATACCAGCGCCACGGGCGTGGCCATGACCCGCAACGGCAGCACCGGCGAGAAGATGATCGAGGGCGACTATCTCACCAACGCCCAGGGCGAGGACGTGGTGGCCGGCATTCGCATGACCCGGGACATTACCCAGCTCAAGGAGGAAATGCCCGCCGCTTACGATGAACTGGTGGACATCGCCGAACGGCTCGAAACCCACTACCGTGAAATGCAGGACATGGAGTTCACGATCGAAAACGGCAAGCTCTGGATGCTGCAGACCCGCGACGGCAA
>JASJBQ010000223.1 GCA_030066455.1 Desulfobacterales bacterium
CCGGTAGCTGCGCCCTCGGCATCCGACACGTCAATCATGCTGATGTGGTCCTTGTTTTCCGACAGCGCGCGTTTCGCAGCGGGCGAAAACTTATTTTCATCGATGGCTTGGCCCAGGCGCTCGCGACGCGTCAGCCAGCGCGCAAAACCAAGCGCTTTGTCCTTGTCGGATACATAGATACTCGTGTGGCGCGGCACATCGAAGGCGCCGTCGGCCCAATAAGCCGCAAATACCTGGCGATCGAGATCACTGCCGACCAGGATCAGGTTGCCAAGCCTGTGCCGCGCATGGATTTCCTCGCGCGGCTTACCATCGTTCATCAAAGCGAGCTGCTCGAATGCGCGTGCCGCCAGTCGCGTACCGTTGCTGTAGGCGACAATGTGAATTTCCTCGACATCCGTTTTTTCAGCCAGAAACTCGAGGAACTTGCGGAAATGGCGGGCGTATCCATTCGACGTATCGGTATCTCTAATGTAAGCCCACTTGCTTGGTGTCGACGGCCAGGCAAAACCGATCATGACACCGTCGTAGCCCAGGAAATGCCATAGCTCCGTAGCGACCAGCATCGGGTTTTCGAACACCACCTTGTAACCGTGCACATAGATATACACATGCTTGCGTTTTGATCGTGCGAGCTGCGCATTGACCGCCGCGGCAAACTCCTCATCGCCATCGAGCAGGTCCTCGCCATAGTCTTCGCGCCTTGCAAAGCCAGGAATCGTATCTTCGAGGATGCCATATTCCTTAACCCCTGTGACACGCAATGGATACTTGCGAGTGCGGTTCTTCAGCAGGGATATTTCTCTGACCTCGGCCCAGTCTACATCGGCTTCATGCAGAGAGATTCGTGCAACACCTAACCGCACGAGCTGACCGCGATCATTGGCGTAATATTTTTCGTTGTCATCCGGACCGGCCGGCCGTCGATCCGTCGCGTAGAGCAACCCCTGGTAAGGAATCAGATCCATAGGATCCTGCTCGGGGAGCGGATCCAGCATGCCGTCGCCATACACGTCCGGAGGCGGCATCAGGTTGACTTCATCCCAGGTGACACTGGCACAGCCCGCCAGTACAAATGATACCGCAACCAGTATCAGTATATTACGTGCATTCATAAGTAATATTATATACGATTCGGGTATAGGAAAGATTAACATCCATTTTTACACTATTCCAGCAAGATAAAGAATGGTATCAATAACGCGATCCAGTCCTGGAGTACTCGAAATCAGCCTGATTTCTGCCGAATCGCCCCAAATTACTCCTTCCCACCAACCAATTCAGTCAAATCTCAGCGACTAGTTTTCTTCTCTCATTGGAATTCATATTCATATTATGTCTAAAAAGGTCAACATTATTTATTATGGCGCAAGCCTGGTTATGTGCCTGAATCGTTAAAAACCTGCCCTTTTCTCAAAACTATCTGTAAATTCTGATTTTCAAGCGCAAATCATCAATAACCCCAAGAATATGTATAATTTAAGTCTGTCGAGAAGCCTTAAGACCATTACTGGAGACTCAAATCACGCCAGGGTCCAGGGTTTGGTGAAATAGGTTTTGCGAACGTCCGCGGCCTTGGTTGTCGCCCATTTTTCCAATCCCATTTTGTTAATCAGGCATAGATTGAACACCTTGATATTGTGCGGCAGCGTATCCGCTTTGTCGGCATAGGGGTGAAGATTGTCGCATGGGAAATCCACACAATCGCCGCACAGGTGATGCCCCTTGCTTTGTGCGCACTCGTAGGCGGCGCACCGGTGAGATTCGCCATAAAGGTAGAGCTGCAGTGGAATCAGGCCATCGTGATGGCGACAGCCCCGACATTCCATCATTTCCATAGGAATAGCGTATTCTTCAGACCAGCGTTTAATTTGGGCCATGGCTTCCGGGTTCTCCGGGGCCAGCAAGAAGACACAATTGAAGCAGTCCAAACCGCAGGGCGCGGTCATCTGATGCGGATCCATGATTTCATCTCCTTGTGATCGTATTGGCACCGAACCTGAGGGACATCCTCAGACGAATCGATGCCCATGAAAACGTGCCTTGGAGCGAATAAATCGCGGGCATACATTTCGTGCATGGATCGATGAAGACGAGCACGACTGCATGCAGCCATAGTCCCCGCGATCGTTGTAAACGGTGTGTTGGCACTGTGAACAGGTTCGGGTGATTTCGTCCTTGAAAAACTCCACCGCAAACCCGCATTTTTTGCAGGTGACATTGAAAAGGGAGTCCGGCCCCCAATTTCGGAAATCATTTCCCGTGCATTTACGCATATCTTCGCCTATCTCAAGCATTGGTGGTTTAATGCACGGCCTTTGCCGCTATCTTCTCAGCTTGTTGGCTTCCTGAAGGTTTTTTCCAGTTTCTTCAACAAACGGGTGCCTTTGACGACGTCAGCCTCGGAAAGGAGCGACACGAGTTCGGCGCTCAACCTGTTGAAGGACCGCATGCATTCCTTCCAGAGGGCCGCACCTGCATTCGTTTCGGTCAGCAGGGTCAGGCGCCGGTCCCCCGGGGCCACTTCGATATGAATCAGTTGCTTTTCGATAAGGATCTTTACGATTTTGGACACGTTCGACTTTTCAAATAGCAGTCGCGCGCATAACTCTTTTTGACTGATCGGGCCTTGCCATACAATCTCATTCAACACGCTGAACTGCTGCTGTTTCAGCCCGAATTGCCCGCAGACCGTGTTGGTTCGCCGTTGAAGGAAGTGGCCGCATTTCAGCAACAGTTGGACAATCTCAGCTTCGATTGCCGATGGGACCGGATCGGATTTGGGACGGGTGTGCGATTGACGGTGTTTTTTCGGCATGGATGGCGCAACCTTTCAACCAGATATTAAGTTTCCATTTAAACTAATAGGCCCCATTAGTTTCCGTGTCAACTATTAATTTGTAAGCGCCGGCCATTTTGCGTTGCGCCCTCATGATCTGCTCCGGCATTCGTCAACCTGCGCGTCAAGATCCGGGGTTCCCAACGCGATCGTGGATCCGGTCATCCGGTGGCACGCATATCTGTCGGTCACCCGGCAGCAGCTTGAAACCATGAACGATGCCGAAGCCCGCGGTGGATCGGGACGATCCGTGGATGAGACCGATGGGCAGGCCCCGTGCCGGGCACCCCCCAGTCAGGATTGGATTTGAAGCGGCGATTTCACGAATAGAGCGCCTTGATCAGGGCAGGACCCCCTCACCACCCGGGCCGGCCAACCAAGAGCCGAAGGACGTATCAGGCGCCGTCATCCACAGCCCCGGGCCTTATCTTTATTTTGAGATAGGTTCTAATCAACCGCGCCCCCTTCAATCGGCTGGCAATAGATCTTCGAGGCGGTGGCAGGCGGCCACGTGGCGGCTGCTGTCCGCACGGGGCACCGGTCGCAGCCGGGGGTCTTCCGTCCGGCAGCGCTCGATCGCGTGAGGGCAGCGGGTGCGGAAATGGCAGCCGCTGGGTGGGTTCAGGGGCGAAGGCACATCCCCCGGCAATACGTCCCCGACCCCGCGCACTGCAGGGTCCGGCACCGGGATGGCCGCAATCAAAGCCCGGGTGTACGGGTGCCGCGGGGTGCGGTAGAGCGTGTCCGCATCCGTGTACTCGACGATGCGGCCCAGATACATGACGGCGATATGATCGGAGATATGTTTGACCACCGCCAGGTCGTGGGCGATGAACAGATAGGACAGCCCCATCTGCTGCTGAAGTTCGAGGAGCAGGTTGAGAATCTGCGACTGGATGGACACATCCAGGGCCGATACCGGCTCGTCGCAGACGATCAGGCGGGGCTCCAGGGCCACCGCCCGGGCAATGCCGATGCGCTGGCGCTGCCCCCCGCTGAATTCGTGCGGGAAGCGCAGCAGGGCGCTGCGGGGCAGACCGACCCGCTCCAGAAGCCGGTGCACCCGGCGGCCGCGCTCGGCGGCATCCCCTATTCGGTGGATGATGAGGGGCTCCTCGAGGATCTCCTGAACGGTGTGGCGGGCGTTGAGCGAATCGAACGGGTCCTGGAAGATCATCTGCATGTCGCGTCGCGCGAGGCGCAGCGCATCCCGCCGCATCTGGAGCAAATTCACGCCCTGAAAGCGCACGCGGCCGGCGGTGGGCGCATAGAGGCGCAGCACGCAGCGCCCCACCGTGGTCTTGCCGCAGCCGGACTCGCCCACGAGCCCCAGGGTCCGTCCCGCCCCGATCGCGAAACTGACGCCGTCCACGGCATAGACCTGGGCCACCCGGCGGCGCAGCACCCCGCCGCGCACCGGGAAGTACATTCTAAGGTCTTCGACTTCGAGCAGTTGATCCGTCATAAACCTCTCATCCGATAAAGTCAGCCGGTGGCCCCAGCATCCTCATGGTCTCTCTGCAAGCCCTGACAGAGGTATGTCCCGTCCCGCTATCGTGCGGTGTGGGGCTTCTGCCAGGCCGTCAGTTTGCCGGCAAAATAGCAGGCCGCGGCATGGGCGGCCCCCACGGTCTTCAGCGGGGGCGGGGCCTGGTCGCAGATCGCCTGCCGGTGGGGACAGCGGTTGGCGAAGCGGCAGCCGGGCGGCAGTTCGTCCAGTGCGGGCACCACGCCCTCGATCACATTCAAGGGCTTTTTGGCCGGCGTATGCAGGGTGGGGATCGAAGCCAGCAGCCCGCGGGTATAGGGATGGCGCGGATCGTTGAACAACGCCTCCACCGGGGCCACCTCCGCCACCTTGCCGGCGTACATCACCACCACCTCGTCGCAGAGTTCGGCAATCACCCCCAGATCATGGGTGATGAAAATCACGGCCATGCCGGTTTCGGCCTGGAGATCGCGGATCAGCGCCAGAATCTGGGCCTGGATGGTGACGTCCAGCGCCGTGGTGGGCTCATCGGCGATCAGAATGTCCGGACGGCAAGCCAGCGCCATGGCGATCATCACCCGCTGGCGCATTCCTCCGGAAATCTGGTGGGGATATTCCCCCAGGCGCTCGGCCGGGTCGGGAATCCCGACTTTGGCCAGGATCTCCGTGGACGCCCGGATAACGGCATCCCCGCCCATGTCCTTGAAATGCAGCCGGAAGACTTCCCCGATCTGGCGGCCGATGGTGTGGACCGGGTTCAGGGCCGTCATGGGCTCCTGGAAGATCATGGCGATCTGGTTGCCGCGCAGGGCATGCACCGCCTCGGCCGGCAGGGATAATATCTCGGTTCCTTTGAAGCGAATGCGCCCGCCTTCGATCCGGCCGGCCGGTTGGGGCAGCAGCCGCATGATGGACAGGGCCGTGACGCTCTTGCCGCAGCCGGATTCCCCCACCAGGCCCAGGGTGCGTCCCGGGTGCAGATCGAAACTGACGTCGTCCACCGCCCGGACGGTGCCATCCTCGGTAGTAAAAGTGGTGACCAGCCGGTCGATTTGGAGCAGTGGTGTCGACATGGTTATGAACCCACCTTGAAGGTGGTGTCCCGGCGGGTTGCCGGCGCGAATCTGATGCCCTGCCGCTTGGCCTTGCGGGTTTCCTCATAGCGCTCCGGGTCGAACCAGAACAGGCCCCCGCTCGTGCTGCCGAACGGATCGAAGAGGCTGTCCGAAAGCCGGGTGGCCGGCGGTTCCGGAAAACGCCACCAGCGCCAGTAGGCCTCGCGGAAATAAGGCACCATGAAGGTCGGTACGAACGCCCCGAGGGCGTGCACCCGGGTCTGGATCTTCTGGGCCAGCGCGATGCGTTCGGCCTCGTCGAGCGATGCGCGGTAGCGGTCGATCAGTTGGTCCAGTTCGGGGTCGTCCGTATTGGTGATGTTGTTGGTCTGGGGGCGGTGGGCGTTGACCGAATGCCAGAACTCCCAGAAGTGGGGCCGCATGCCGGTGCTCCAGCCCAACCAGCCGACGTCGTGGCGCTTTTCCATCACTTTTTTGTACTGCGCGGCCGGGTCCAGGCGCTGGAGTCGCAGTTCGATGCCGGCCTTGCGGGCCTCCTCCTTGAGCACCACCAGGCGAGGGGTGTGTTCCTCGCGGCTGTAGGCGACCTCCACCGAAAAACGCTGGCCGCCCTGCTGCCAGATCCCGTCCGGTCCCCGCTGCCAGCCCGCCGCCTGCATGAGGCGGTCCACCCGGGCCAGGTCGAAACGCCGGGCCCTGATCCCCTCGTTGGAATAGCGCCCGTAGCCCACATAGGCGCTCTCCAGGCGGAAGTAATCGTTGCGCAGCACGGTGGCCATGACTTTTTCGATGTTCATTGCGTGGGCAAAAGCCTCGCGCAGCTGATGAGCTTTAAATATCTCCCGGTCCTGGTTCAGCCACAGCCCCTGGGCCGACTGGGGCGTGTCGTTGAAGAACCATATTTTTTCGACGTACCCCTTGGCCACGACAGGGGTGTTGCTCTTGATGTGCCAGAACTGGGGCATGGTCAGGCCGAAACTGTCCAGTTCGGCCTTCAGAAAATACTCCCACTGGAGGTTGACGTCCCGGATGACGGTAAAACGGACCCGGTCCACGTTATAGCGGTTTTGGAAATAACGTCGATCCCGGGCCCACCAGTCCTTTTTACGCTCGAAAACGACGTAGCGGCCCTTTTTGAAGCGCGTCATCTGGTAGGGTCCGGTGTTGGGGGCAATGCGCCAGTTGTAGTCGCGCACGAAGTTCTCGTCGAGCTCGCAGTAATAGTGCCGCGGCGTCGGACCGATCGTGATCTTGAGATGCAGGTCCGGCTGGGCCTTGGTGCCGACAATGGCGAAGGTATGATCGTCGTAGACGATGACGCGATCGATCTCCTGGGTGTAGTAATCGTTGTACCAGGGCGCGATGATGTGCTTGGAGCGCATGAACTCGAGCGTGTAGACGAAATCGTCCGCTGTGACCGGGTGCCCGTCGGACCAGCGGGCCTCGGGGTCCAGCTTGAAGTACATGGTCTTCTTGTCTGCGCCATAGGCCCAGTGGGTCGCTAGTTCGGGGATGATGTTCTCCGTGTTGGGATGAATCCCGATCAGCCCGAGCTGATTGCCCAGGATGGCCCCGCGGAAGCTGGAATTGGAGTCCGGTCCCACCACCCGGAAGGTCAACGGGAAGGAGTTCAGGGCGTCGTGGTAGGTCCCCCCCTTGACCGCCTCCGGCGAGGCAAAAACCGGATCGCTGTCGTTGGTCAGCCACTCGATCCCGTCGGGCAGGGTTTCATGCGCATAGGTCGGCTCGACCGCGCAGGGCGGGACCACCTCCTCCCCGGCGGTCTCCTCCCCTCCCGGCGCACAGCCGGATAAGGTCAACAGCAAATAAAAGACAAATGGCCCGAGGAACGGTTTGACGCATCGATTGAACATTAAACGACTATGCCTATTGAAGAATAACGAGTCATTTTTCTGCAGCCGAATTCACTTTTTGGGAATCGCTTTGAAACTTGTCCAAGATACGGCGAGATAAGACATCGTTGCAACCTCGGAATTAAGCAGATTACACTCCCGTGTCCGTTCAGGCGGGGTAGATTTTGGTTTCAGCCAAGGCCGCAGCCGTGCGGCAACCGCAGGCGTAGCTGACGCTACGTCGAGGATTGCCATACGGCGAGAGCGCCGCCCAGAAGAATCATCTTGACGGCTTCGTAATCCGTTCAAGACCAAGGCGCGCCAATGCCGAGGAGCGAGGCTGTACACCAGGTACGCCGCAGCGACGAGGTCGTTGGCGCAACGCCGGTATTGGGCGGATTACGAAGCCGTCATTCGTAAGTTGTGTGCATCTTCGGGTCGAGTGCCTCCCGCACCGCCTCGCCCACAAACGTCACCAGTACCAATGTCAGCACCATGGCCGCCACCACCGACCCCGACAGCCACCAGGCGCTCAAGTTGGCCCAGCCCTGCTGCAGGAGTTCACCCCAGCTGGGTTCCGGGGGCGGCAGGCCGAAACCCAGAAAATCCAAAGCCGCCAGCGACAGGATACCGCCGGCCACCTGAAAGGGAATATAGGACACGATCACACTGACGGTGTTG
>JASJBQ010000224.1 GCA_030066455.1 Desulfobacterales bacterium
CACCACCGACTACCGCGGTTTCACGATGGCCACCGCACCCCCCAACTCCCAGGGCATCGCCCTGCTGATGCAGGCCAATATCCTGGCCGGCCTCGATCTGACGGCCATGCCCGTGGATTCGGCCGAGCTGGTTCATCAGATGGTGGAGGCCAAGAAGCTGGCCTTTGCCGACCGGGACACCTATGTCTGCGACCCGGCCTTCCACCCGGTGCCGGTGGACGCCATGCTCGCCCGGGCCGGAGCGGCCGATCAGCTCGCGCGGATCGACCCCGACCGTGCGGCTGAAACCGTTACGCCCCGCGACTTCACCCGGGGTGGGGAAGACACGGTTTACCTCACCGTGGTGGATGCCGACGGCAATGCCGTGGTGCTGATCCAGTCGCTCTACGAGGCCTTCGGGGCCTGTGCGCTGGTGCCCCAAACGGGCATGCTGCTCCACAACCGGGCCTGCGGTTTTACGCTGGCGGCCGGCCACCCCAACGTGCTGGCCCCCGGCAAACGCCCCTACCACACCCTGCACCCGGCCATGATTCTGCGAAACGGCCGGCCCGCCATCCTGCTGGGCAGCCCGGGCGCCGACGGCCAGACCCAGACCAACATCCAGCTGGCCGTCGACCTGATTGATTTTGGGGCCGACGCCCAGCAGGCCAACGAGGCCCCGCGCTGGCGCTCGAACCCGGACGGCAGCCTGATGATCGAAAACCGTTTTCCGGCGAAGACCATCGAGGGGCTGGTCGCCCGGGGGCACGATGTGCGCGTTCTGGAATCCTATGCCATCATCATGGGGTCTTCCCAGGTGATCGTTATCGACCACGAGAACAACGTGCTCCAGGCCGGGGCCGACCCCCGGCGCCAGGCCTATGCCATCGGGATGTAAATCGGTACCCCGGCGCGACCTGTCGACCGCCGGAAGATAGAATTCAATTCGGAGTTGACCGATCGTGGCCTGCAAAGCTAAATGAAAAAGCCGATTCAATCGGTCCGTTATTCTATTTTGGCCGTGTATCCCGCCGACGTGGCGCGTCACCTTCAACATCAACCCCATGGAAGAGGAGAGCGCATCATGAAACGTTGTTATTCCATTATTCCTCTGGCGATTGTGTTTATGCTGCTCGTATCCGGCACGGCCGTATCGCAGCGCTATACCATCGGTCTCAGCAACGGCTGGGTCGGCAGCGAATGGCGCACGCAGATGATAGACGAGGCCAAAGCGGCGGCCGACAAATGGAAAGCCAGGGGCGTTGAGGTCAATGTGATCGTCCAGAGCGCCAACGTTGACGTTCAGGGGCAGATTGCCCATGTGCGCAATTTCATCAACCAGGGCGTGAATGCCGTGATCATCAATCCCAACAGCCCGACGGCTTTCGATCCCGTGTTTCGCCAGGCCAAGAAAAAGGGCATTCTGGTGGTTTCCACCGATGCCGAAGTCTCTTCAAAAGACGCCATCTACGTCGGCATCGACCAGAAGGGCTGGGCCATGAAATCGGCCCAATGGCTGGCCGATACGCTGGGCGGCAAAGGCAATGTCGTGGCCATCAACGGTGTTGCCGGGCACCCGGCCAACCAGATGCGTATGGAGGGCTACCAGGCGGTTTTTGCCAACTATCAGGGGATCAAAATCCTGAACGAAGTGAATGCCAACTGGGATCAGGCCCAGGGGCAGCAGGCCATGCAGAATCTGCTGGCGACCTATCCGGATATTGACGGCGTCTGGGTGCAGGACGGGATGGCTGCCGGCGCCTGGCGGGCGATTATGGACGGCAACCGCAGCGACATCGCAGCCACCGGTGAAATTCGCAAGGATTTCCTGGAAACCTGGAAAGCCAAGCAACTTAATTCGGGGGCGAGCGTCAACCCTCCGGGCTGTATGGCCAGCGCCCTCAACGTGACCGTCTACCTTCTGATGGGCAAGGAATTCAAAAAGCCGCTGCGCGACGGCAAATACGGCAATGCCCTCTATATTCCGATCCCTTTTATCGACAAGAACAATTTCGACGAGGCCTACGCCCAAGTGGCGGGCAAGCCCGGGCATTATTCCGTGTCCTCGTCGGTGAGCATCGAGGAGGCGGCGCAGTATTTCAAATAGACACGGGCGATTTTGCTGACCATGCCTTTTGTTGAAGCTCACGGCATAAACAAGCGTTTCGGAGCCGTTACGGCGCTCGCCGAGGCCCGACTGGACGTGGACCAGGGTGAGGTGCATGTCCTGATCGGCTCCAACGGGTCCGGTAAAAGCACCCTGTGCAAGATCATCGGCGGTTCGGTCGTCCCCGATGCCGGCCAATTGCGCATCGGCGGCCGTACCGCCTTGATCAACGGGCCGCGGGATGCGGAGCGCGCCGGCATCCGTGTTTTTTATCAGGAGTTGAGCCTGGTCCCCCAGCTGAGCGTGGCTGAAAATCTTTTTTTGGGCGCCCTGCCGCGCAGGGGGCCGGGGCTGGTCGACCGCCGCGCGATGCGCCGTCGTGCCGAATTGCTTCTGGCGCCGTTTGCCGACGTCACCGGCCGCGGTTTTGCCCTGGACGCCCCGGTTCAGGAACTGCGCAACGATCAGCGCCAGCTGGTCGAGATCCTCAAGGTGCTGGCCGCCGAGGCCCGTCTGATGATCTTCGACGAACCCACCTCATCGCTGGACCAACGCCAGGTCGCCGTTTTTTTCGGCCTGGTGCGGCAGCTGCGCGCTCAGGGCCGGGCCATCATTTTCATCTCCCACCGCATGGATGAAATCTTCGAGATCGGCGACCGGGTCACCGTGCTGCGGGACGGTCGCTCCGTCCGCTGTCTGCGGCTGGCCGATACCGACCGCAATACGCTGGTGGAGCACATGGTCGGCGCCCGGATTGCGGCCGAACCCGACCACCGGCCGCTAACGTCGGCATCGGGGGGGCACGAAGCCGTGCTGAAAGTGGAGAACCTGAGCGGGCATCGCTTGGCCGGGGTTTCGTTTGAACTGCAACGGGGCGAGATTCTCGGTTTCGGCGGCCTGCATGGGCAGGGGCAGTCGCGGGTGTTGCGGATGCTGTTCGGCGCCGAAAAGGCTTCCGGCGGACGGGTGCAAACGGCGGCGGCCAGCCGGCCGCCCGCCCGGCCGGTGGAGGCCATTGATCAGGGGATGGCCTATGTTTCGGGGGACCGCGGGCGGGACGGGGTACTGCCGGCGCGCTCCATTCTGGAAAACCTGGTGGCGGCCGACCTGACCCGGCACCGACGGACGTTCCTGTCCCCGGCCGGCCTGACACGTCAGGTCGCGCCGGTGGTCAAACGGCTTAACATGCGTTTCGCGGGTTTTGAGCATTCCATTGCCAGCCTCTCGGGCGGCAACCAGCAGAAGGCGGTTATCGGCCGGTGGCTGGTCATCCGTCCGTCCGTGATGCTGCTGGACGATCCCACCAAGGGCATCGATCTGCAATCCAAGGCGGATCTCTACCGGATCATGCGTGACCTGGCGGCCGAAGGCGTTTCTATCATCCTTTATTCTTCGGAGGATGCCGAACTGCTGGGGATTGCCGACCGCATCCTGGTGTTCAACGGCGGCCGCATCGTGAAAACGCTGGCCGGGGCGCAGATGACGGCCTTCAATCTCTACCAGGCGGCCTATGAGGTGCGGCCGTGAACGATGCCCGACGCGCCATGGGCCTGACGGCTTTCCTGCGCCGCGGCGGCTTTGCCCGCCGGCCCTACCTGCCGGCCGTCGCCGTGTGCATTCTGCTCTTTTCTTTGAACGGCCTGTTGCAGCCGCGGACCCTGCGGCCGGAATCCATCGTGAGCGACATCGCCACCTACCTTCCGCTGATTCTGCTGGCGGTCGGTCAGACCTATGTCGTCTTTGCCAGCGACATCGACCTTTCCGTGGGGAGCATCGTCTCGCTGGTCAACGTCGTCACGGTTACGGTGATGGCGGCCCTGGGCGGTAGTGTCGTTGCCATCCTGACTGGCATCGCGACCGGCCTGCTGACCGGCGTGATCTGCGGGGCGTTCAACGGCATCTGCGTGGCCGTCTTGCGCTTTCAGCCCATCGTGGCGACCTTCGCCTCCGGCATTGTCTTCGCGGGACTGGCTTTGTGGGTGCTGCCCCAGGCGGGGCTGCCGACGCCGGATGTCTTCTGGGAAACCTATGGCGAAGATGTGGCCGGCATGCCTTTCGTGCTTTGGGTGCTGGCCGCTGCGATTGCGGCCGTGGGGCTGATCGCCAATCTGGTGTTCAGCCGCCTGCTGCTGGCGGTGGGCGGTCAGATGCAGTCGGCCTATCAGAGCGGCCTGCCCGTGCCGCGCCTGCGGATTCAGGCGTATATGCTATGCGGGCTGTTCGCCGCGCTGGCCGCGCTCTGTCTGACGGGCGACACCGCCAGCGGCGACCCCCTGCTGGGTGCCAAGTCGACCCTGGGATCCGTGGCTGCCGTCGTTCTGGGGGGAACCGCACTCAGCGGCGGGCGCGGCAGCGCGGTGGGCTCCATCTTCGGGGCGATCATTCTCGGACTGGTGGGCAGCGTGGTTTTCTTTGCCGGGGTGCCCTTTGAATACCAGAACCTTGTCCAGGGCTTGATCGTGCTGGCGGCCTTGGCCGGCGGCGTGTTTGCCGCCCGGAGAACTTAAAGCCGATGACTGCCGCTAGCGCCGAAACGGGCCTTGTTGCCGCCGCCGGTCGGCTGATACGCTCCCCTTTGGTGGTGGCCGGTCTGCTCCTGGCCGTTCTGCTGGCCCTGGGTGAGGCGGTTTCACCGGGATTCGCCGGCCTGGGGCAGATTGTGCGGCTGCTCTCCATTGCCGCCCTGCTGGGCATCGTCGCGGCCGGGCAGAATCTGGTGATTCTGGGGGGGCGCGAAGGCATCGACCTTTCCGTCGGGGCGGTCATCAGCCTCGGGGCGGTGATTGCCGGCAATATCATGCAGGGCGACAATGCCATGGTCCTGCCGGCCATTTTGGGGACGGTCCTCGTCGGCGGCTGTATCGGGGTGATCAACGGACTCGGCGTGACCCTCCTGCGCATTCCCCCGCTGGTCATGACCCTGGGCATGCTGGGGGTGGTCCAGGGGGGGCTGGTGGCGCTCACCCGCGGCATCCCTTCGGGCAATGCGGCGCCGGTGCTGTCTGCCTTTATCACCCGGCCCCTGATCGCCGGGATTCCCGGCATTCTGTTTATTTGGGCCGGACTGGGCGTTTGCATGGCCTGGCTGCTGAAGCGTACCGCTTTCGGCTACCGGCTCTACGCCATCGGGACCAATGAACGGGCGGCCGCCCTGACCGGGGTTTCCATCGGGCGCATGCGCATCGCCCTGTTCGGCCTTTCGGGTTTTTTCGCCGGGTTGACCGGCGTTTTCGTTCTGGGCTACACCGGCAACTCGTTTATCGGCGTAGGCGACCAGTACATGCTGCCTTCGATCATCGCCGTGGTTTTAGGGGGCACACCGCTTTCCGGCGGCCAGGGGGCCTACACCGGCACCATGGCCGGCGCGTTCTTGCTGGTGGTGCTGCAGAGCATTCTGATTACCCTGCAGATGGAGGAATTCGGCCGCCAGATCGTTTTCGGAACGACACTCTTGATTCTCATGCTGTTTTACGGGCGGCAGCGGCGGCTGCGGGTTTAGCCGCTGAGCGATGTTCGACCGAATGGCGACTACCGGTACGATCCGCCGCGAATGTTTAATATAGACCCGCTGGACAGGATGTCCGGCGGATGGACAACCCGCCGCGTGGCAGCGGCAGGTGTACACTGGTGTCCGTCCAGAATTGGTAGATTTGGTTTCCGGATAAGGCCCGCGGAATTATAAATGCGAGATCGCACCCAGGGCCGAAAGACGCCTATTCTGGATGGACACGACACCCAAGGAGGTTGAGACAATGCCCCCCCGTTACCCGTTGGACAAGCTGCGCCTGGGATTTGTCGGCAGCGGCTTCATCGGTCATTTTCACCTGCAGGCCCTGCTGGGCGTGCGCAACGTCGAAATCGCAGGGGTTTACAGCCCCACGCCCGCCAACCGCGACAAACTGGTCGAGGCGGTCAACGCCAAGGAACTGGGACCCTGCAAAGCCCATGATTCGCTGACCTCGCTTCTTCGCGACCCCGACGTGGATGCCGTGTGGATCCTGTCGCCGAATTACACGCGCCTGGAGGTGATGCGCACCATCAGGCAGATGGTCAAGGCGGGTGAAAGCACCGTGTTTGCAGTGGCCTGCGAAAAGCCGCTGGCGCGCACCCTGGCCGAAGCGCGTGAAATGGTGCGGCTGGCGGAAGACAGCGGGCTTCTGCACGGCTATCTGGAAAATCAAGTTTTCTGCACCCCGGTGATGCGCGGCAAGGAAATCATCTGGCGACGGGCCGCCCCGGCCACCGGCCGCCCTTACCTGGCGCGGGCCGCCGAAGAACACAGCGGCCCCCACGAACCCTGGTTTTGGCGCGGGGACCTGCAGGGCGGTGGCGTGCTCTCGGATATGATGTGCCACAGCGTCGAGGTGGCCCGCTTCATGCTGACGGAGCCCGGCCAGCCGCGTGATTCGCTGCGGCTTAAAAGCGCCAACGGGACGGTGGCCTCGCTCAAATGGACCCGGCCGGACTATGTGGCGCAGCTGAAAGACATGATGGGGCCGGAAGTCAACTACGCCGCGCGGCCAGCCGAAGATTTCGCCCGGGCCATCCTGACGCTCGAGGACCAGGACGGCGCCGAATTGATCGTGGAAGCCACCACCTCCTGGGCCTATGTCGGACCGGGGCTGCGGATTCAGCTGGAGCTTCTGGGGCCGGAGTACGCCATGGAGTTCAGCTCGCTCAACACCGGACTGAAGGTCTTCATGTCCCGCCAGGTCAGGGGCGAGGAAGGCGAAGACCTGGTGGAGAAGCAAAACGCCGAGCAGGGGCTGATGCCCGTGCTCGAAGATGAGCCCGGCATCTACGGTTACGTCGATGAAAACCGCCACATGGTCGAATGTTTCCGCAAAGGCCAGACGCCCATCGAGACCTTCCACGACGGTGCGGCTGTCATGGAAATTCTGATGGCGCTCTACCGCTCGGCCGAACTGGGTGCGACCGTCCATCTGCCCTGCGCGGAGCTTGAGGATTACGTGCCGCCGGTGGCGCGGGGCGCCTGATCGCATGACGGGCGACCACCTGAACCACACCCTGCCGACGGTCGTCGCCGATATCGGCGGCACGCATGCACGCTTTGCCTGGCTGACCCCCGGAGGCGGTGTCGGTCCGGTCACCCGGCTGACCACCAGCGACTTTGCCGGGTTTGCCGTCGCCCTCGAGGCCTTTCGGGATACGACCGGCGGCCCCCGCCCGGCCCGGTTGTGCCTGGCGGTAGCCGCCCCGATCATCGGCGACGATGTCGCGCTGACCAATGCGCACTGGCGATTCTCCATCGGAGAACTCAAGAAGCATTTAAATCTGGTGGATATTGTCGTTGCCAACGACTATGAAGCCTTGGCCATGGCGCTTCCACGGCTGGGGGCCGGCGACCGGCGCTGCATCGGACCGCCTGCGGGTGAAGGTCAAACGGGCGCCCCCATGGCTGTGCTCGGCCCGGGGACCGGCCTGGGCATGGCCGGGCTGGTCCCGGTGGAGGGCGGATGGGCCACGGTGAGCTCGGAGTGCGGCTACATCGGGTTGTCGCCGCTTGAAGACCGGGAGCTCGATGCCTTCTGTATCCTGCGCGAAACGTACGGGCGCGTGTCGACCGAACGCGTCCTGTCGGGCCCCGGGCTGGTCGATCTGCATGCGGCCCTGGCGGCTCTGGACGGCCGCCTTCCCGGCGAGACGACCGCCGCGGCCATCATCCGGTCTGCCAGTGAAAACCCGCAAGGGCCGGCCGCGGAAACCGTCCTGATGTTCTGCAACCTGCTGGGCGGCTTGGCCGGTGACATCGCCCTGATCTTTCTGGCCCGGGGCGGCGTCTATCTGGCGGGCGGCATTCTGCCGCGCATCATCGATATCCTGGACG
>JASJBQ010000225.1 GCA_030066455.1 Desulfobacterales bacterium
CTGGTTCATGGTGCAGTACCACGAGGAGATGTTTCACGCCATGAAGATCTACGAATACATCCACAGCCAGGGCGGCCAGGTCACCCTGCTGCCGATCGCCCAGCCGCCGGCCGAATTCGACTCTCCCCTCGATATGTTCACCAAGACGCTGGCCCACGAACAGATGGTGACGCAGTCCATCAACAACCTGATGGATCTGGCCATCGAAGAGAAAGACCATGCCACGCGAATCTTTCTGCAGTGGTATGTCACTGAGCAGGTCGAGGAAGAGGAAAACGACAACGAAATCATCGACCAGCTGCGTCTGATCGACGGCAACCCGCAGGGCCTGATGATGCTGGACCGTGAATTGGGTCAGCGCCCGGCCAACGTGCCCGTCGATTTCAGCAAGGGGGTTTCGGCGGGAGAGGAATAGGCGCCGCGGCTATATTCTGCTTGTTGATTGCTTCCAGCGGCGAACGGTGTTTACCCGCGGTAATCGTTCCCCGTTTCGGATGCTCCGATCCAGCTCCGGCGGCCATCCGAATGCAAGGAGCGCGATGTTGCTCTCGAGACTGATGCCCTGGATGCTTTGGCTGCTCGTGCTGACCGCTACCGGTTGCTTTCATCGGCCGTCCCCCTACATGCCCGCCGACTGGCCGCGCCGCCCCGCTCCCGCCGCCAGTCTGACCGCCGCCGAGACACCCCGTCTGCAGATCATCATCGGCTACTTCGACCTTTGGCCCAACCACACGGCGCTGCGCCTGGTGGCGCCCGACCGGCCGGTGGTTTTCTGGGACCCCGGAGGAGGTTACGGCCTCAAGGAGCCGGAACGTGCGCGTATTCGCGACATTATCATCGACGGGGCGCCCGACATTCCCACTTACATGCCCTTTCGGTGGTACAACAACGACGCCCTGACCGAGATTTTCGAATGGGATTTATCCGCTGCGGAGGCCCTGCGCATGCACCACGTGCTCATGGCCGGCGCCGGCATCGATCCTGACCCGTCCATCGAGTTCGACACGGAGACGCCGGGCTTCTTCTGTGCCGCCGCGATCAGCGAATTCCTGCACCGCTTCGGACGGCCCACCCTATGGGTCGCGAAGACCACGGCCAGCCCGGCGCGCCTCTCACGGGCGTTGTATGGACAGCATCCCGACCGGGTACTGCTTTTCCACCGTCGGGATCGACCCGATTTCCAAGTGATGACGCCGCTCAGCGAGGCCTCGGGGCGAAGCCGCGCGGCCCGGGAAGACGAAGCCTCGATGGAGTTGACGCCCGATTAGCCTGCCCATGGTCGGTTCACGCCCCAAGACGATGTCGCGCCTGCCAGGCCGCCGGCCGCTTGCCCCGCCGCGGACAACTTGCCAGATTCGGGATAGCGCCCATTATTATGTATATACAGATTCAGCCACCGTTTGCCGCACATATTTAAGCAAAGGAGGTTCCTGATGGGCGAGAAAATCCTGATCGCCATGGATGACTCGGAGAACGCCATGCGGGCCGTCACCTACGTATCGACCCATTTCCGCCCGGAGGCCGGTATCACCCTTTTCAGTGTTCTGGCCGATACCGCCGGCCTCTGCGACATGAACAGCCCCGAGCTGACGCCGCTCTTCCGGTCCCAGCAATCCGCTTTTTGCCAGCTCGAAGACAAGAAGCGCGGTCTGGTCAAAGAGGCTTGCAACCGGGCCAGGGAGATCCTGGTGGGGGCCGGCTGGGACGGTCAGCGGGTGCAGATCAAGATCGAGGCGAAGCAGAAAAGCGTGGCCCAGGACATCGTCCGCGTGGCCGAGCAGACCCAAAGTCTGATCGTTCTGGGGAAACGCGGGCTGACCGGCCTGCGGGAATTTTTCATGGGCAGCACCTCCCAGAAGGTCATCCAGTTGGCCAAAGAGGCGTCGGTTCTGGTGGTCAATTGACATTGCGCCGATCCAGCGCGCCGACAAGCACCGCCCGGCCCGCCCCCGTCGCGTGCGCCCCGAGCCGTCTGCAGTGCGGTTGCGGCGCCGGCGTCAACGACCCGGCCGGCCCATGACCGCCGCATTCTCGGATCGAGGGGGGCAACCCCCCCCTTCCGTTCCGCTGAGGGCGCCCCATGCCCGCTGAACACTTCGCGGCCCCCAAAAAGACGCTCCCAAATGCCTCTGAGCGGCTTGAAGGCAGGCTCATGCAGGGGGCCGATGCCCTTGTCGCCCGCTACCGGTTGCCGCCGCGACCGGAAGTCGTGAGGGGCGCGCGCATCGTCGCGCATCGCGGAATCTACGACAACGAGGCCGTTATCGAAAACACCCTTGACGCTTTCGATGCGGTTGTGGACCAGGGCGTCTGGGGGATCGAGTGCGATGTGCGCTGGACCCGCGACGGCGTGGCCATCGTCCATCACGATCCCGACGGCCGGCGATTGCACGGTCACGCCCGACCGATCGCCGCCCTGACCCTGCGGGAAATGCAGCGGCTCTACCCGTTGATTCCCACGCTGGCGGCAGTGGTTCGACGTTATGGGCGGAAACGGCATCTGATGATCGAAGTTAAAGACTCCGCCGGTATCCCCTTTACCACTGTCAATCGCTCCCTGGCCGTCGACCTCGATTTCCTGTCGCCCGGAGATGATTTCCATCTGATGAGCCTTTCCCTGGGTCTTCTGGCGGCGATCGAAGCCGTACCGCGCCATGCCTGTCTGCCGATTGCCCGACTGAACGTGGGGGCAGCGTCCAAAGCCGTGGCGGATTTCGGTTTTGGGGGACTCACCGGTCATTACGCCGTCATCGGCCGCCAGCGGATAGCGGCCCTGCACCGGCAGGGACGCTTCGTCGGGACGGGTTTCGTCAACTCCCGGGGGTGTCTGTTCCGCGAATTGAACCGCCGGGTCGACTGGCTCTTTTCGGACCGTCCGCAGGACATCCAACGCATCGTCAACCGTTATCAGGCGCCTTCCTCGCGTTTGGAACGGTCGGCCAGGTAGAACAGCACGCCGCCGATCACGAAGAGCAGCACCACCGAGCTTATACTGATGCGCGACGCCAGCTGCGCAACGGCGTCCGGGGCCATGTCCGCGGGCCCGAAAGCGCGAAGCAGGTTGCGGGCCGTCAGCCCCACCACCCCCATCATGGCCGGTCCGATGATGACGGCAAATTTGCCCATCATGTTGTAGAGCCCGAAGAATTCGGCCGAGCGCTCGGCCGGCACCAGCGTGGCATAGTACGAACGGCTCAAGGCCTGAACCCCGCCCTGGACCAGGCCCACCCCGGCGGCCAGCCCGAAGAATTCCCAGCGATGTTGCATGAAGGCCCCCCAGAGGGTGATGCCGACATAGATTCCCAGCGCCAGGTAAAGGCATCGCGGAACACCCCAGGCCTGTCCCAGGCGCCCGAAAAGGAGGGCTGCCGGAAAACCGATGAACTGCACCATGAGCAGAGCGGTGATGAGGTCCGTGGCGGCAAATCCCAGGGACAGGCCGTAGTCCACAGCCATACGGATGATGGTGTCCACGCCGTCGATGTAGGTCCAGTAGGCCAGCAGAAAAAGAAACACCGTCTTGTATTGCCGCACCTGCTTGAGGGTTGCTATCAGCTGGCTGAAACCAAAGCGTATGCCCTCGGCCAGGCGCATCCCCTCCCCTGCACCGGCGGGTTCGCTGAAACTGCCCAGGGCGATCAGGCCGAACCCCCCCCACCAGACGGCCACGGTCAGAAACGACCAGCGCACGGCCGCCGCACTGTCGGCCAGGCCGAAAAACTCGGGGCGCAGGGTCATGACCACGTTGAGCAGGAACAGCAGTCCCCCGCCCAGATAGCCGGCCGCAAAACCGAAGGCCGAGACGCGGTCGTATTGATCCGGCCGGGCCACGTGGGGCAGCAGGGCATCGTAGAAGACATTGGCGCCGGAAAAGCCGATGATGGCGGCCGTATAGACCAGGATGGCCCCCACCCATTGACCCTGGCGCACAAAGAAGAGCAGGGCGGTGCCGCCGACGCCCAGGAGGGCGAAACGCATCAGAAAAAGTTTGCGGGAGCGGCAGCGGTCGGCCATGGCGCCCAACACGGGGGCCGCCACCGCCACGAGCAGTCCGGCCAGGGCATTGCCCAGCCCAAGGCGGGCGGTGCTGAGGTTGACATCCGCACCGGAGCTCCAGAACTGTTTGAAAAAGATGGGAAAAAAGCCGGCCATCACCGTGGTGGCAAAGGCCGAGTTGGCCCAGTCGTAGAGCGCCCATCCCCAGATGGCGCGCCGGTTGTCAGAGGCGGGTGAGGTCATGCGTCATCAAGCCTTTTCGCGGGGGATGCCGAGGCTTCCCCGGCGGCCGGCGGGTCAAGTTGCAATGCCGGCGGGTAAAGGTTAAGTAGTGTCCGGCCGCAAACCGCAGCTTTCGATTCTCGCCGGCAACGCTTGCGCCCGTGAAATCTTCGACCCCGTCCGACGGTGCCGGTGAATCATAATCGCTGCGGATTTGATTCGAACCCCAAACCGGTCATTGCCGGACGGACACCTCGCAGGGCATTTCCACGGGCCGGCATGGGGTGGCGACGTTCGGGGCGGAGCGCTCAAAAGCCGTGGCGCCGCAGGGCCGTGATCATAAACATGCGACGCGCAATTAGCCGACAATTTACCTGGCCTCGACTCCTGGCCGCACTGCTCATTTTTCTGGCTGCCGGTTCGGCCGGCTTATGGTTTTACGGCCGTGCCCTGCATCGTCAGGTGGAAGAGCGCTTTGCCGGGCGTCGCTGGAGCATCCCTTCCCGGGTTTACTCCGATGTCACCTTGCTGTATCCCGGCCTGACCCTCAATCGGCCGGCCCTGTTGCGCAAGCTCCATCGCCTCGACTACCGACCGGTGGATCATGTGCCGCGTCAAAAGGGTGAGATGCGGGCCCGGGGTGCCAGTATCGATATCTATCTACACGATTTGGCCATCCCGGATCAACAGCGTCCGGGGTTTCCGGTGCGCATCCATCTGCATGCCGGACGGGTGACGGCCCTAAATGACCTCGATCCCCCGGGGAAGTCCATACCTGTCCTGATGCTGGAACCGGAAGAGCTGGCGCTGTTCTTCGGCACGGAGCGCGAAAAGCGCAAACTGGTGGCCGTCGACCAACTGCCGGCTTATCTGACGCGCGCCGTCTTGGCGGCGGAGGACAGCCGCTTCTACCGTCACCACGGGCTTGATCTGCGCGGTATTGCGAGGGCCTTTCTGACCAACCTGCGCCATCTTGCCGTGCGCCAGGGCGGCTCCACCATTACCCAGCAACTGGCCAAGAATTTTTTTCTGACGCCGGAGCGCACACTGCGCCGCAAACTCCGGGAGGTGTTTCTGGCGCTGGTGATCGAGTGGCGCTACACCAAGGATGAGATCCTGGAAATGTATCTCAACGAGATTTACTGGGGCCAGAATGGATCCGTGTCGGTCAACGGAGTCGGCGAGGCTGCCGACTTCTACTTCGGCAAATCGCCCGCCGCGCTGAGCCTGGGCGAGGCGGCAGCACTCGCCGGCTTGATCAAGAGCCCCAACATCTACTCGCCCTACCGGGATCTCGATCGCTGCCGCCGCCGGCGCAATGAGGTCCTGCGGGCCATGCACGCCAATGCGTGGCTGGATGCCGCCACCCTCGGCCGCGGACTGTCGGAACCGCTCGATCCCCGCGATCCGATTTACCCTTCGCGGCGGGTACCCTATTTCATCGATTATCTGCAAGGCCAGTTGAACGCGCTCTACGCCCCGGAAGAGCTGGCCTCGCTGGGGCTCACCATCCACACCACCCTGGACCCCTTGGTCCAGGAGGCCGCCGAGGCGGCCCTCCGGAACGGGCTTGAGCGCCTGGAACGCCTTCACCCGGATTTGCGGCACGAGGACCCCGCCCGTCAGCTCCAGGGGGCGGTGGTGGTGATGAAGCCGACCACCGGCGCCATCCTGGCCATGGTGGGCGGGCGCGATTACCGCTATTCGCAGTTCAACCGCACCAGCCAGGCGCGGCGCCAGGCCGGCAGCACCTTCAAGGTTTTCACCTATCTGGCCGCCCTCGACAAATTCACGCCGGTCACTTCGCTGGACAACACGGCCCAGACCTTCCGCATCGATGGCAAGGACTGGCAGCCGCGCAACTATACACCGGTCGATGAACCGGTGGTGAGCATGCGCGAAGCCCTGGCCCGCTCGATCAACCGGGCGACCGTCGATCTGGCCATGCGGATCGGTATGGACAAGGTAGCGACGACGGCGCAGCAATTCGGGTTCGCCGGACGGCTGATGCCCTATCCTTCACTGGCGCTGGGTGCCGTGGAGGTCCATCCGCTGGAGCTGGCCCGGGCCTACTGCGCCTTTGCCGCCGCCGGCATGCAGCCCTTTCCATTGAGCCTGCGGGCCGTTTTCAACGAAGACGGCAAACTCATCGAAAACCGCCCCATGCGTTTGCGGCGGGTCGCGGCACCGGCCAAGGCTTTTTTGATCAGTGTCATGCTGCAAAGTGCGGTACAGCACGGGACCGGGCAGGCACTGACCCATTGGGGGATTACTTTTCCGGTGGCCGGCAAGACGGGTACGACCAACAATTACCGTGACGCCTGGTTTGTAGGCTACACTCCGGATCTGCTGGCCCTGGTCTGGGTGGGATTTGATGACGGCGCCAGCCTGAACGTTGCGGGCGCCGAAGCGGCGCTGCCGATCTGGGCCGAGATCATGCGGGCCATTCCCCATCAGCTATCGGGGGCCGCTTTCCTCGCGCCCGCCGATGTGGTCCGGCACAACGTCTGCACCCGCCACGGCTTTCCGGACGTGACTGGCGGCTGCGAGGCGATTGGGGAGGAATGGTTTGACGCCGCCAACGTTCCAGTGGACGAACCGGCCTTCATCCAGGCGCAATCGGCCTGGTATCGCTGGTGGCAGCGTCTGAAGGGCGAAGAACATGCGCCCTAAACGGTCGTTGGACGGCACGCAGGCGGGGCCGACCCGTCTCCGTGAGGCGCCGCCCTTACATGACCGCCATGCCATGGTCGGGTGGGTTGCGGCGGCGGGTAAAACTTTTTGGCCCGCCGGCCGCATTCAGCGGCCGGTTCGCGGCCGATGGCTGCGGACGCTATTGAGCGGTCTGCTGCTGGTATCCTGTAAGACCGCGATTGCACCACCACCGGGTCCGGTTCCGGAGGAAGTCCCGGCCGGGATCGAAGCACCGCCGCCCGCCGCGCGTCCCGATGAGGAAGCACCCCAGAAGCGCAAGCAGGCGGCCGCCGCGCTGACCGAGCGGGGGCGGCGCCTGATGACTGAAGGCCGGGTCGATCCGGCCATGCGCCTCTTCGAGCAGGCCCTGTCGCTCGCGCCTCAGTATGGGCCCGGGTACTATTATCTGGCCGAGGCCTGGCTCAGTAAAAACAACGGGTCGCAGGCCCGGGCGTTTCACCGCCAGGCGGCGCTGTACCTCGAAGACAACGGAGCCTGGGCGGCGCGTATGGACAGCCAGCGCCGCCGCATCGATCGCGCGTTTCAGGCGCGTCCCTGACCCCCGGCCGGCCACATGGCGGCGGGGAGATGACGTTTCGGGTCCCGCCGAATTTTTAGGCGTGATAGCCTTTTTCCGGGTGCCAGTGCCGAATTTTGATGTGGTTGGGGAAGGCGTGCGGTTTGAAGATGGATTTGTTCAACAGCACGCGCAGGCAGTCCTGGATGCCCTCGGACATGGTGGGGTGCGGGTGGACCGATTTGAGAGCGTCGCGGATGCCCTTGTCCTGGTCCATCAGAAAGGCAATCGACATGATCGTATTGGAGGCTTGGGGGCCGGCCGCGCGCATGCCCAGAACCTTCTGTTCGTCGTCGTCACTCACCAGGATCTTGATAAATCCCTTGGTGGCGCGCATCGCGATCGCCCGCGGCAGAAGCGAGTTGGCATAGTAGGCCACCCGGTAGGCGATGCCCTTTTTCTGGCAGGCTTTCTCGTTGAGCCCCACGGCGGCGACCGCCGG
>JASJBQ010000026.1 GCA_030066455.1 Desulfobacterales bacterium
CCCTCTTCGACAATGCGCCCCCCGACCATGACAACGATCTGGTCGGCATGAACGATGGTGGAGAGCCGATGGGCAATCACGAATGCCGTCCGGCCGTGCATCAGGTTTTCAAGCGCCTTCTGCACCAGGGTTTCGGACTCCGAATCCAACGCCGATGTGGCTTCGTCCAGAATCAGAATGGGCGCGTCTTTCAGAAGGGCGCGGGCAATGCAGATACGCTGCTTTTCCCCTCCGGAAAGACGGGAGCCCAATTCGCCGATGGGGGTGCTAAATCCCTGCGGCAGGCGGTCGGCAAACGCGTCCACATAGGCGGATCGGGCAGCCGCCATGATTTCCTCGGCTGACGCCTCGCGTTTGCCGTAGGCGATGTTGTCCCGGATGCTCTCGTTGAAAAGGATCGGTTCCTGAGTCACGACGGCGATCTGCCGGCGCAGGGCGGGCAGGGAAAAATTCCGGATATCACGGCCGTTGATTCGTATGCCCCCGCCCGTAACGTCGTAGAAGCGCGGGATGAGATTCACCAACGAAGTCTTCCCCCCGCCGCTCATGCCCACGATGGCCGTCACCTGCCCGGCGCGGGCCTCTAAATTGACGCGATCCAGAATCGGTCGGGTCATGTGTTCGTTGTAAGCGAAGCTGACGTCCTCGAAGGTGATCACCGTCGGTTTGAAATCCATTTCCTGGAGGGAGCCGTTCATCCGGCTCTCCGGGGTGCGCTCCAGGATATCGAAAATGCGATCCGTGGCGGCCAGCCCCCGCTGGACGGCATTGTTCAGCTTGCTGATTCTTTTGATGGGACGGTAGAGGCTCAGGATGGCGGCGAGCACGCCCGTGAAAGTCCCGGGGGTCAGGTCGCCGTTGAGCACCCGGTACCCGCCGTAGAAGATGGCCGCCGCCATGCCGACCCCACCGATAAATTCCATCAACGGTGATGTCAGTTCGTTGATTTTGGCCTCACGCATGTCGAATTTGTACAATCGCCGGGTGCGCGCGTAAAAACGCTCCTTCTCGTAGTTTTCCATGCCGAACGCCTTGACGATTTTGGCGCCGGCGATGGTCTCATGCAGAAAGGCCGTCATCTCGGCGGTCGTTTCCTGCCCACGCGTGCTGAGCTTGCGGATGCGGCGGCCGAAATGGATCAGGGGCAGAAACGCAAACGGCAGAACGCCGAAAGCGATCAGCGCCATTTCCCAGTCCATCTGAAAAATGACCACGACCAGAACGACGACCGAGCAGACCTCCTTGAGCGAGGCGGTGACGGCGTGCGACACCATGGAGCGTACGATGTTGACATCGTTGGTGAGCCTTGAAATCAGATTTCCGGTCTTTTCCGCCTGGAAAAAGGACAGGGGCAGATCCTGAATGCGATCATAGAGGCGATTGCGAAGCTGACGGATGATGCCGCGCCCCACCCGGTGCATCAAGTACCCCTGGCCGTAGGTGCCGGCGCTTTTGGTGAAAAAAGCGACCAGAACGGCCAGCGGAATGAAACGCAGCCACCACTCGCTGCGGGCGATAAAGATTTCATCCACGGCATATTTGATCAGATAGGCCGTCGCCCCTTCACAGGCGGCCGCTAAAACCATGCACACGCAGGCCAGGATCAAATCCCGGCGATAGGACTTGACCAGGGCCATCAGTTCGTGATGGCGGGGCTTCAATTCCCAGCGGGGTATCAAAGGCATAGCGGCTGCGCTCCGTCGGGGAACCGCTTCAAGGCGCCGGCGGAAGGGCCCAGCATTTGCAGCGCAATACGCGCGACGCGCTCGGAGGCGCCGGCGGTCCCCAGCCGTTTTCTAACCTGGGCCAACCCGGCACGCATTTGCTCGCATCGCACCGGCTGTGCCAGCAGGGATGACGCTTCGGCGGCAATCAGCTCCGGGGTGACGGCCTGCTGGATGAGTTCGGGAACCACCCGCCGCCCGGCGATGAGATTGACCAGACCGATATGCGGCACGCGGATCAGTGCTTTGCCCAGAAGGTAGCTCAGCGGCGAGACGCGGTAGACAATCAGCATCGGCGTCCCCCAGAGTGCAGCCTCGAGGGTCACCGTTCCGGAGGCGGCGATGAGAAGATCCGCCGCGCGAAATATGGGTTGCGGGCCCGATCCGACAATGTCCATGTGCAGACGCGACCGGTAAGGTGCAACGAGACGCGCCACAAGATGCGGATCGACGCTGTCGGCGCAGGAAAGCAGGATGTGCACCCCTAGCTGCGCCTGCAGACGGACCGCCGCTCCGAGCATGGCCGGCAGGAGACGGCCGACCTCGCTGTCGCGTGAGCCCGGCAGCAGCCCGACCGTGGGTGGCGCATCGGGGGCGGCCCGCGTTGGGCCCTCGTCTGAAGGCGCAACATGGTCCATGAGCGGATGGCCCACAAAAGAAACCCGGACGCCGTAGCGTCGGTAGAAATCCGCCTCAAACGGCAGAATGACCGCCATATGATCCACCCGGCGGCGAATCTGACGGACGCGTTGGCGACGCCAGGCCCAGATCTGCGGGCTGATGTAGTAAAGCACGCGGGTCTGCAGCCGCTTGGCATAGCGCGCCAACCGCAGATTGAAATCCGGGAAGTCGATCAGAATCAGCAGATCCGGGCGACATTCGGTCAGCATGCGGCAGGCTGCGCGCCAGCCGCGCCAAATACCGCTGAGTTTGGAAGCAACCTCGGTCAGACCGACCACGGCCAGCTGACGGGCGTCCACAGCGACCCGGACACCGGCCGCACGCATGTGGTCGCCACCGATGCCGAAGAGCGTCAGCCGGGAATCGATGGCCGTGAGGGCGGCGGCCAGCTTGGCACCGTGCAGATCACCCGAAGCTTCGCCCGCTACGATCATGATGGAAGGCCGCCGGGGGAGTTCAGAGCGCACCGAAGCGACGCGTGGCATCATCAATCTGCTCCATGACATTGAGGGCGATCTCAAGGGCCTGATACCCCATCGCGCCGGTCACCTCGGGTTCGTGGCGCGTGGCCACGGCATCAACGAATGCACGCAGTTCATCCTCCAGCGCATCGCCTTCGGGAAAACGGGTCTGGTCGACGCTCATGCCCGGAATCGGAGCGCTGCCGGTATGGCCGGTCTGCTGAATATGGGTGATTTCGCGCGCGGCGAAATCGACGGCAATATAGGCATTTTTCTGGAAAAGCCTGACCTTGCGCTGATTCTTGGTGGAGATGCGGCTGGCGGTAATGTTGGCCACGCACCCGGTGGCGAATTCGATGCGGGCGTTGGCAATGTCGCAGTGCTCCGAAACAACGGCTGCACCGGAAGCATGGATGGCTTTGACCGGGGCGCCCACGAAATTCAGGATGATGTCGATGTCGTGGATCATCAAATCCAGCACGACGCTCACATCGGTGCTTCGTCCCTGGAAAAGGCTCAGACGATGCGACTCGATGAACATGGGTTTGTGAATCCGTTCACGTACGGCCACCACGGCCGGGTTGAAACGTTCGAGATGCCCCACCTGCAGAATCAAGCCTTCGCCTTCGGCGATGTCGATCAACTCGCGCGCCTCCACCAAGGTGGTGGTCATGGGCTTTTCAATCAGCACGTCGATACCGTTGCGCAAACAATCACCGGCGATCGCGAAATGCAGCGGCGTGGGCACCACGATGCTGACGGCATCGACCCGCCCCATCAGATCCAGATGTCGACCGAAGGCCCGGCTCCGGCAAAGGCTGGCCACCTCGGCGGCTTTAGCGGTATCGACATCCACGACGCCCACCAGTTCGACCCCGTCAAGGGCGGCATATTTCTCGGCATGAAAGCGCCCCAGATAGCCCGCACCCACCACCGCCACACGAACGGGTGGCAAAGATCCCGGGGGGAAGGAAGTACGTCGATGGGCTTGGGCCGAAGCGTCCACGAACAAGTCTCCTCTATAAGCGGCCGAGCCCGATGAAGCGGTCCATCGTCCCGGCGTGTTGCCTAGCGCGTGATCCCACGACGGGAAGATTTGATGAACGTCATGAAGCGTTTGACCTCCGGGGTCTGATCGACTTCCGCCTTGACCCGCTCAATGGCCTCGTTGAGGGTAATGCCGATGCGGAAGATCAGTCGGTAGGTCCGCTTCAGCATGGCAATGGCCTTCTCCGAATGCCCGTGACGACGCAGGCCGACACGGTTCAGACCGTGCAGGCGGGCCCGGTCCCCGGCGGCGATCACGTAGGGGGGGATATCCTTGACCACGGCCGACTTCCCCCCGATGTAGGCATGGCGGCCGACGCGCACGAACTGATGAATGGCGGTCAGCCCGCCGACGGTCACGTAGTCATCGATGCAGACATGTCCCGCCAGGGTCGCGTTGTTGGCCAGGATCACCCCTCGGCCGGTCTTGCAGTCGTGCGCGATGTGTACATAGGCCATCAGCAGGTTTTCTTCACCGACTTCGGTCACCCCGCCGCCGAAGCCGGTACCGCGGTTGACGGTGGCGAACTCGCGGATGACGGTTCGCCGACCGATCTTGACGTAGGTCTTCTCGCCGCCGAATTTGATGGCCTGGGGCAAAGCGCCGACCGAAGCAAACTGGAAAATATGGCATTCCGGACCGATATCGACAAAGGGGTCGATCGTCGTATGGGCCCCGATCGTCGTTCCGGCACCGATGGTGACATTGTCGCCGATGATGGCATACGGACCAATGTCGACATCCGGCCCGATGTCGGCCTGGGAGCTGACGATCGCGGTGGGATGGATCATCATTTCTCTCCAATCGAGGCCATCATCTCGGCCTCGGCCACGAGATGGGCATCCACGAACGCTTTGCCGGCGCCTTTGACCGCTTTGCGTCTGAGCTTCAGAATGTCGACTTCAAACCGCAACTGGTCACCCGGCACCACCATCCGTCGGAATTTAGCCTTTTCAATGGCCATGAAATAAATCAAAACCTCACGCTGGTCCGCGGGCAGGGACATGTAGGTGAGCACGCCGGCCGACTGGGCCATGGCCTCCAGGATGAGCACGCCGGGCATGATCGGATCATCCGGGAAATGCCCCTGAAAATAAGGCTCGTTGATGGTCACATTTTTTAACGTGACGATGCGCTTCCCCGGCTCCAGTTCGAGAACCCGGTCGATCATGATAAACGGGTAGCGGTGGGGCAAGTATTTGAGGATATCTTTGATTGAATATTCAGCGCCCATCGATTGGCCTTTCTCCTTAGCGCTCTGGTGCCTTTTCTCCTTGGTCGCTTTCCAAGCGCGTCAGGCGTTTCTCTATCGATTGGATCTTTTTGCGGATCTCCGGCAGTCGCGGGATGATGCGCTGCACCTTGAGCCACAGCTTGTGGGGCATTTCCGGTGCGCCGGATATGATCTGGCCGTCCGGCACCGATTTGGATATGCCGGTTTTCCCGCCCGCCATCACATAATCGCCGACATGCAAGTGACCGGTGACGCCCACCTGGCCGGCCAGGACCACATGTCGGCCCAAGGTGGTACTGCCCGAAATGCCCACCTGCGCCACAAGGATGGAATGCGGTCCGACCACGACATTGTGGGCGATGTGGACGAGATTGTCGGTCTTGACGCCGCGTTGGATATGGGTGACGCCGAACGTGCCTCTATCGATCGTGTTGTTGGCGCCGATCTCCACGTCGTCGTCGATCTGTACGTACCCCGCATGCGGTATCTTGAGGTAGCGATCGCCATCCGGGGCATAACCGAATCCGTCGCTGCCGATGACACTGCCGGCCTGAATGGTGACCCGGTTGCCGATTCGGCAGCCCGTCAGGATCGTCACGTTCGGGTGGATGCACACATCGTCCCCGAGAACGACATCATCGCCGATGACGACCCCGGCGTGAATGCAACCGCGGGCGCCGATCGTGACCTCCCGGCCGATGGTCACCATCGGTCCGACGGACAGATCCGGGCATGGTTCGAAGCCCTCGGCACATACGGCCGTGGGATGAACGCCTTGCGGCGGGCGCTGCGGCGGATGCAGAAGGGCCGCAATACGGGCAAACGCGGCGTAAGGATTTTCGACTTGGAGCAAGTTCAACCCCGGCCGATCAAAATCGAGCGGAACGATCACGGCGCCGGCGCCGGTTTCGTGGATACGCTGCTGGTATTTGCGGCTGCGGGCGAGCGTGATGGCTTCGGGTCCGGCAGACTCAAATGGCGCCGCCCGGGTAATGCGCACCTTACCATTTCCGCTAAAGCGGCCCTCAACAGCCGCCGTCAGTTCGACCAAGGTTTTTTCCATTTGCCCTGCCGTTTGGGTTGGTGCCGGCGTCAGAACGAAGGCATCCCCGATCGCCCGTCAAACATCGACGGTCGCCACCGTGCGCCGCTGTCAGCAGCGGCGACGGCTACTGCGCCCCCTGGGCCTGGTGACGTTGGTTGAGCGCCTTGACGACTTTCGGTGTAATGTCCACGGCCGGGGCCATGTATAGCAGGGCGTCCTTGGAGACGATCAAGGCAAATTTTTCCTTTTCGCCGATTTCCTTGGCGATCTGAAGCACTTCAATCCTGAATTTGCCAATACCCTGCCGCTGTTTGCCCACGAAATCCTTACGAAATTGGGCCTGCTTCTTTTGGAGTCCCGAAAGCTTGACGTTGAACTCGATCTGTTTTTCTTCTTTGGCTTTTTCACTCATGACCATGGACTCGCGCTCGAGTTTTTCTTGGAGGGCCTTGAGTTCTGATTTGCCTTTTTCGATCTCGGCCTCCATCTGCGCGCCTTCGGTTTTCAAATCGGCCTCGAACTTTTTCCCCGGCTCGGAATCGCTGACGACCTTCTGGAAATCGACCACACCGATCTTCAGTTCAGCCGCACCGGCATCGAGGCTGAAGGCGATCAGCACGGCTAGCACTAGAATACCTGTTTTAATTCGCTTATGCATTTGTCCTCCTTTGTTGTTAAAACGCCATCGCCAAGCCAAACAGTGGGCCGCAAACCCGTCTGACCGGCGGTCCGCTCGTCATCACGGCGGATATTTTACGCCTGATTCAACCAATCTGTCGTTCGCACCGGCGGTGAACGTGCAACGACTCCCAATCGGCGGGGAGTGATGCCGGCCTCCAAGGCGACATTTAGCTTCTACCCGCATAGCGGCGCCTGATGGTTAAGGCGGCCTGCCAGAATCTAAAAAACGGACTGAATCCCCCGGGGGGGGTCAGCAAATGGCCGAGGCCTATGGCCGGCACGCTGGGGGCGCATTAAAATTTACTGCCCATCGTAAATTCAAATTTGCCTCCGTCGGCATCGCTGTCGCCGGAATCAAAGACATAGCCGTATTCTAAACGCAGCGGCCCCAGCGGCGATAACCAGCGCACCCCCCCACCAAACGTTTTGACCATATCGCCGAATTCGAACTCGACATCTTTACTCTTGCGCCACAGATCCCCCATGTCCACGAATGCAATGGCGACGATCCCCAATTCTTCCCCGATGGGATAATGCAATTCATGATTGATAACCACATAAACTTCGCTGCCGACCAAAACCGTGTCGCCGGCATCATTTTTTTCTTCAGGGCTCACATCCTTGGACTCGACCCCACGGACCGTATCCGCACCGCCAATAAAGAACTTTACATAATCGGGCGTATCCTCCCGGTCATCGATCCAGCCGCCCTGCCCACGCCAATAGCCGGTCAATTTGCGCCAAATGGGAAAGTGCCAGGCGGTTTTGACGGTGGTCTTGGTGAACTCAAAATCGCCCCCCAATCCGGCATATTCAATATCCAATTCGTGCTTTGAGCCCCGGGTGGCATTAAACTGCCGGTTGGTGGAATCGTAGCGGACGGTACCTGAAACGGAACTGGTGATGTTGTTGCCTTCCAGGTCTTTGATGTTCTGCGACGCTTCACTCTTATTGGTGACATCGATTTCCGAATCGTCCCAGAGGTACGAAAGATAAAGGCGCGTTCGGGGAAGTACGGGATAGCTGGCAAACACCCGTGTTCCCAGACTGCTCTTGTCGTAGCCGTAGTCGTTGTACTCCGTATCCTGTCTGTACGTGTTAAAGCCCGCGGAGAGCGGAATGTCGAACAGCCACGGCTCGGTAAAGCCAATGTCGTAGCGCTGGGCGGAACCACCCAGCTCAACATTGGCCCTTAGGCTCTGGCCGCGGCCGAAAAGGTTTTTCTGGTTGATCGAAAACGCGCCGAAAATGCTCGACGCGTTGCTGAACCCGCCACCGAAAGTCAGCTGGCCGGTCGGCTTTTCGGCGACGTCGATTTTGAGAATCATCTGGTCATCGGTTTCACCTTTAAGCGTATTGACCTTGATATCCTCGAAATAGTCAAGCGCATGAAGCCGCTGGATACCTTTTTTCAAACTGGTGCGGCTATAGATTTCCTGCTCATAAACCTTCAACTCGCGCCGGATGACCTTGTCGCGTGTCTTGGTGTTTCCACCGATGATGATTTCCTCGAAAAAAACCAACTGGTTTTTGGTAATGTTGTAGTTGACGTCAACGGTCAGCGTCTTGGGGTCGGGAATTGTCCGCGGTGTCACCTGGGCATAGGCATAACCTTCGTCGCCGTAGGTATCCGTCAAGCGAATCGTGTCCTTTTGCAGCAAACCCCGATTGAAATATTCATCGCCCGTAATTTCCAACACCGCGATCAATTCTTCCCGGGTACGAATCAAATCACCGGAGACATCGACCTTGCCGAGTTTGTAACGGTCCCCTTCGGCGATCTTGATGGTGATCTCAATTGCTTCATCGGTGAATATGACCTCGGGGTCAGACACCTTGATGTTGATGAATCCGTGGTTCTGATAAAAACTTGAGATCGAAATGGCGTCCTGGTTGAGCTTCTCGAGATCGAGATCCCCTGACCCCGTCAACCAGGAGAGCAACCACTGTTTTTCCTTGGTCCGCATAACGTCTTTGAGGTCACCGTCATCGAAGGTGTGGTTGCCGACAAAACGGATTTTCTTGATATCCAGTTTTTTCCCTTCCGTAACGGTGAATTCGACATTGACCTGGTTATTGGTCAGTTCAGTGACGCGGTATTCGACCTTGACGTTGTGGTAGTCGTCCTCTTTGTAGAGATCTTCGATAATCTCGGCATTCGTGCGCACACGCGCCAGATTCAACACCGATCCGGCTTTGAGCGTCAGGTTTTCACGAAGATCCTCATCGTCGAATTCTTCATTCCCGGAAATGCCGATGCCCAGGATGGTGGGCTTCTCCTTCACCTCAAAGATCAACCGACGGCCTTCGTCCCCATCCTGAATCGACACACGCACATCCACGAAAAAACCCATCTGGTAAACCGCTTTGAGGTCCTCGTCAATTCTTTTGGGCAGAAAGGTCTCTCCCACCTGGGTTTTGATGTTGCCGCGGATGGCATCGGTTTCAATGCGGTCGTTGCCCTCGATCGTAATCGCTGCCACTTCGGCAAGGTCGAAAAGCCGGATCGTCAAATCCTGGGAAAGCTCGCCAATCTTGGCCGATAAAGTCGCCAACCCCACCCCTTGAGCCCCGAGCGATTCGATGGGCGAGGTATCAAAAGGCTCAAGGAGTCGTACGTCCAGGCTGAATTGCTGCCCGATTAAAGTGAAGCTGCCCCAAATCACGTAGTCGGCCGCATTTTCGACGCCAATGGTCCGAATCGCATCGACGTCCTTAAGCACGCTGGCAACCGGTGATTCGAGCATGATGGCGCCTTCGGTCAGCAGGTTGCGACTGATGATCTTGGGAATCTCTTGCTCGAGGTAGGCCAGGTCCTCCATGGCATTGACTTCGAAAGGCAACACCAGGACACGCACATTGTCGTCGGCCCGGCATGGCCAGACGGCAATGCACAGAAGTGCCAGAAGGCATAGCCAGCGGACGCCCCGAAGCATACCCTCTCCTATTCCAGCTCGACCAACCGGCCGTCGACGATCGTCACCCGGCGATCCATCAGATCGGCCAATTCGGGATTGTGCGTCACGACGACCAGCGTCATGCCCAACTCGCGGTTGAGCGCCATAAGCAGTCGATGGATTTTAGCACCATTGTGTTTATCCAGGTTGCCGGTGGGTTCATCCGCCAGGAGAAGCTGGGGTTTTGTAACCAGGGCCCGCGCCAGAGCGACGCGCTGCTGCTCCCCGCCCGAGAGTTGGGTGACCCGGTGCGAGAGTCGCTGGGCCAGGTCGACCCGCGTCAGCAGGTCACGGGCCCGCCGTCGCGCCTCGGTTGACATCAGACCGCCGATCAATGCGGGCATCATGACATTCTCAAGCGTCGTAAACTCGGGAAGCAGGTGGTGAAATTGAAACACAAAGCCGATCGATCGGTTGCGAAATCCAGCCAGTCGATCAGCATTCATGGCGAATACATCCACCCCCCTGAAGCGTATCGAGCCGCTGTCAGGACGATCAAGGGTCCCCAGAATATGCAGCAGGGTCGACTTGCCAATGCCCGAAGCACCCACGATAGCCAGCGACTCTGCTGGTCTCAAATCAAGTTCGATCCCCTGCAGGATTTCGATCCGGGCCATACCGCTGCTCGCAAAACATTTTTGCAGGCCCCTGACCTGTACAAGGGTTTCGGTGTTCATTTCCAATCCAGGACCTCGCGGACGGTGATCGCGAACCATCGCCGCCGCCCTTTCAGGGCTAACCATAGCGAATGGCGTCCACCGGATTCAACCGGGCCGCCTGCCGGGCCGGATACAACGTGGCCAGGAAACAAATGCCAATGGCCGCCAGCGCAATGGTGAATACGTCGCTGGCCTGCAATTGTACCGGCAGGGAGGTGAAATAATAGACATCCCCTGGCAATTGAATGATCGGGTAGCGCTTCAAGGCGGCGCATAAAAGCGTGCCCAACCCGACGCCCAGCAGGGTGCCGGAAAAACCGATCATCATGCCTTTGATCACAAAAATCCGCATGATGTGACGATTGGTAGCGCCCATCGCTTTCAAGATGGCGATGTCTTTGGTCTTTTCCATGACCATCATGATCAGGGTACTGGCGATGTTGAAGGCGGCCACGAGTACAATGAGCGTCAGGATGACGAACATGGCGACTTTTTCGAGCCGCAGGGCATAGAAGAGGTTGGCGTTCATCTGCATCCAGTCCTGAATGCGGTAAGGAAAACCAAGGCGCGCACTTAGCCGTTTGGCGATTTGATCGGCCTGATAAATATCATCCACCCGGATTTCGATGCCGCTGACCGTGTCGTCCAGCTTCAAAATTCGCTGGGCATCCTTCAAGCGGACAAATGCGTAGGCTTCGTCAAATTGATACATGCCGGATTCAAAGAATCCGGTCACATGAAACTTCTTCATGGACGGCACATGCCCCATTGGCGATACGACCCCCCGGAACGAAATCACGTAAAGCGTATCGCCTTGAACCACGCCCAGCTTGCGCCCCAGTTCCCTCCCCAATACCACGGGCGCGGCGCCTCGCGCGTCGGCTTGGACCGGGGTGTCGGCATATAGAATTTCCAGCGCTTCGCCGATGCCCTGGATGCTGCGTTCGATTTCGGTCGGGGGCGCGACCCCTTTGAGCACGGCACCGGAAAGCCCAGTGGAGGAGCGTAACATAACCTGCGTGAGGATAAAAGGGCGGGTCGCGACGACATCATCATCCTGTTCGAGTTGTCGGATGACTTGCGGATATTCGGCGAACTCGCCGCCGTAGCGCATCAGCACGGCATGTGACTGCACCCCCAGAATACGCGAGCGAAATTCCGACTGGGCACCGGCCATGACGGCAATGACCACGATCAGCGCCATGACGCCTACGGCGACGCCGGCGGTGGATAGAATCGTGATGAGCGAGATGAAGGCCTGCTTGCGTCGCGCCCGGAGATAACGCCCACCAATAAATAATTCAAATCGCATTGCGTCGCCAAGTCACTTGGGATGAAGCGCGGCTAATGACCCGCCGGCTTCATGTGGGGAAAAAAGATGACCTCGCGGATCGAGGCGGCATCGGTTAACAGCATGACCAGGCGATCGATGCCGACCCCCTCGCCTGCCGTGGGCGGCATACCGTATTCGAGGGCTTCGATGTAATCCTCGTCCATGCGGTGGGCTTCCGCGTCTCCAGCCTCACGGTCGGCAACTTGCTGCATGAATCGCCCGCGCTGATCATCCGGGTCGTTGAGTTCGGAAAAGCCGTTGGCGATCTCACGGCCGGCAATAAAAAGCTCGAATCGCTCGGTGAAGTCGGGATCGCTGTCGCTGCGACGGGACAGGGGGGAAACCTCCACCGGATAGTGCGTGATGAACGTGGGCTGGACCAGCTGCGGTTCCACAAGAACATCAAAGAGTTTGGTGATGATTTTGCCTCGACGGCCATCCTTGGTGATTTTAACCCCCTTGCGTTGCGCAAACGCCAATAGGCCTTCGCGGTCGGAAAGCAGCTCCGGGGGCACGCCGCCAAGCGCTTCCAAAGCCTTGACCAGGGGCAGGCGTTGCCAAGGGCCGGCCAGCTCGATAGCGTGCCCCTGGTAAACAATGGCGGTTTGGCCGCAGACCTCCCGTGCCACCTGGGCCAACATCTCCTCGGTCAGGGCCATGAGATCGTTATAGTCGGCATAGGCCTGATAAAACTCGAGCATCGTGAATTCGGGGTTGTGCTGGGTCGATATCCCCTCATTGCGGAAATTGCGGTTGATTTCGAAAACCCTTTCAAACCCTCCGACCACGAGCCGCTTGAGGTAGAGCTCAGGCGCAATTCGCAGGTAGAGGTCCATATCCAGGGCGTTGTGGTGGGTCACGAAAGGTTCGGCTTCGGCCCCACCGGCCAGTGGCTGCATCATCGGGGTCTCGACTTCCAGGTAGTCGCGCGCGAGCATGAAACGGCGGATGCTCTGGACAATCTGGCTGCGCCGGCTAAAAAGCTGGCGGACCTCCGGATTCATGATCAGGTCGACATAGCGTTGGCGATACCGCTTTTCGGGATCCTTGAGGCCGTGAAATTTTTCCGGGAGCGGTCGGTGCGCTTTGGCCAGCAACTGGATCTCTTCGGCCAGGAGCGTCCATTCACCGGTGCGCGTCCGGAACATGGTCCCCTTGAGGCCGATGAAATCCCCGATGTCGAACTTCTTGAAAAGGGCATACCCGTCAGCACCAACCTTGTCGCGGCGAACGTAGGCCTGCAACTGGCCCGTGCGGTCGCGGAATCGCAGGAAGGTGGCCTTGCCAAAACGATTGAGCGCCATGATCCGGCCGGCCGTTGATAGGGTCGTGGCCGGTGCCTCGGCGGCGTTTTCCTCCTCCGGCAAAACGGCCTGAATCGCGTCGATCGTGTGGGTGACCTGAAAACCGTTGGGGTAGAGGGGCACTCCGGCTTGCTTGAGATCCTCGATTTTGGCTCGGCGATTGTGGATCAACTGGCTTGATTGTGAATCATTCATGCGTCTATCGGCTCGCCTGTCCTGTGGCTGTGGTTAAAGAAGGTCCAATGGTGGCTCCAAGTCCGCGCGGGCACCCTCAGACCTTATAAAAAAACCCCATTCTTTCAGCCTGTTAGAACAAAACCAAAGAATGGGATCAACGTGGCAATCTAAACGATTCCACCGTTTCTGTCAAGTAACGGTCGGCGGCGGGATGCGTTTGATTTTCATCGTAAAATGGGTGCCTTGACCGGCACGGCTTTCCACCTCGAGCCAGCCCTCGTAAGTTTCAAGGATGCTGTGGACGATCGACAGGCCCAGCCCGGTTCCGTGGGGTTTGCTGGTATAAAAGGGATCGAATATGGATTGCATTTGCGCTTCCGAGATCCCGCAACCGTCGTCCGAAATCCGGATGGCGACATGACCGTTCTTGGTCGTATCCACAGACACACCGACCCCCCCCTCACCATCGATGGCTTCGACCGCATTCAGCAGCAGGTTCCACAGGATCTGGCGAAAGTGATCCGGGTCCATGACAATCCACAGCCCGCTTGGGCCGCTTTGCTCGATGCTGACCGTATTGCGGAAGCGCCGGTCCTGCTCGACCAGACGAATGGTTTCCGGAATGGCGCTATCCAATTCAATCGGAACACTTGTTCCCGAGGGCGGGCGGGCGAAAAGGAGAAAATTCCCCACCAGGGCGCTCAGGCGGTCGGCTTCCCGCAGGATGATCTGCATCAATTTGTCCCGCCCGGATTCGAATGGCATTTCCTCCCGGAGCAGCTGAATCGATCCCGTAATGGAAGCCAGTGGATTCTTGATTTCATGAGCCAGTCCCGCCCCCATCTCACCCACGGCAGCCATTTTTTCGACCCGCCGCACACGGTCACCCATGGCTTTGAGTTCCCTGCGACTGCGCCGTGCCTGTTCGGCCAGATGACTGCTCAGAAAGGCCACCGCAAAACAGGCGAAAACCGTGATCACCGTGCGGTAAACCACAATGTGCCACTGAAAGTTGGCGATGCTCTGGAGGTTGGCGGAAGCAAGGGAAGGAAACCATTTCGAATAGCAAAAAACCACAAGCAGGACGTACTCAAAACTGCACAGTGTGGCAATGATAAAGCTGCCGCGCCGATACAGAAGGATGCTCGTGTAGATGATGACCACCAGGTAAAGAAATACAAAAATACTTTCAAAAAACCCTGTGACGAGAAGAATCGAGGTGACAACAACGCTGTCGATTGCAATTTGGGTATAGGCGACCAAATCTTCGCGCACAATAAAACGCTGGAAGGCGGCGTACAGGAAGCTGAGCGTGAAAAGAACGGCGATCGCTGTGTATAGGATAATCAGCGAGGTATTGATCGCATGGCTGTATCGGCTGAGATGAAAGAACAGCGTCGAACCCAGAAGGACCAGCGTGAACAGAAAACGGTATCGA
This sequence comes from Desulfobacterales bacterium, assembly GCA_030066455.1. The sequence continues at coordinate 14,743 of JASJBQ010000026.1, forward strand.
TTGAGCCAACGTATTTTCTGCCGGAGTTCGCTGTCGGCGGTTTTGATGGCTTGGGGCATCATCGCACGACCGGTGGTGTCGGCATTTTGGATACGTTGGCCGCGGTAGGATGTGAAGAACCCAGCCATTGACGTCAAATGAACATGCCTATCGTTGTGGCGAAGGGTAAAGATCCAGCCCGTTGAATCAATCCGCCATTATTAGCATCGCCATGCGTCCAGCCCGCACCGCCGTTGAGCGCCCCCGGCATCGAGCAGGGCTAAGTGATCCCCCCGGCCATCTTGAAAATGGGCAGGTACATGGCGACCACGAGCCCGCCGATGGTGACCCCGAGAAAAACCAGCATGAAGGGCTCGATCAGGGAAGTCAGGTTCTCCACGGCCTGATCGACTTCTTCATCGTAAAAATCAGCAATCTTGCCGAGCATGGCATCCAAGGCACCGGTGGCTTCACCAACCGAAATCATCTGGCATACCATCGAGGGAAAAACACCGCTCTCGGTCAAAGGATCGGCCATGGTCCGGCCTTCGGCGATACCGGCACGCACATGCACGATGGCATCTTCGATGGTCTTGTTCCCGGCGGTTTTGCCGACAATGTCCAATGCTTCCAGAATCGCCACGCCGCTGCCCAGCATGGTTCCCATGGTGCGCGTGAACTTGGCCACGGCCACTTTGCGCAGGAGATCGCCGAATACGGGAAGTTTCAGAATCGTACGATCGATATAGGTTCGCCCCTTTTCGGTTTGGTAAGTCCGTCGAAAAGCGATGACAAAAAGGATGACGGCGCCAAAGATCAAGAGGAATTTGGTCTGGGCAAATTCACTCATGGCGATGACCACCTTGGTGGGTACGGGCAGTTCACCGCCCATGTCGGCAAACATTTCCTCGAAAACCGGAATGACGAATATGAGAATGACGGCCAGAACGACAATGGCGATGAAGATCGTCACGATCGGGTAGGTCATGGCGCCTTTGACCTTGGCCTTGAGCTTGGCCGCTTTTTCCATGTAGGCGGAAAGACGCCGCAGGATCGTGTCGAGAATACCACCGGTTTCACCGGCATGGATCATATTGATGAAGAGGTCGTCGAATTGTTTGGGGAAGGCCTTGAGCGCTTCGGCCAATGTGCTGCCGCTCTCGACGCTGTCTTTGACCTTTTTGAGCATTTTTTTGAAGGTCGGGTTTTCCTGCTGGCTATGCAGAATATCCAAGCACTGTATAATGGGCAGGCCGGCGTCGATCATCGTCGAAAACTGACGGCAGAAAAGGATCACGTCCTTCTGTTTTACGGACGGCTGCAAAAAGCTGACGTTTTCAAAAAGATCCTTGGGCTTCTTCTTTATGCGCGTGGGGGTGATTTTTATCCGGGTGAGGTTGCTGCGAACGGCATCCTCACTGGCGGCGTCCATTTCCCCTTTTTGTATTTCGCCTTTCCTGTTTTTTCCCACCCAAAGGTAGACAGGCATATTCAATCCTCCTCATCCCGTTTGAACACCAGCTTATGCGAATCGGCAGTTGTCGTCGCTTGAATTCGGCGGCAATCGCGCTTTAATCGTTGTCGATGCCCGAAAACGACCCCGAACCCGTCCAAGCCTGCCGTTCCGGGCACGGTTTTCAAGCCTAAATGCTTATCGGCTTAAGGTATTAAAATAATAAATTTTTATGGTAAATGTCAATTCAAACTACTTATTTCTTTAACTTCCCTGTCACCTGCTTCTTCGGCTTAAGGCCCTTGGGCGCAGGCCCCGGCACGGTATCCAAAGGCGCCGCCGGCATGCGTATCCGCTTTTCAAACGGTCTCAAGCATGCTCGCTATTGGGTCCCGGCCGGCTTTCGTCGTTCAGTTGCGGCGCTTGATTAGATGCGATTTCTGTGCCACATTCCGTTAGCGTCGCCACCAAATCCTGCCACCGGACCATCTCCAGCGCTTCGCCATGCGGATCATACGCAAGATGGGCAGCGGTATCCAGCGGGTGGAGGTCAGCGCTCTCACCAACCGCCGACAGAATTCGATACGGCCGAAGCAAGCTGAAAGTTTACCGTGGTATCGTCCTCCATCAACACGCCGCCCGACGGCCAAAGCGTCATCACCACGCATATCAACGCGGATTTTGACGCCATGGCCTCGATGCTGGCCGCTCAAAAACTCTATCCTCACGCAGTGGTCGTTTTCCCGGGTTCTCAGGAGCGTAACCTGAGAAATTTCTTTATCAAATCGATGGTCTATCTTTTCAATATGACCGATTTGAAAAATCTCGATTTCAATGCTGTCAGACAGCTCATCCTCGTGGACACCCGCCAGCGCAGCCGGATTGGGAAACTGGCCGACATCCTGGGCAACGAAAACCTTGTGGTCCACGTCTACGACCACCACCCCCCCACCGAACAGGATATCCAGGGAGATTTCGAACTCAACGAACTGACCGGGGCCAACACGACCCTGCTCGTGGAGTTGATCCGACGCCGTAAGATTCACATCACCCCGGACGAAGCGACCATCATGTGCCTGGGGATCTACGAGGACACGGGCTCCTTCACTTTCCCTTCCACCACCAACCGAGATCTCGAAGTGGCGGGCTTTCTCGTTTCCCGGGGCGCCAACCTGAATGTAATCGCCAGCCTCACCACCCGGGAAATCACACCCGACCAGGTCGGGATGCTCAATGATATGTTTCAGGCCGCCATCCGCCACCACATTCACGGTGTCGAGGTCGTCGTCACCAGTGTGGCCAGCCACCGCTACATGCCGGACTTCGCCTTTCTGGTGCACAAAATGGTCCGCATGGAGAATATCGACGCGATCTTTGCCATCGCGCGCATGGACAACAAAATCCACATTGTCGCGCGCAGCCGGATTCCAGAGGTCAATGCCGCTCAGGTCCTGCAGCCTTTCGGCGGCGGCGGGCACGCCTACGCGGCAGCAGCCTCCGTCAAGCATAAAACCCTGGCCCAGACGGAGCACGAGCTTATCGACGTGCTCTACGCTTCGGTACGGCCCCGCCGCCGTGCGGCCGATTTCATGTCCGCCCCCGCCATCAGCATCGATCACGCGATCCGATGCGAAGAGGCGCATGACATGCTCAACCGCTACAGCATCAATGCCCTGCTGGTGATGGTCACGACCGGCGCGGAGCCGCATTTGGCCGGTTACATCACGCGCCAGGTCATCGAAAAGGCCCTGCACCACAAACTTGCCGCCGCGACGGTGCGCGAATTCATGACCAGCGATATCGCCACGGTGGCCCCGGATGCCGAGCTTGAGGAAATCCAGGAAAAGATCATTGGCCACAAGCAGCGTATTCTGCCTGTGGTCGACGCTGACGGCGTTCGCGGCGTGATCACCCGAACGGATCTATTGAATCTGCTCGTCCGGCGCTACAACCGCAGCGCCAAACCCGATGCGGATGAAGCCAATTTGACCGTTCACGCGCGCACACGCATCGTGGGCAAATTCATGCGCGAGCGCCTGGCCGACCACATTCTGCGCATCCTTCAGGATATCGGCGCCACGGCCGAGGAGATCGGCCTGAATGCTTATGTTATCGGAGGGTTCGTGCGCGACCTGTTTCTCTACCGTCCCAATGAAGACGTGGACATCGTCATCGAGGGCGACGGCATCGCCTTCGCCCGCCGTTACGCCCTTAAAGTGGGCGCGCGGGTTCATACCCATGCCAAATTCGGCACAGCGGTGGTCATTTTCCCTGACGGGTTTAAAGTCGATGTGGCCTCGGCGCGCATGGAGTATTACAAGTTTCCGGCCGCCCTGCCGACGATCGAGATGAGCTCCCTCAAACTCGATCTCTACCGGCGGGATTTCAGCATCAACACCCTTTGCATCCATTTGAATCCGGCCAAATTCGGAACGCTGATCGATTTTTTTTCGGCCCAGAAGGATCTCAAGGAAAAAACCATTCGCGTGCTGCACAACCTGAGCTTTGTCGAAGACCCGACGCGTGCCTTTCGGGCCATCCGCTTCGAGCAGCGTTTCGGGTTTTCGATCGGCAAACTGACGGCCAATCTCATTGCGAATGCCGTCCGTATGGACTTTTTCAAACGCCTGAGTGGCAAACGGGTGTTTGCCGAACTCAGGCAGATTCTTTCGGAAGAAAACCCCGGCCTGGCCGTGGCACGCCTGCAGGACTACGACCTGCTGAAGGTGATCCACCCTTCGATCGAACTGACCCCTGTCATGACCGATCTCTTTTCCTCGATCAAACGGGTCGTCGCCTGGTATGATTTGCTATTTCTGGAGGAATCCTATATGAAGTGGTCCGTTTATTTCATGGGAATGATCCGTTCCTGTGATCGGGAGACCACCAGGGAAATCTGCCGGCGTTTCGAACTCCCCCCGCGTGTGCAGGCTCTTTTCACCAAGGGGCGTTTTACGGCTGAAAGGCGCCTGAATTCGCTGGAACGCAAACTCCCCCCGGATAACAGCCACCTCTACCGGAGACTGGCTGAATTCCGCATCGAAATGATCCTGTTCATGATGGCCGCCGCCAAGTCGGAAAGGGTGCGCAAGGCGATTTCACATTATTGCGTGCATTTGCGTTTCATTCGGCCTTTTCTCAAAGGCCGCGACCTGAAAGCCTTGGGGCTGCCGCCCGGGCCGCGCTATCGCCAGATCCTGGAGGAACTGCTGGATGCCCGCCTGAACGGCCGGGTCGAAACCCGCGAAGAAGAAGCGGCGCTCGCCCGTGAACTCATCGGTGCCGTCTGACCACAAATGGGAGACATCAAGCTTTGAAAACCATGGAAACGATCCTGACCGGCATCACCACGACGGGTACGCCCCATATCGGCAACTACGTCGGGGCCATCCGGCCGGCCATCGAGTCCAGTCAGCAGGCCGCAGCCAGGAGCTTTTACTTCCTGGCCGACTATCACGCCCTGGTGAAATGCCACGACCCCAAGGTATTGCGGCAGTCGACCCTGGAAGTGGCGGCCACCTGGCTGGCTCTGGGGCTGGACACCGACCGCTCGATCTTTTATCGCCAGACCGATATTCCTGAAATCCCCGAATTGACCTGGATATTGACCTGCATGACGGCCAAGGGGCTGATGA
>JASJBQ010000226.1 GCA_030066455.1 Desulfobacterales bacterium
CCCACCGAGGCCTCGGTGAAGGCCACGTCCACCGCCCCCATGATGGCGTACAGCAGACACATCAGAAAGCTATAGGCCCCGAACAGGATGGCGGCGCCCAGCAGATCGCGCACCATAATGGCACCGATGCCGCAGACCATCACCAGAAGCATGATGATGAGATCGACCGGCCAGATCACTTGGGCTCCTCCCGGGTTTCCTTGGTCCAGGGCGCCAGACCGGCCCGCACGCCGGCATCCACGATGGCGTGGGTGGCCGTGGGGCTGGTGATGAAGACAAAAACCACGATCAATAGGATCTTGAGCGCCGTCAGGACCGAAGCCAGGCTGAGGTCGTTGAGCAGATAGAGCGCCATGCCGATCATGGCGGCGAACTGGCCCATGGTGTCCAGCTTGCCGGCCGGGTGCAGGCGCGAATAAAAGTCCGGAAAGCGCAGGATGCCGATGGCGCCGCCCAGAAAGAAAAACAGACCGAAGGCGATCATGACCGTTGCGGTGATATCAAGCCAACTCATTATGCCTACCTCTTGGGGGCCTCAATGTTGCGCTGCCAAGACCGTGAGCGTTCTCCGGCGGGGCCGCTAGCGGCCCTCCACCTCATCAAATAGCCCTTTTTTCTTCTGGAAATAGCGCGAAGCGGCCAGCACCGCGATGAAGTTCAACGTGGCATAGGCCAGGGCAATGTCCACGAACATGTCGACGCGCTCGTAGATCAGACCAATCAGGATCAGCAATGTCGTTGTTTTACTTCCAATGGCATTGACGCCGATAAGCCGGTCGAGCACCGTGGGGCCAAACACGGCCCGGTAGAGTGACAGGGCCATGATACAGGCCAGAAAAATACCGGAATATAGGAAAATGGCTTGCATAAGCTATTTACCGCGAATGGCGGCCACCCGGGTCTCCATTTCACCCGGCAGTCCCTCACCGGAGGCCTTGTCGATCGCATGGACGGTAAATATGCCATAAATCGAAACAAAGACCGTAATCGTACCGGGGGTCAGGGTAATCGAATTGGCCAGAATAAAGCGGGCCATTTCATCGTCCAACTGGCTTTGAAATCGGACCATGCGCGGATCAATCAGATCCATCATGCGCGGATGGAAGACCAGGCGCATCACATGCAGATTGGCCCGGAAAATTTCAAACAGCAGCCAGGGGATATAGGCGATGAACCGTATCCAGCTGCCCGGCAGTCCCCCGATGCGATGGGCTTTGAGCAGCATGTCACCGGAAGTGATAGAGACGATGGCGCTGGAGACGACCCCCAGGGCGATGTGAAAGAAGTCAAACTTGCCCGAAAGCACCAGCCAGGTGATCATGCAGACGCAAAAAGTGAAAAAGTGGGGCAGACGTGATTTTTCGGCCGGTGTCGGCTCTTCGAAGGGTTTGAAGGGCGAAAAGGCCTGGTAGTCGACATTGGTGTCCGGTTGGGTTTCGGCTGACAAAAGGCAAGGCCCTCCAAAATGACAATACGCCGACCTTCCGGATTCTCGTCGGCAGGCCGGCCCGTAACGCAGCGAGGAATCAAACGGCTGAATTCCATAAAGTCGACGGCAAGTCAACCCCCTTTTGTCGCCGTCCGCGGTTTGAAGACCGGCCCATTGTTTGGTCCGGAGGCGTCACTCGCCCCTAAAACCGTTCCCATGATTGCAATCGTCTGCCATCGCCTCAGGGCCCCACGGTTAAAAAAGCTGGTTTTTAGCGTTCAAATTGCATACAAAGCGCCTCATGAAGGCTCTGACCGAATTGATCGCCCGTCTGGTGGCCATCCCCTCGACCCACAGCCGGCCGCAGGATATCGACCGCTGTGCGGATTTTATCGTCGCCTGGCTCGAAGCACACGGGATTGCCTACAGCAAGCAGATTCAAAACGGTGTGCCCACCATCACCGCCCTCCCCGCCCCTGACCGCACGCCGATTCTGATCATGTCCCATATCGACGTGGTGGAAGCCCCGCCGGCCCTTTTCAAGCCCCGCCGGCAGGGCGGCCGTCTCTACGGCCGGGGAACCATCGACGACAAATATGCCGTGGCCCTGTCCCTGCTGCTGATGCACGATCACCTTGAGCGCCTGCGGGCCGCGGGCCGCTCGCAGCGGGATTTGAACTTCGGTCTGATGATTACGGCGGACGAAGAAATCGGCGGGAAGAACGGCGCCTGCCCGGCCCTTGCCCGCATCGAGGCCGATTTCGCCATCGCCCTCGACGGGGGATGCCTGGACAAGATCATCATCAAGGAAAAAGGTATCCTGCGCCTCAAACTGACCAGCCGCGGCCGTGCCGCCCACGGGGCCCGCCCCTGGCTGGGGGAAAACGCCATCGAGGCCCTTTTTCGCGACTACGAGATTCTTCGCACGCACTTCCAGGCCGATGCGCCCGGCCACTGGCACCGGACCCTGAACTGGAGCATCGTCAAGGCCGGGAAGTCCGTCAACCAGGTGCCGGATCGGGCCGAGGCGATTTTCGATATCCGCTTCACCGAACAGGACGATCCCGAGATCCTGGTGGCCGAGCTGCGCCGCGCGCTTCGCGGCGAGGTGGAAATCCTGACCCTCGACCCCGTTTTCCTGGCCGGCCAATCCCCGTATATGGAACGGCTCAGAGAAATCGTGCCCGAAGCCGAATGGGGCATGGAGCACGGGGCCAGCGATGCCCGCTTTCTGGCGGCCAACGGGATTCCCGGCATCGTCTGGGGCGCCGACGGCAACATGAGCCAGCACACCGACGACGAACACGTCGAACTGGACAGCGTAACCAGGCTGTACCGGCATCTGGACCGTTTTTTAAAATCTGATCGGCCTGTGTAGCCGGATGATCCGGCTCATTGGCCGGGGGGCGCAAACGCAAAGGGCTTGAACAATTGGAAATTGATGCGGTCCACATGGAGCGCACCGGATTCGGGTGCATAAACGACATCCAACGATCGATCCCGTTCATAATCCAGACAAACCCAATCCACATACCCATCGAAGTCGACGTCCACGAGGATCAGAAAGGGGGGATGCTCCCAATGCCCATCGGGTCGTAAGCGCTTGTATTCAAGCAGGTCGATGCCGCGCCCCTTCTCGCGTGCCGTCTGGGCGCTGTAATCACGATTGCGATCGTATCCAAAAAAGATCGCCTCCCATTCTTCCTCGTGAACGGGTACCCGCGTCAAGCCCTGACGAACGATCCGTTCTTGGGACACGTACGCATCCAACACGCGGGCATCGAAATGCTGCGTTGAGGCGCATCCCCAGAAACTCAGAATGGTGAAAATGGGTACGGCCAGAATCCGCCATGGTCTGTATACCGCGGGTTGATGATCATTGCGCTTGAGCATGATATCTTTTGACAAGGCTATTCAGGTTAGATATTGGATAAACGTTTGTACCACATCCTCGTGTTCATATCACTCTAAACTCAAGCATTTAAAAATGGCACTTGAGGCCTGCCCGACATAGCAGATGATCAACGGTGTCAATGCGATTTCGATTTGTGCCTTGTCTTTAGACGGTCGAATGTCGCCACCGTTATCGCCATGGATTACCCACAACCTCAGCCACGCTAAGGAGGGATTATGAAAACATCGAAAAATTGGTTTCGATTCAGTGTCAACGCTTTACTCCTGCTTTTAATTGTTTTTCTGGCCTTCAGCTGTGGCCAGAAAGAGGAGGAAAAAGCCGAAGCCCCCTCTGAACCGGCGGTCGAGAAAGCCGAACAAAAGGAACCCGCCAAGCCAGCGGGTGAAAAAGTGCTTGTATTCGGCCGTGGCGGTGACAGCGTCGGGCTCGACCCGGCCTATGAAACCGACGGCAACTCCTTCATGGTCTGCGACAATATCTTCGAGGCCCTGGTCTTCTACGCGGACGAGTCCACCGCGCTGGAGCCTGGATTGGCCGAATCCTGGGACATCGCACCGGACGGCAAGACCTACACCTTTCATCTGCGCAAGGGGGTCACATTCCACGACGGCACCAAGCTCGACGCCAACGCCGTGGTCTTCTCCATCGGGCGTATGATGAAGGCACGCAACGTCAAATTCCTGGGCGAGGGCTACGAGATTCCGGCCCAGGAAAGACCGCCGGAATACTGGGTGTCCATGGAAATGGACGAGATCGTGGACAGCATTGAAGCCGTGGACGAACACACCGTGGTCTTCAAGCTGAAACAGGTCAACGCCCCCTTCCTGGCGAATCTGGGCATGGATTTCGCCGACATCATCAGCCCCACCGCGTTTCTGAAAAATCCCAAGGAATTCCTGCGCAACCCGGTGGGCACCGGTCCCTTCAAGTTCGCCCAGTGGGTCAAGGACGACCGCATCATCCTCGATAAATTCGACGGCTACTGGGACAAGTCTGCCGGTCCCTACCTGGACAAGGTGATTTTCCGCTCGATTCCCGAAAACTCGGTCCGCTTTCTGGAGCTCAAGACCGGCAACATCCACATCTGCCAGTTCCCCAACCCCCAGGACATCGCACTGGCCAAGGAGGACAAGAACCTCATTCTGCCCACCCAGCCGGGCATGAACATCGGCTACCTGTCCTTCAACCACACCAAGGAGCCCTGGAAGAGCAATGTCAATCTGCGCAAGGCCATCCGCCACGCCATCAACCGCAAGGCCATCGTGGACAACCTCTATCAGGGCATGGGCCAGGTGGCCCGCAACCCGATCCCGCCCACACTATGGGGCTACAACAAGAACGTCCCCATGGTGAAATACGACCCGGCCATGGCCAAGGACTACCTCGAGAAAGCCGGCTACCCCGAAGGCCAGGGCTTGGGCGAAATCACCCTCTGGTCCATGCCGGTGCCGCGTCCCTACAACCCGGACGGGGTCAAGATCGGCGAGGCCATGGCGGCCGACCTGGCCCAGGTGGGTATCAAGGCCAAAGTGGTCACGTTCGAATGGGGCACCTATCTGAAGCGCCAGCGCGAGCAGCCTGACGACATGGACCTCTTTCAGTTGGGCTGGACCGGCGACAACGGCGACCCGGACAACTTCCTGGCAGTGCTCTTCGATGGCAAGGCCTCCACCTCCATCCGCACCCAGTGGATCCACGAGGAATACCACAACCTGATGGTACAGGGCCGCGAAACCATCGACCAGGCCGGGCGCGATGCCATCTACCAGAAAGCGCTGCAGATCTTCTACGATGAGGCTCCGGCCATCGCCGTGGCCCATTCCACCGTGATCTGGCCGGCACAGAAAACGGTCAAGAACTTCAAGCTGCATCCCACCAGCTCGGTACGGCTGAAAAACGTGGATCTGGAACTCTAGGCGCAAAAACCATGGGAGGAGATGGGGCGGTCAGATGCCGCCAGCGTCTCCTCCCATCGCGGGCTTTATAAACCAGGGGCGTTTGTCCCGGCACACCAAACGCGATTACAGAACATTCGATGCTGGCCTACATCATCCGACGCCTGATGATCATGATCCCGACCCTTTTGGGGGTGACGGTGATCGTGTTCCTGATGCTGCACGCCACCCCCGGCGACCCGGCCGAGCTCCTTCTGGGCGAGCGGGCCACCGAAAAGGCCCTGCATGAGGTCCGGGAGCACCTGGGGCTGAATGAACCCCTGCACGTCCAGTACGGGCTGTTCCTCAAGCGCCTGATGAAGGGGGATCTGGGGGAGACCATCTGGACCCGGCAGAAGGTCTGGACCGAGGTCAAGCAGCGCTTTCCGGCCACTATCGAACTGGCGCTGGTGGCACTGTTCATCAGTTGCTTCGCCGGGATGATCCTGGGGATCATCTCGGCCACCAAGCAGTATTCCCTGTTCGACTACGTCAGCATGCTCGGGGCCCTGGCCGGGGTCAGCATGCCCATTTTCTGGCTGGGGCTGGTCTTCATGCTGATCTTTTCCCTCAATCTGGGATGGCTGCCCCTCTCCGGCCGGCTGAGCATCGACGTCGATCTCGAGATCATCACCAATTTCTATATCCTGGACGCCGTCATCACCCGCAACTGGCCGGCGTTCAAGGACGCGGTCTGGCACATCATCATGCCGGCCGTGACCCTGAGCACGATTCCCACCGCCATCGTGGCCCGGATGACCCGCTCGGCCATGCTCGAGGTACTGCGCCAGGACTACATCAAGACCGCCAAGGCCAAAGGGCTCTCCCGGCTCAAAGTCATTTTCAAGCACGCCCTGCGCAACGCCATGATCCCGGTGGTGACCACCATCGGCCTGCAGTTCGGGGTGCTGCTGGGCGGCGCCATTCTGACCGAGACCATTTTCGCCTGGCCCGGCGTGGGCAAGTGGATGTACGACGCCGTCATGCAGCGGGACTATATGGTCATTCAGGGCGGCACCCTTTTCATCGCCGCCCTGTTCGTCGTGATCAACCTCTGCGTGGACGTGCTCTACGCGGTCATCAACCCGCGCATCAGCGTGCAATAGGGACGGACAAGGCCAAAGCCAACCATGCGTGCAGGCAACCCATACGACCGACACCCCTTATTCGAACAGCTCGGCCAGCTGTGGCGCAACAAGACCGCCGTCATCGGGCTGATCATCATCACGGGGTTCATTATCATGGCCATCCTGGCGCCGGTGCTCAGCCCCCACGACCCGCTGAAGACGTCCCTCTACGACCAGCTCAAGCCGCCCGTCTGGCACGATACCGGCTCCTGGACGCATATCCTCGGCACCGACGAGCTGGGACGCGACACGCTATCGCGTATCATCTACGGCGCGCGCGTCTCGCTGACCGTGGCCATCGTCAGCGTGGGGATCGCTTTTACCCTGGGGACGCTCCTGGGATGCATCTCCGGCTATTACAAAGGCTTCTGGGACAGCCTTATCATGCGGATCATGGACATGATCCTGGCCTTTCCCTATCTGCTCCTGGCCATCGTGGTGGTGGCCTATCTGGGGCCCAGCCTCCAGAACGCGATGATGGCCATCGGCATCACCTATGTGCCGCGCTTTGCCCGCATCGTCCGCGGCAGTGTGCTCGAGGAATGCGAAAAGGATTATGTCCTGGCGGCGCGCGCCGTGGGCGCCCGCGACTGGCGCATCATTTTCGTTGGCATCCTGCCCAACTGCCTGGGTCCGCTCATCGTCCAGACGACCCTGAGCATGGCCTCGGCCATCCTGGACGCGGCTGCCCTGAGTTTCCTGGGTTTGGGCGCCCAGCCGCCCACGCCCGAGTGGGGCGGGATGATCGCCCGCAGCCGGGCGCTGATCCTGCGGGCCTCCTGGGTCATGACCTTCCCGGGCATTGCCATCCTGCTGGCAGTACTGGGTTTCAACCTTCTGGGCGACGGCCTGCGCGACGCCCTGGATCCGCGGCTGCGCGACTGATGCGGCGGCCTGCGGCCGCCACGAGAATGAACGGCGACTTATGGTAGCTCAACCCCTGCTCAAGATCGAAAACCTCCAGACCTATTTCTATGTCAAAGGCCAGGTGGCCAAGGCGGTGGACGACGTGAGCCTTTCCATCCCGGCCGGTGAGACCCTGGGGCTGGTGGGCGAATCCGGATGCGGTAAGAGCGTCACGGCGCACTCCATCATCCAGCTGATTCCCGACCCGCCCGGAAAAATCGTCGGGGGCCGGATCGAATTCGAGGGCCGGAACCTGCTCGAACTGCCCGAGGATCAGATGCGCCGGATCCGCGGCAACCGGATATCGATGATCTTTCAGGAACCCATGACCTCGTTGAACCCCGTCTTCACGGTGGGCGACCAGGTGGGCGAGGTCATGCGGCTGCACCAGAAGCTCTCCCGGGCGGCGGCGCGGGCGCGCACCGTCGAGATGTTCACCCTGGTGGGCATCCCGGCGCCGGAAACCCGTCTGGACGACTACCCCCACCAGATGAGCGGCGGCATGCGCCAGCGGGTGA
>JASJBQ010000227.1 GCA_030066455.1 Desulfobacterales bacterium
GGCCGGACGTAACGCAAATGATAAAACGAATTTTTGCCCGTATGGGAGGAAGAGAAGATGGCGAAGCAAAAGTTTGAGCGGACGAAGCCGCATGTGAACGTGGGAACGATTGGTCACATTGATCATGGCAAGACGACGCTGACGGCTGCGATCACGAAGCTGAACCAGATGAAGGGTATGGCGGATTTTATCCCGTTCGACCAGATTGACAAGGCGCCGGAGGAGAAGGAGCGCGGGATCACGATTGCCACGGCGCACGTGGAGTACGAGACGCCCAATCGTCATTATGCGCATGTGGACTGTCCGGGTCATGCGGACTACATCAAGAACATGATCACGGGTGCGGCCCAGATGGACGGCGCGATTTTGGTTGTGGCGGCCGACGACGGTCCGATGCCGCAGACGCGCGAGCACATTTTGCTGGCGCGTCAGGTGGGTGTACCGCGCATCGTGGTGTTTTTGAACAAGTGCGACATGGTGGACGACGAGGAGTTGATCGAGCTGGTGGACATGGAGCTTCGCGAGCTTTTGACGAAGTACGAGTTTCCGGGCGACGACACGCCGATCATCCGCGGCAGCGCGCTGAAGGCGCTGGAGTCGGATGATGTGGAGAGCGAGGCGGCGGCGCCGATTTTCGAGTTGATGGAGGCGATCGACGATTTTATTCCGGAGCCGGAGCGCGACGTGGACAAGCCGTTTTTGATGCCGATCGAGGATGTGTTCAGCATCTCGGGACGCGGCACGGTGGTGACGGGTCGTGCGGAGCGCGGGATCATCCGCGTGAGCGACAACATCGAGATTGTGGGAATCCGGCCGACGTTCAAGACGGTGTGCACGGGTGTGGAGATGTTCCGCAAGCTTTTGGACGAGGGTCGCGCGGGGGATAACATTGGCGTTTTGTTGCGCGGCACGAAGCGCGACGAGGTTGAGCGCGGGCAGGTGGTTGCGGAGCCGGGATCGATTACGCCGCACACGAAGTTCAAGGCGGAGTGCTACATATTGAGCAAGGAAGAGGGTGGTCGTCACACGCCGTTTTTCAACGGCTATCGTCCGCAGTTTTATTTTCGGACGACGGACGTGACGGGCGTTTTGACGCTGCCGGAAGGCATTGAGATGGTGATGCCCGGTGACAACGTTGCGATCGATGCGGAGTTGATTACGCCGATTGCGATGGAGAAGGAGCTTCGCTTTGCGATCCGCGAAGGCGGGCGTACGGTCGGTGCCGGGGTTGTCAGTGAAATCGTGGAGTAACAGGGAAAGAGTTCCGTCATGATAATGAACACCAAGATCAGGATTAGGCTGAAGGCATACGATCACAAACTGCTCGATCAGTCCGCTTCGGATATCGTCGACACGGCCAACAAGACTGGGGCCAAAGTTGTCGGGCCGATTCCGCTCCCGACGATGATCAACAAATACTGCGTATTGCGCTCGCCGCATATCGACAAAAAGTCGCGGGAGCAGTTTGAGATGCGGACCCACAAGCGGCTGCTGGATATTCTCGAGCCGACGCAGCAAACCGTGGATGCCTTGATGAAGCTTGATCTTTCACCTGGCGTAGACGTGGAAATCAAACTATAGCACGGGATTACGGTTATCATCATGTGTAAAGGATTAATAGGGAAGAAATTGGGGATGACCGGTTTGTTCACGCCGGAGGGCAGGTATATCCCGGTAACGGTTATCGAGTTGGGGCCCTGCGTGGTTACCCAGGTAAAGTCCAAGGCCACGGACGGCTATGATGCCCTGCAACTCGGTTTCGGGGATGTCAAGGCCAGCCGGGTCAATAAACCCATGAGCGGCCATCTCAAAAAGAGCAATGGTCGGTTTGCGGTTTTGCGGGAAGTGCCCGTGGAAGCGCCGGAGGGCTACGAAGTCGGTCAGTCCATCAATCTCGATATTTTTGAAGTGGGTGAAAGGGTCGATATCGTAGGCACCACCAAGGGGCGCGGGTTTACCGGGGTCACCAAGCGACACGGATTTCGCCTGGGGCGCAAAACCCATGGCAGCAAGAGCTACCGCATCCCCGGCTCCATCGGTTGCAGCGCCTATCCGGCCAAAGTCATCCGCGGGAAGAAAATGCCGGGCCAGCACGGTAATCATCGCAAAACGGCACGGAATCTTGAGGTCGTCGACATCCGGCCCGAAGAAAACCTGATTTTGGTCAAGGGCGCGGTTCCGGGCTTCACGACCGGCGTGGTCATGGTCAACAAGCTCAAGTTTTAAAGGGGTTTTCAGCTGGAAGGCCGCTATGCCGCGAGGCTGCCGCGGTCTTCGGCGACGAGACTAATCTTTTCTACGGATAGAGATCGATATGGCTGTTGTAGATGTGATCAATCAAAAAGGCAAGAAGGTATCCCAGGCCGAACTGGCGGATGGCTGCTTCAATGTAGAAATCAAAGCCAGTGTCCTGCATGAAGTCGTCAAGATGCAGTTGGCCAAGCGGCGCGCCGGCTCGGCGGCGGTTAAAAACCGCAGTGATATCCGGGGCAGCTCCCGTAAACTCTTTCGCCAGAAAGGTACCGGGCGTGCGCGGCGGGGCAATAGCAAATCACCGTTGCTGCGTGGCGGCGGCGTGGCCTTCGGCCCGCAGCCCAAGGACTGGGGCTATAAAGTTCCCAAGAAGGTTCGCCGGCTGGCGTTAAAGATGGCCCTCAGCACCAAATATCAGGAAGAGGCCCTGACCATTATGGACCAGTTGTCTCTGGAGGCCATCAAGACGAAAGAAATGGCGGCGATCCTGGCGGAACTCGAAATCGACAACGCATTGATCGTAACCTCCGAAAAAGACGAAAAGCTGGAGCTGTCTTCCCGTAATCTGCCAGGCGTCAAAATACTGCGCACGGAAGGTTTGAATGTCTACGACATTCTGAAGTACAACCACCTGGTTTTGCTTGAGCCTTCAATCAAGCAGATTGAAGGGAGGCTCGCATGAATGCCTACGATGTTATCAAACGACCGGTCGTAACCGAAAAGACCAGCATCCAGAAAGAAGACGCCAATCAGGTCACCTTCGAGGTCGACCGGCGCGCCAACCGGGTGCAGATTCGCAAGGCCGTGGAGTCCATCTTCGGGGTGCACGTGACCGGGGTGCGGACCATGCAGGTCAAGGGGAAGGTCAAACAGCGCGGGCGCATCGTCGGCAAACGCCGCGACTGGAAAAAGGCGATTGTTTCGCTGGTTCCCGGCGAGCGCATTGATTTTTTTGAAGGGGTTTAAACGAGGGAGTTTCGCATGGCGGTTAGAAAGGTAAAGCCCACGTCGCCGGGTCGGCGGTTTCAGGATTACGCGACTTTTGATGAAATTACGCGCCGCAAGCCGGAAAAAAGCCTGCTGCGGAAGCTCAAGAAATCAGGCGGACGCAACACCAATGGTCGTATCACGTGTCGTCACCGCGGTGGCGGACATAAACGGCACTACCGGGTCGTCGATTTCAAGCGCGACAAGATCGACATTCCCGCCCGGGTGGCTTCGATCGAGTACGATCCCAACCGGTCGGCCCGGATTGCCCTGCTGCACTACGCTGATGGAGAGAAACGTTATATCCTGGCGCCCCTGAACCTGAAGGTCAATGATGAGGTCATTTCCAGCGCCGAAGCGGATATCAAGCCCGGTAACACCTTGCCCTTGCGCAATATACCGCTGGGGACCCAGATTCACAACATCGAGCTCAAGCTTGGCAAGGGCGGGCAGATCGTACGCAGCGCCGGGACCTATGCCCAGCTGATGGCCAAGGAAGATCCGTATGCCCTGGTTAAACTGCCTTCGGGCGAGGTCCGCATGGTGCTGCTCAAGTGCAAGGCCACGGTGGGTCAACTGGGGAACCTGATGCATGAAAACATATCCCTGGGCAAGGCCGGTCGCAAGCGCTGGCTCGGACGCCGGCCCAAGGTGCGCGGCGTGGCCATGAACCCCATCGATCATCCCATGGGCGGTGGTGAAGGGCGCTCTTCAGGCGGTCGCCATCCCTGCAGCCCGTGGGGCATCCCGAGCAAGGGGTATAAAACCCGCACGAACAAACGTACCGATCGCTATATCGTCAAGCATCGGACCAAGAAGTAGCAGAACTCAAAGAACCCCCGGAGCGTTTGGTCCCAGGGGATCGCAGGAAATATATCAGGAGGCAGCATGCCACGTTCGTTAAAAAAAGGTCCGTTCATCGATGACAAACTCATGATCAAGGTGGGGCTCGCGCAGGAGTCGCGCAGCAATCGCGTGATCAAGACCTGGTCGCGGCGCTCGACGATCATACCCGAGATGGTGGGCCTCACACTGGCGGTGCACAACGGGAAAAAATTCATCCCGGTATTCGTGACGGAGAACATGGTGGGACATAAGCTGGGCGAATTTTCGCCGACCCGCACGTTTTACGGGCACGCTGGCGATAAGAAATCCAAACTTAAGAAGTAATCATAATAAAAAGGGATGGCGGCGATGGAGGTCAAAGCGGTAGCTAAATACATGCGAATTTCTCCGACCAAGGTGCGCAAGCTTTCCGGTGCGGTCAAAGGGAAGCCGGTCGAGCAGGGAATTGAAACGCTTAAATATATGCCGCAGAAAGCGGCCGGGATGCTTGAAAAACTCGTCCGCTCGGCCGTGGCCAACGCGGATCAGTACGACGAAATCGATATCGACGATCTGGTTATCCAGAACGTGATCGTCGACGCAGGGCCGACCCTGAAGCGTTTTCGGGCCCGCGCGCGCGGTCGGGGCACGCGCATTCTCAAGCGCACGAGCCATATTACGGTGATCTTGGCCGAGCAATCGGCTTAACGAAGGAGGTACGATCTTGGGTCAGAAAGTCAACCCCATCGGATTGCGATTGGGTATCGTCAAAACCTGGGAGTCTCGCTGGTACGCCGACAAACAGTATGCCGATTATATCTTTGAGGATCACAAAATTCGGCGTTTTGTTAAAAAGAAGCTTTACCATGCCGGTGTATCCCGAATCGAAATCGAGCGTTCCTCCAGGCGGGTCCGCCTGCGCATTTACACCTCACGACCGGGTATCGTCATCGGCAAAAAAGGGGCGGAGATATCCCAGCTCAAGAATGCGATCGAGAAACTGACCGCCCACGAAGTGATGATCGACATCCAGGAAGTGCGCAAACCGGAAATTGATGCCCAGCTCGTGGCTGAAAACGTGGCCCTGCAACTTGAACGGCGTGTGGCTTTCAGGCGCGCCATGAAGCGGGCCGTTACCTCGGCCATGCGCTTCGGTGCGCAAGGCATCAAGATAGCGGCCGCCGGTCGTCTCGGCGGTGCTGAAATGGCCCGGGCCGAATGGTACCGCGAAGGCCGGGTGCCCCTGCACACCCTGCGGGCGGATATAGACTATGGTTTTGCCGAAGCCAAAACGACATACGGCATTATCGGTATCAAAGTCTTCCTATTCAAAGGCGAGATTCTGAAAAAAGACGCCATTGCCGCCGGTGGCAATTAATCCATAGGAGAGTGCGGACATGTTGAGTCCCAAAAAGGTAAAATTTCGAAAACAGCAGAAAGGCCGGATGCGGGGGGTCGCCCGCCGCGGGGGTACCCTGGCTTTTGGCGAGTACGGGCTGCAGGCCGTGGAATGCGGAAAAGTCAGTTCCAAACAGATTGAAGCCGCACGTATCGCCATGACCCGACATGTAAAACGCGGAGGCAAGATGTGGATTCGCATTTTTCCCGACAAACCCTTTACGAAAAAACCGGCTGAAGTTCGCATGGGTAAGGGCAAAGGCTCGCCTGAGGGCTGGGTCGCCGTTATCAAACCCGGTCGGATTCTCTATGAAATGGAAGGCGTTTCGCGCGAGATGGCCAAAGAGGCCCTGCGGCTCGCGTCTCACAAACTGGCGGTCAAGACCCGGTTTGTGGAGAGGAGTGAAGGAGCATGAAGGTGAACGAAATCCGCGATATGGATCCTCAGCAACGCAGTCAGAAGCTGAGCGAGCTCCAGGAGACGCTGTTCAACCTGCGTTTCCAGCATGAATCCGGACAGCTGGAGAACCCGCGTAGAATCGAGGCTACCAAGCGTGATATCGCCCGCGTCAAAACCGTTATCCGCGAAGCGACATTAAACCCTAACCCGACGAGTGAAGCTTAATGGCCATGAAAGACAGAGGCATGAAAAGACAAGTGGTGGGGACGGTCATCAGTAATAAAATGAACAAGACCGTCGTGGTCAAGGTGGAGCGGTTGGTCAAACATCCCATGTACCATAAGTATATCCGCCGTCGAACCCAGTTTGCCGCGCACGATGAAGAAAACAGCTGCAAGATCGGCGACAAGGTTCTGATTACTGAATCGCGACCCCTCAGCAAAATGAAGAAATGGCGGGTCAGCAAAGTTATCGTGAAAGCGGTATAAGCGACATAAGGATTACGGACAATGATTCAGGCAGAAACAAGACTTACGGTGGCCGATAACTCGGGAGCCAAGCAACTCTACTGCATCAAGGTTCTTGGAGGGTCGCGCAGACGCTACGCCAGTGTCGGTGATATCGTCGTTGTGTCCGTCAAAGAAGCCATTCCCAATGCGAAGGTTAAAAAAGGGGATGTGATGAAAGCCGTCGTCGTACGGACCAAAAAAGAGATTCGCCGCACGGACGGCTCCTACATCCGGTTTGACGACAACTCGGCCGTGCTGGTGAATACCAGCCGCGAGCCCATCGGGACGCGTATCTTCGGGCCCGTGGCACGCGAACTTCGCTCCAGGGGTTTCATGAAGATCGTTTCGCTGGCCCCCGAAGTACTGTAATCGATTTTACGCCTGTGGAGAGCGACACTCATGGTTAAGAATACATCGCATATAAAAAAGGATGACAAGGTCAAGGTCATTGCCGGTAAAGACAAAGGTAAAATCGGCAAGGTCCTGCGTGTGCTTCCCAAGAAGGAGCGCGTCCTGATCGAGAATATCAACATCGTTAAACGGCACCAGCGGCCGAGTGCCCAGAACCGCCAGGGGGGGATTGTTGAAAACGAATCTCCGATTCATTGGGCCAATGTGATGCTGATGTGCAACAAATGCATGAAACCGGTGCGCATTGCCATGAAACGCCTTGACGATGGTAAAAAAGTACGCTTCTGCAATAAGTGTGAGGAACTCATCGACAGCTAACGGGGTTCCCGGAGGGATATGATGTCTGAGCTGAAACAATTCTATGAAACGGAAGTTGCCCCCAAACTGATGGAGACCTTCGGATTCAAGAATCCGATGCAGGTGCCGCGGCTGGACAAAATCGTCCTGAACATGGGGCTGGGTGAAGCGATCCAGAATATCAAGATCTTGGACTCGGCCGCCGAGGAGTTGAAAGTGATTTCGGGGCAGAAGCCGGTGATTACCCGCGCCAAGCGCTCGATTGCCGCTTTCAAGCTGCGGGAAGGCATGCCTATTGGCTGCATGGTGACCCTGCGACGGGCCAAAATGTACGACTTCTACACCAAGCTGGTCAACATCGCTTTGCCGCGTGTGCGCGACTTTCGTGGGATCTCAGGCAAGGCTTTTGACGGACGCGGCAACTATTCGCTGGGAATCAAGGAACAGCTCATTTTCCCGGAGATCGATTACGACAAGATCGACAAAATTAAGGGGTTGAACGTTACCATCGTAACGACGGCCACCAATGATGCCGAGGGCAAAGAACTCCTGAAATTGATGGGAATGCCTTTTCGCAATTAAGGGCCGGTTGAGCCGCTGGCTCGCAAGTTCCCCACACGGCCTCACAAGGAGGAAACGTTGGCTAAAACAGCGCTTAGAAACAAGGCACAGAGAAAACCCAAGTTCAAGGTGCGCGCCTACAATCGCTGCCCCATCTGTGGTCGGCCGAGAGCCTAT
>JASJBQ010000228.1 GCA_030066455.1 Desulfobacterales bacterium
CGATGACGATATACCTTCTTAATCTGACCTCCAACCTTCAACATCCAAATCGATCAACCAGCCTCAAATACCTAGAACCCATCGATAACATTAGTTTTGACAGGCGGATAAGACACAACCACAACCGATTCTTGATTTCGTTCAGAAAATTTTCAGGTGGTGTTGTGGGACAGACGCCCTCTCTTCTTGAAATTTTTGGCAAAAAGGTCTTTGATCGCCCAACGCCCTTCAGGGTTGAGGTTGCGGGTGCCCGTCCCGACGAATGTGGCATACCTGATAACCGGCATGTCCGCCTGCCATTGTCCTTCCCGCCATGCAAACCATCCATTTTTATCAAGATCGAATACGCTGACCGGGCGGTTGAACCACTTGCCCAGCTCCACGGCCCATCCGGTGCCGCCCTTGACCGTACCGTCGGGCTGAATCCAGCCCACCGAAAAGACCTGGTGGCCCATGTTGACCATGTGGAAGATCGTCTGGAGCACCTTGCGAATTTCGGATTCGCGGCTGAACGTCCGCCCCATGCGCAACGAGACGATTTCCATGCTGATGGCCCCTTTTTTGAGGGCCTCCGGACCCAGCATGGTCAGTCCCCGTCGACGGAACACTGCCTGTCCCGGATAGGCGAAATTGATTTCGCGGATGCCGTAGGCTTCCGCCTGCTCGCCAAAAGCGGCTTCCGCCCCCTGGTGTCCGCCGCTGTAAAATCGCATCTGCCGGAGATCCAAGCTCAAGGTCAACCTCCGCACCGCGTCTGGCCTGCCGTGATCGAACAAAGAAGAGCCCTATTCATCGCAATTAATCCGCATGGGGTCAAGCGCGCCCGTCCGGAATCCCGTCCTGATCCTCGGCAAAGTCCAGGATGCGGCGCTCGTGCCAGAAGTCGCCCCGGATACCGGGCGGTATGAAGCCCACGTGACCGCCGGTGGCGGGCATCTCCAGATGGAACCAGACACTTTGGCGGGCCTCGGCCGCAGGATAGCAGCGGGGGCCCAGAAAGGGGTCGTTGCGGGCGTTGATCAGCAGGGTGGGGATGCGGATCCGCTCGACGTAGAAGCGCGCGCTGCACTGCCGCCAGTAGTCCTCGGCATCCTTGAAACCGTGCGCCGGTGCGGTGTAGCGGTCGTCGAATTCGCGAAAGGTCCGCAGGCCTTCGAAATCGCCGGCCCGCAGCCAGCCGCCGGCCAGATCCGCCTTGGCGCGGGCCTTGGCGCAGAGGGACCTGAGGAAGCGCACCATGTAGAGACGGCAGGCCGGCCGGGCCATGGCCAGGGCGCCGTCTTTCAGGTCGCAGGGCACCGAAACGGCGGCCGCCCAGCGAATGGCCGGGTCCAGCCCGCGGCCCGCCTCCCCAAGGTACTTCAGCACCAGATTGCCGCCCAGGCTGAAACCGACGAGGCCGATTAGGGGGTCGTCCGACACCCGGCGGACATGCTGCAGGACGGTGTCCAGATCCCCGGTGGCGCCGCTGTGGTAGGTGCGCACCCGGCGGTTGGGCACCCCGCTGCAGCCCCTGAAATTGATGCCCAGCACGTCCCACCCGGCCCGGTTGAACACGCGCGTCATACCGCGCATATACGCGGCGCCGGTGCTGCCCTCCAGCCCGTGGCACAACACGACGAGCCGGTCGCGCCCGCATGCGGACCAGTCCAGATCCAGGAAGTCGTCGTCCGGGGTGGCGATGCGCTCGCGCCGGTAGCGAACTCCGTCCACCCGCCGCAGCAGCGACGGCAGCATGGTCTGCAAATGGCCGTTGACGATCAGGGCGGGGGGGCGGTAGCTGGAGCGGATGATGAGGGGCACGGGTGGTCCTTGGTGCGATTCGAGAAACCCCGCCATCGGTAGGGCTGGCGATGACCGGGTCTGGCTTGGGGTGTCCGGTTTCGGGTTAAAGGGTTCTGGGTTCAAGGTTCAGGGGTCCGGGATCAAGGTTCGGGGTTGTCGGTGCGGACAGACCGATGAACTCCGAACGGAGAACCTTGCGGGTGCCGGCCGGCGTTCGGTTCGCAAACGCCAATCCGCAAGGTTTGGCCGCTGAGTGCCAAATACGCGGCCCAAAGTCAATCACACGCGCCCCGAACCGCCAGCGCCGAGCGCCTTTTCGCTGGCGTCCGTACCCGCTGCCCACTGACTCAAACACGGCGGTCAAATGGCGGCCGCCGGCCTGCAATTTATTGACAGCCGCCCGGAAATCGTCGTAAATTCGTCTGCCCGGTTGCCCTCCCGGGGCTTCAGTTCTGGCAACATCCCGACGGAACCAACGGCATGAATCAAATCTTTCGCGAATGGATACGCCGCTATTTCTCCAATCCGCAGGTCCTGATCCTGTGGTTTCTGCTGATCGTCGGTTTCCTCCTGATCCTGTTTCTGGGCCAGATGCTGGCGCCGGTCCTGACCGCCGTGATCATCGCCTACCTTTTGGAGGGGCTCGTCCAACTGCTGGAAAAGCGGCGGGTGCCCCGTCGGGGCTCCGTTCTGATCGTTTTCATTTTTTTCATGGTCAGTTTCATGGCCCTGATCGTCATTCTGCTTCCGCTGGTGTCCCGCCAGGTGGGCCAGCTGCTCCAACAGCTGCCGGAAATGTTTGCCAAGGGGCAGAGCCTGCTGATCCAGCTGCCCGACAGATACCCGGACTATATCACCACCGAGCAGATTAACCAGATTACGACCTCACTGAGCGCCCAGATCACCGGCTTTGCCCGCAGGCTTCTCTCCTATTCCATGGCATCGGTCCGGGGGGTGATCGCGGTCGTTATCTACCTCGTTCTCGTGCCGCTGATGATTTTTTTCTTTTTGAAGGACAAGCGGCTGATCATAGAATGGGTCAAAGGCTTTCTACCGGACGACCGCGGCCTGGCCCGGGAGGTCTGGATCGAGGTCAACCAGCAATTTGCCAATTACGTGCGCGGCAAGATGCTGGAAATCCTCATTATCGGGGTGATGGCCTATATCGTCTTTGTTTTCATGGGACTCGATTTCGCCGTGCTGCTGGCGCTTCTGACCGGCCTGTCGGTGCTGGTGCCCTATATCGGCGTCACCGTGGTGTTTCTCCCCGTGGCCCTGGTCGCGTTTTTCCAATGGGGTGCTACGGCCGACACCCTCTGGGTCATCGTGGCCTACGGGATCATCCAGATTTTCGACGGCAACCTGCTGGCGCCGCTGCTGCTCTCGCGGGTCGTCAATCTCCATCCGGTGGCCATCATCGTGGCCGTGCTGGTTTTCGGGGGGTTCTATGGCGTTGTCGGACTGTTGTTCGCCATCCCGCTGGCAACCCTCTGCCAGGCCGTGCTCAAGGTCTGGATGGGCAACCTGCACAAGGGTCCACTCCAGCCGGCGGCCGACGGCCCGGATGTGGGCACTTCAACCCGCCAATCCTGACCGCGGGCGTCAGGGCTTCTGCCAGCGCCAGTCCTCGTAGTAATCCCAGCTTACCATGGTATTGAGGGCCTTGAGTTCGTCGGTTTTGGCCTGCAGGGTGGCCTTCATGACGTCGCCCACCGAGAGCAGGCCGATGTAGCCGCCGTCTTTTTCGATCAGCAGGTGGCTAATGCGCAGCCCCAGAAATTTGTCCATTAGGTTGAAAACGCTGTCCGTGTGGGGGGCGGAGATCAGGGGGGAGATCATATAGTCGCCGATGCGGCTCGTGGCCGGATCGAAACCGGCTTTGACCGTGTCGCGCATCAAATCGCGCTCGGTCCAGATGCCGACGATCGCGCCGTCCTTTTCCACCAGGATGGCCCCCACATTGCTGTTGATCATGGTCAGCAAGGCCATGTGGACGGTCGCATCGGCGTCGATGGCGATGATGTCGTTGCCTTTTTCGTTCACCATGTCTTCGGCGGTCACCATGACATTCTCCGGTTTTTAGGTTTTTGCCCGCATGGCTGATGATCCCCGCATGCGGCGGCGTGGCCGTCGCCGGAGGGCATATCGCCGGTAGAGCGCTTGATGGCTAATAGAGTGGTGCCGGGTTCCGGCAATGTCCAGTTTTGCCGGGTTGAAACCTTCCGCTTGGCCTGTCGGCGCGTGGTTTTCGAATTGCAAAAAATTGTCAATGCGGTATGGTACGCGCCGACCCGAATTGCGCACGGCGCGACCACCGCGGGCGCAAGACATCATTCGAGGAAGTCACTTTCATGGCTGCAAATAGTTACACGGCTGAATCCATCGAGGTGTTGACCGGACTCGACCCGGTCAAACGCCGTCCCGGCATGTACACCGACACCCTGCGGCCCAACCACCTGGGCCAGGAGGCCATCGACAACAGCGTCGACGAGGCCATCGCCGGTTTTGCCAGCCGGCTGGACGTCACGCTGCACACCGACGGCTCGCTGGAGGTGGCGGACAACGGGCGCGGCATGCCGGTGGACATCCACCCCGAAGAGAAGGTGACCGGGGTGGAGGTGATCATGACCCGCCTGCATGCCGGGGCCAAATTTTCCAACAAGAGCTACCTGTTCTCGGGCGGGCTGCACGGCGTGGGAGTCTCGGTGGTAAACGCCCTGTCCACCCGGCTGGAAGTCGACATCAAGCGCGAGGGCAAGCACTTCCGCATCGAATTCGCCCACGGGGAAAAGGCCGGCGAACTCGAAACCATGGGCAGCGTGGGCCAGCGCAACACCGGCACCCGGATCCGTTTCTGGCCCGACCCCCAGTATTTCGATTCCCCCCGGTTTTCGTTACGCCGTCTGCGGCACACCCTGCGGGCCAAGGCTGTATTGTGCTCCGGCCTGCAGGTGCGGTTCAACGACCGCCACAGCGGCCAGACCGACGAATGGCTCTACCAAGACGGGTTGCGCGACTACCTCAGCGACAGTCTGGCCGACGCCGAACGCCTGCCGGACGATCCCCTGGTGGGGGATTTCAAGGGCGAGACCGAAACGGTGGACTGG
Organism: Desulfobacterales bacterium; assembly: GCA_030066455.1. The sequence continues at coordinate 4,893 of JASJBQ010000228.1, forward strand.
GCCCTGGCCTGGCTGCCGGAGGGCGGCGAAACCGTGGCCGAAAGCTATGTCAACCTGATTCCCACCCCGCTGGGAGGCACCCACGTCAACGGGCTGCGCAGCGGCCTGCTGGCCTCCCTGCGCGAGTTCTGCGAGTTTCGCAAACTGCTGCCCCGCGGGGTCAAGCTGGCCCCCGAGGACGTCTGGGAGCGTCTGAGCTACGTGCTCTCGGTCAAGATGCAGGACCCCCAGTTCTCCGGGCAAACCAAGGAGCGCCTCGGCTCCCGCCACTGCGCCGGGTTCGTTTCCGGGGCGGTCAAGGACGCCTTCAGCCTGTGGCTCAACCAGCACACCGAAGAGGGCGAGAAGATCGCCGAACTGGCCATCGCCAACGCCCAGCGCCGTCTCAAGGCCAGCAAGACCGTGGCCCGCAAGAAGGTCACCAGCGGCCCCGCCTTGCCGGGCAAGCTGGCCGACTGCGTAAGCCAGGACGCCTCGCGCGGGGAGCTCTTCCTGGTGGAAGGCGACTCCGCCGGCGGTTCGGCCAAGCAGGCCCGCGAGCGCCAGTTTCAGGCGGTGATGCCCCTGCGCGGGAAGATCCTGAACACCTGGGAAGTCGATCCCGGCATGGTCCTGAGTTCCAAGGAAATCCACGACATCTCCGTGGCCATCGGCGTGGATCCGGGCGCGGACGACATCAGCGGTCTGCGCTACGGCAAGATCTGCATCCTGGCGGACGCCGACTCGGACGGGCTGCACATCGCCACCCTGCTGTGCGCGCTGTTTCTGAAGCATTTCCGCCCGCTGGTGGAGGCCGGGCATGTCTGCGTGGCCATGCCGCCGCTCTACCGCATCGACGCCGGCAAGGAGGTGCACTACGCCCTGGACGACGAGGAAAAAGACGGGATTCTGAAGCGCATCGCCGCCCGTAAGAAACCGGTCAAAACCAATGTGGTGCGCTTCAAGGGGCTGGGGGAGATGAACCCGGCCCAGCTGCGCGAGACCACCATGGCGCCGGACACCCGCCGCCTGGTGCGGCTGGAGACCGGCGACGGTGATGAGCAGGTCCTCGACATGCTGCTGGCCAAAAAGCGGGCCAGGGACCGGCGAGACTGGCTCGAAACCGGCCACAGTGCCCGTCCATAAACGGCATCTTTTGGCCCAGATCTGCGTTCTCGCAATTTTAAAATCCTCGACGTAGTCCGACTACGCCTGCGGTTTCAAAATTGCTGTGGCCTTGACCTGAACCAGAATCTACCCTTTCTGGACGGACACTAACTAAGAATTCATAATTAGGACGGTCTTGTAAAATGTTCGAGAAACTGCCCGAGAAGAATGAGGAATAAGGCGTAGGACAGCTAAGTTGCAAGTGCGAGGGATACACGTAATGCCGCTATCGGGCATTTTACAAAACCGCCAGGGATAAAAGTATGAGTGCCACCGTTATCAACGACAGCGCCGAGCGGATCGCGCTGGCCGACTTCACCGAGCGGGCCTACCGCGACTACGCCATGTACGTCATCCTGGACCGGGCCCTGCCGCACATCGGCGACGGGCTCAAGCCGGTTCAGCGCCGCATCGTCTATGCCATGAGCGAGCTGGGGCTCAAGGCCACGGCCAAGTACAAGAAATCGGCCCGCACGGTGGGCGACGTGCTGGGCAAGTTCCATCCCCACGGGGACAGCGCCTGCTACGAAGCCATGGTCCTCATGGCCCAGCCCTTTTCCTACCGCTACCCCCTGATCGACGGGCAGGGCAACTGGGGCGCTCCGGACGACCCCAAGTCCTTTGCGGCCATGCGCTACACCGAGGCCCGGCTGTCCTTCTTCGCCGATCTCCTGCTGGCCGAAACCGGCCAGGGCACGGTGGACTGGATTCCCAACTTCGACGGCACGCTCGAAGAGCCGGCCGTGTTGCCGGCCCGCCTGCCCCACGTGCTGCTGAACGGCACCACCGGGATCGCCGTGGGCATGGCCACCGACATCCCGCCCCACAACCTGCGCGAGCTGGCCGCGGCCTGCATCCATCTGCTCCAGCACCCCAAGGCCGAGCTGGACGAACTGATGGCGCACCTGCCGGGGCCGGATTTTCCCACGGCCGCCGAAATCATCACGCCCGCCGAAGATATCCGCCAGATCTACGCCACGGGCACGGGCAGCCTGCGCATGCGCGCCCGGCACGAGTTCGAGAACGGGGACATCGTGATCACGGCCCTGCCGCACCAGGCGTCCGGGGCCAAGGTCCTGGAGCAGATCGCCGCCCAGATGCAGGCCAAGAAACTGCCCATGGTGGCCGACCTGCGTGACGAATCCGACCACGAGGATCCCACCCGGCTGGTGATCGTGCCGCGCTCCAACCGCGTGGACCGCGACGTCCTCCTGGCCCATCTTTACGCCACCACCGATCTGGAGCGCACCTACCGCGTCAACCTGAACGTCATCGGGCTGAACGGCCGCCCCCAGGTGAAGGACCTGCGCACGCTGCTCAAGGAGTGGCTCGTCTTCCGTCAGGAAACCGTGCGGCGACGCCTCCAGCACCGGCTGGACAAGATCACCAAGCGGCTGCACATCCTCGAGGGCCTCCTGATCGCCTACCTCAACATCGACGAGGTCATCCGGATCATCCGCACCGAAGACGAACCCAAACCGGTATTGCAGAAGCGGTTCAAGCTGAGCGCCACCCAGGCCGAGGCCATTCTGGAGATGAAGCTGCGGCATCTGGCCCGACTGGAGGAGATCAAGATCCGCGGCGAGCAGGAGGAACTGGCGGCCGAGCGCCAAACGCTCGAGAAGACCCTGGGTTCGCGCCCCCGCCTGCGCACCCTGATCCGCAAGGAGATCGAGGCCGATGCCAAAAAATACGGCGATGCGCGGCGCGCCCCCATCGTAAGGCG
>JASJBQ010000229.1 GCA_030066455.1 Desulfobacterales bacterium
AATTTTAATGGAGAAATCAAATGTTCGTAGCAGACATCAAACGCGTCGTCGAACAAGTGAGCCGGGATAAAGGTATCGATCGCGAGGTTTTGATCAGTGCGCTCGAGGAGGCGCTCAAATCGGCGGCGCGGAAGAAATTCGGCAGCCGGATTGATATCGAGGTGCAGTACAGCGATGAGACCGGTGAAATCGAAGTCTTCCAATTCAAGGATGTCGTCGAGGAGGTCGAGGACCCAACCCTCGAAGTCAGTCTGGAAGAGGGCCGCCAGCTCGACGCCGAGTGCGAAATCGGCGACAGCCTCGGCACCAAGATGGACACCTCCACGTTCGGGCGCATCGCCGCCCAGTCGGCCAAGCAGGTGATTATCCAGAAAATGAAGGATGCCGAAAAAGATGCCGTCTACGCCAACTTCATCGACCGCAAGGGCGAAATCATCAACGGGATCGTCCAGCGCATGGACCGGGGCGATATCATCGTCAACCTCGGCCATACCGAGGGCGTTTTACCGGTGCGCGAACAAGTGCCCCGCGAAGGCTACCGCCGCGGCGACCGCATCCGGGCCTATATCATGGATGTCCTGCACGAATCCCGGGGACCCCAGATCATCCTCTCCCGGGCCCACCCGGAATTCCTGGTGCTGCTTTTCAAAACGGAAGTACCCGAGATCAGCGAGGGCATCGTCAGCATCATGGGGGCCGCCCGCGAACCCGGTGTCCGCGCCAAAATCGCCGTATCCTCCAACAATTCGGACATCGACCCGGTCGGCGCCTGCGTCGGTATGAAGGGCAGCCGTGTGCAGAACGTGGTGCAGGAATTGCGGGGAGAGAAAATCGACATCATCCCCTGGCATGTCGACGCGGCCAAATACGTCTGCAATGCCCTGGCTCCGGCAGAGATTTCACGCGTCATCATCGATGAGTCCAACCGGGCCATGGAGGTGATCGTGCCGGACGACTTTCTGTCGATTGCGATCGGCAAACGCGGCCAGAATGTGCGCCTGGCCTCTCGCCTGACCGGCTGGCATTTGGACGTTCAGAGCGAAACCAAATACAACGAAACCATGCGCAGCGGCTACGAATCGATCGTGGCCCTTCCAGGGGTGGGCGTCAGCCTGGCGGATGCGCTCTACGAAAAGGGTTTCTTCTCCACCGAAGAAATCAGCATTGCTTCCGTGGAAGACTTGTTGCAGGTGCGCGACATGACCGAAGAGGCGGCGGAAGAACTGATTACCATCGCGCGCCAGGCCATTCTGGATGCTGAAGCCGCAGCGGAAGCCGCTGCGGCGGAAGGCGAAATGGAAGTCGACGAGGCGGCGACGGAAGGTGAAATGGAAGTCGAGGCGGCGACGGAAGGCGGACTGGAAGAAGACGAGCAGGCGGCCGCCGAGGTCCCCAGCGATGAAGATACCGCCAGCGAAGCCGATACGGCTGAGGCGGCGGCCGAAAAGGACCTCCGCATCGAAGCCGAAGCCGCCGTGGAGGCCGAAGTCGCCAACGAGGCCGTCGCCGACGAAGCGCCGCCGGCCAACGAGAGCCAAACGGAAGACAGCGATGAGGATCGATAACCAAACGGGCCGACCGTCCCGTCTACGGTTTACGTTTCCGATGCGCGCCGCATGATTGAATCGGGCGGTCTAACTGAGGGGGAAAGAATGGCGAAGATCAGGGTATATGAGCTTGCCAGAGATTTAAACATGACCAACAAGGTCCTGATCGACAAAATGAGCCAGGCCGGTATCGCCGTGAAGAGCCACATGAGCTCTCTGGACGACGATGCCGTCGCGCAGGTCAAGGAAGCCCTGCTGGGTAAAAAAGCCGAGCGCGTCGAGGAGACCCGCATCAAACCCACCGTTATTCGACGGCGCCGCAAAGTGGTCAAGCAACCGGTGGAAGAAGTCGATACCACGGTCACCGAAACCCAGGAAGCCGAAGCCCGGCCGCCCGCCGCGGACGACGAACCGGCCGCCACAGCCGAGGAAACGGTTGCCGCGCCATCCCCCGTCGAGGCACCAACTTCCGCGCCGGCCGAAGCGGAAATTGCCGGTGTGGCCCCTGAGGCCCCCCAAACCGAGAAAGCGGCCGCCAAAATTATCGCCGCGGCATCGGAAGCCGCCGAGGCTGAAGAAGCGCCGGCCGTCCCCGAGGCCCCGCCCGATGCTGACGTATCCATGACCGAAGCGCCCGACCCGGCAGGCCTCCGGGAAATCGCCGACCAACCGACCGAAGCGATGCCGGCCGAGGATGACGCCAAGGCGGCTGCCGAGGCGGATCGTGCGCCTTCGGATCGCAAGGTCGCGGCGGCCGCCAAAGTCGCAAAAAAAGAACCGGCCGCCAAAATCATCAAGCTCCCTTCCAAACCGGTGGAAAAGCCGGCGGCGCCCTACCGCGCGGCGGGCCCGGCACCGGCGGGGCGGGAGGTGGATGCGGCCCCGACGGCGGCTGACCCGCGGAAGAAAAAACGGAAGAAAAAGGCCGAAGAAGATCTGGACCGCAAATTTTTCAAAAAGAAGATTTCTTTTCGCAAGAAAGCTGTGGTCGAAGGGGCCGACCTCTACGATGGTAAGTCCCGCGGGCGCAAGCATCGCAAAGACGCCAAAGTCAAGTCCGCCACCGCCCAGAAAACGCAAATCACCACGGCCAAAGCCATCAAGCGGCGCGTCAAGGTGGATGAAGCCATTGTTTTGTCCGAATTGGCCAAACGCATGGGCATCAAAGCCAGCGAAATTATTAAACAGCTGATGGGCATGGGGGTCATGGCCACCGTCAATCAGAGTCTCGATTTTGAAACCGCGACCCTGGTAGCGGGCGAGTTCGGCTACGAAATCGAAAAAGCATCCTTCGAGGAGGAAACCCTGTTGAAAGTTGAGCAGGACGATCCCGCCAACCTGGCGGAGCGCCCGCCGGTCGTCACCATCATGGGCCATGTTGATCACGGCAAGACCTCGCTGCTGGACGTGATCCGTCAAAGCCATGTCACCGATACCGAGGCCGGCGGCATCACCCAGCACATCGGCGCCTACAGTGTTTCGACCTCCAAGGGCCCGATCACGTTTCTCGACACCCCGGGGCACGAGGCCTTTACGGCCATGCGCTCCCGCGGCGCCCAGGTGACCGACCTCGTCGTTCTGGTGGTGGCCGCCGATGACGGCGTGATGCCCCAGACGTTAGAGGCGATCAACCACTCGCGGGCCTCGGAAGTCCCGATCATCGTCGCCGTCAACAAGATCGACAAGGCCGGGGCGGAACCCGACCGCGTCATGCGCGAGCTGGCCGAAAGCGGTTTGGCCCCCGAGGACTGGGGCGGCGAGACGATCTTTGTGCAGGTCTCGGCCAAGGAAAAAACCGGCATCGACGATCTTCTGGAAATGATCCTGCTGCAAGCCGAAATGCTGGAGATCAAAGCCAACGCCGACAAGCTGGCCTACGGTCACGTTGTTGAAGCCAAGCTCGACTCGGGACGCGGGCCCGTGGCCACTGTCCTGGTGAAGGAAGGCACGCTCAAAAACGGTGATCCCGTGGTCTGCGGCATCCACCACGGCAAGGTGCGTGCCATGCTGAGCGATATGGGTCAACCGGTGGGCGAGGCCGGCCCCTCCGTGCCGGTCGAGGTCCTGGGATTGTCCGGGGTTCCGATGGCCGGCGACGAGTTCCTGGCGCTCAAGGATGAAAAGGACGCCAAACAGGTCAGTATCCACCGGGGCCAGAAGCAACGGGTCAAGGAACTGGCCAAATCCAACCGCATGAGCCTGGAGAACCTGTTCGAGCAGATGAAGGAGGGCGAGGTCAAGGACCTCAACCTGATCATCAAGGCCGACGTCGACGGATCCATGGAAGCCCTGCGCGACTCGCTGATCAAGCTTTCCAATGAGGAGGTCAAGATCAGTATCGTCCATTCGGCCACGGGCACCATCACGGAATCGGATGTCTCCCTGGCCGCCGTCTCCAACGCGATCATCATCGGATTCAACGTGCGCCCGACACCCAAAGTGCAGTCCATGGCCACCGAGGAAAATGTGGACATGCGCTACTACAACGTCATCTACGACGTCATCAAGGAAATCAAGAACGCCATCGCCGGTATGATGGAGTCGACCTATGAGGAACGGGTCCTGGGACGCGCCGATGTGCGCCAGGTCTTTCAGATCCCCAAGATCGGGGCCATCGCCGGCTGTTACGTCACCGACGGCAAGATCGAACGCGGTCAGCTCCTGCGGCTGATTCGCGACGGTGTGGTGCACTACGAGGGCCGCAATTCCTCCCTGCGCCGCTACAAGGACGATGCCAAGGAGATCCAGTCGGGCTACGAATGCGGTATCGGCATCGAAAATTTCAATGACATCAAAGTCGGCGATGTCATCGAGTGTTACTATCTCGAAGAAATTCGCCCGGAAATCGAATAGACGGAGGCCCTACGATGGTGGTCGGCATGGGGCGTATCGTCTATCGGATTCATGACTGCCGCTCGCTAAAAGGCAAACGCAAGGTGGTCAAAGCCATCGTCGCCCGGCTGCGCAACAAGTTCAACGCCAGCGTGGCCGAGGTCGGCGCCAACGACGTCTATCAACGGGCGGAGATCGGGTTTGTCATGGTGGGCAACGACCGCACCGTGATCAATTCCAAAGTGGACAAATTTTTCAACATGGCCGAGGACCTGGGGCTGGCCGAAGTCATCGATTCGGAAATGGAAATCTTCAACGCATGAAGACGTATGCACGCTCGGCGCGGGTCAGTCGCCATATCCGCAACCACTTGGCCGAGCTTCTGCGAAAAAAGATACGCGATCCGCGTCTGCGGGGGGTGACGATCACCGAGGTCGATCTGTCGCCCGATCTGCGGCTGGCCAAGATCTATTTCAGCACGGCCGGCGACAAGCAGGCCGTGGCGGGCGCCGAAGCCGGCTTTGCCCAAGCGCGCGCATTCATCAAACGCCATCTGGCTGCCAGCCTCGGGCTGCGCTACATGCCGGATCTGCGTTTCTACCATGACGCGTCGCTCGAATACGGCGCGCGCATCGAAAACCTACTCAAAAAGCTCGGCGGGGAGAATGAAGAGCCTCATAGCCCATCTGGAGAATAGCCGGACGGTCTTCCTGGCCACGCACGTCAATCCCGACGGTGACGCCCTGGGAGCACTTCTGGCCATGGGGTTGGCCCTGCAAGCGGGTGGCCGGAAGGTCGTCATGCACAATGAGAGCCCGATCCCGGCCGTATACCGGTTTCTGCCGGGGATCGGCCAGATCCAGCGCGAGGCGCCCACGCCGTTTGATTACGACACGGTGGTCGTACTGGATTGCGGGGACCTGGAGCGCGTGGGGGCCGTCGCCGCCCGGATCCAGAAAAGCCCGCGGGTGATCAACATCGATCACCATGTCACCAATACCGGATTCGGTCATCACCAACTGATCGATCCCGGGGCCAGCTCGTCGACCGAACTCGTCTACCGCATCTTAAAACGGATGAAGATTGCCATCGACCAGAAAATAGCGATCTCGATCTATACCGGTATTTTGACGGATACGGGCTCGTTTCGATTTGCCAACACCAACAGCCGGGCGTTCGACATCTGTGCGGAGATGGTCGGGTGCGGGGTGGATCCCTACGCGGTGGCCCAGCACGTCTACGGCACCTATTCGCTCGGACGCATCAAGCTGCTCAACATGGCGTTGGATTCGATTGAAATATCGCCCAACGGCAAACTTTCGCTCATGACCCTGACCCGGTCCATGTTGGCGGAAACCGACACGCAGCCCGAAGATGTTGACGGCATGATCAACTATGCCAAACGCATCGAGGATGTCCGGGTGGCGGCGCTGATCATGGAAAATGCCAATGGCCCTGAAACGGCGGTCAACGGTCACAAACGCTATCATGTCAGCCTGCGTTCGGACGGTTCGGTCGACGTGGCCCGTATTGCGTCGTCCTTCGGCGGCGGCGGCCATTTCAATGCCGCCGGCTTCGGCGCGGATGGGGCGCTGAACGAATTGAAGGGGTTGATCTACGCGATTGCCAGCAAGCTTTGAAACGAAGAAACGCCCGGGGCTGAGCGGCATCCTTATTTTGGATAAACCCGAGGGACTCTCGTCCGCCCAGGCCGTTGGCCGGGTTAAAAAGCTTCTCGGGGCCCGCAAGGCCGGACATGCCGGCACCCTGGACCCTTTCGCCACCGGGGTTCTGGTGTGCATGCTCAACCAGGCCACACGCCTCGGCCGTTTTCTGCTGGCGGGTGAAAAGACCTATGCCGCGGTGCTAAGACTGGGGATCACCACCGACACCCAGGACGGCACCGGCCAGGTCGTCGCACAGCAACCCGTCGGGGACGGCATCGAAAACCGACTGGTGGAGGTCTTCCGGCGCTTCGAGGGTGACATCGCGCAGACGCCGCCGGCCTACTCGGCCCTCAAACACCAAGGGGTGCCCTTGTACAAGCTGGCACGGCGCGGGCAGCCGGTTCACAAGCCGCCTCGGCGGGTGCGAATCGCCGCCTTGCAAATCGAGACGGTCGAATTGCCGGACGTTCACTTTCGGGTAACCTGCTCAGCGGGCACTTACATCCGCAGCCTGTGCGCCGACATCGGCCAGGCTCTGGGGTGCGGAGGGCACTTGAGCCAACTGCGACGCACGCACAGCAGCGGCTTTGGTATCGAGACGGCCATTGGCCTGGCCGAACTGGAAAAACGGGTGCGCGCCCCGCGAGCGGAGGTCCCCCTGATATCGCCGGCAGCCGCTTTGCCGGGTATGGAAACCCTGGTCGCCGATGAGGAGACGACGCTCAAAATCAGCAACGGTGGCCGCCTGACGTCGCAAGATTTACCGGTACCCGATCCCCAGGGGCCGGCAGGACAGGGTAGCGATGACCGGCGTTTTTACAAGGTCATCGATTCACACGACCGATTGTGGGCGATCGTGACGTTTCGGCCCCAGGAGAAATTATACGCATACTGCTGCGTTTTTCCCGTGACAGCGGCGGAATGAATCCGGCGTCCCGCCGGCGCCGGCCATGCTGCCCGGAGAAAAGACCGCACGGGCGGAAGCCCCCCGGCGAGGGGCCCCCAACGATTTCAACCCAATGTCATTAGAGACAATTCCCAAGAGGAGGATTAAAGACCGTGGTATTTTCAACCGAGGATAAAAAGAGGCTGATCGAAAAGCACAAGCTGCATGATTCGGACACCGGCTCGCCTGAAGTCCAGGCGGCGCTGCTGACCCACCGGATTTCCTATCTGACCGAGCACTTGAAGATTCACAAGAAGGATCACCATTCGCGTCGCGGTTTGCTGATGCTGGTGGGGCGTCGGCGGCGTCTGCTGAACTATGTCAAAAACAAGGATGTCAGCCGCTACCGCACGATTATCGAAACGCTTGGCCTGCGCCGCTGATCAAACGGGCCCGGCCGAGAGCGGTCTCCGTGGGATAAAAATACGGACCGCCGCCGCCAACCAGCGGCGCCAAATTGAACGGTCGCATCCGATCGTTTCGGGAACGTCCCGAAAAGGTTGCGGCCATCACGATTGAAGTGTCGGCCAAAGGGGCTTAGCTTCAGTCGGAAGGAAAAACTATGGAAAAGATATATAAAGCAGACATCGGGGGAAAGACCCTGACTATTCAGAGCGGTAAGCTGGCCAAGCAGGCCTCCGGTTCGGCTCTGGTTCAGTATGGCGAGACCATCGTTCTCGTATCAGCGGTTTCCGCCCGTGAAGAGCGGCCGGTGGATTTTCTTCCGCTGACCGTTGAATATCAGGAAAAAATCTATGCTGCCGGCCG
>JASJBQ010000230.1 GCA_030066455.1 Desulfobacterales bacterium
ATGCAGGCATATGAACTGACGATCGAGGCGGCCGCCGATCTCCTCCGGCAGGGCGAGATTTCGGCGCTGGAACTGACACGGTCGGTGCTGGAGCGCATCGAGGCGGTGGACGAACAGGTCGGAGCCTATCTGACGGTGGATCGTGAGGGTGCCCTGGAACAGGCCCGGCAGGCCGACGACAGGCGTGCCGCTGGCCAGGCCACGGCCCTGACCGGCATCCCCCTGGGCATCAAGGACGTGATCTGCACCCGGGGGCTGCGCACCACCTGCGCCTCCCGGCTGCTGGACAATTTCATCCCACCCTACGACGCCGCCGTCATGGAGCGACTTCGCCAGGCCGGCACGGTCATCCTGGGCAAGACCAACATGGACGAATTCGCCATGGGCTCGTCCACCGAAAACTCCGGTTTCCATGCCACCCGCAACCCCTGGGATCTGGGCTGCATTCCGGGCGGCTCCAGCGGTGGGTCGGCCGCCGCCGTGGCGGCTGACATGTGTCTGGGGTCTCTGGGTTCGGACACGGGCGGGTCCATCCGTCAGCCGGCCTCCCACTGCGGCATCGTGGGGGTGAAACCGACCTACGGCCGCGTTTCGCGCTACGGTCTCGTGGCCTTTGCCTCTTCCCTCGACCAGATCGGCCCGCTGGGCAAGACGGTGCGGGACTGTGCCCTGCTGATGAACGCGATCAGCGGCCAGGACGAACGCGATTCCACCTCGGCGGCCCAGCCGGTGCCCGACTTCGCCGACCTGAACACCGACGGTCTGAAGGGGGTGCGGATCGGCCTGCCCGTCGAGTACCACGCGGCTGAAGGCCTGGACCCCGACGTTCGTCAGGCGGTGGCCGCGGCCGTCAAGACCGTGGAGGGACTGGGGGCCGAAACGGTCGAGATCTCGCTGCCCCACACCGAATACGGCGTGGCGGCCTACTACATCATCGCCCCTTCCGAGGCCAGCTCCAACCTGGCCCGCTACGATGGCGTGCGCTTCGGCGTGCGCAGCCGGGACCACACGGACATGATCGACATGTTCCGGCGCACCCGTTCGGCCGGGTTCGGGGCCGAGGTGCAGCGGCGTATCATCCTGGGCACCTATGCCCTGTCGGCCGGCTACTATGACGCCTATTACGGCAAGGCCAGTCAGGTGCGCACGCTGATCGTCCGGGATTTTGCCCGGGCCTTCGAGCGCTGCGACGTCATCCTCTCGCCCGTGGCACCCTCGCCGGCGTTTGCCATCGGGGAGAAAACCGACGACCCGCTCACCATGTACCTGTCCGACGTGTTCACCCTGTGTGCCAACCTGGCCGGCGTCCCGGGGATTTCGGTCCCCTGCGGCTTTTCTTCGGCGGGCCGGCCCATCGGGCTCCAGATCATGGGGCGGCATTTCGACGAGGCCCGGATGCTTCAGGTGGCGTACAATTTCGAACAGGCCACGGACTTTCACAACCGCAAACCGGGGTTATAGTGTTATCACGGGAACCCTTCTGGGCGCCCAACCGAAAAGCTTCGTTCGCAGGTTCATTCAACCACAAGGAGTGTTCTGATGAGCATCCAACCCAAGGGCGATCCGATTCGCAACGCGGTCCGGTGGATATCGGACGAACGTCAGCATGGAGAGGTCACCAACCTCAATCGCCTCGTCGAGCAGGCGGCCGTAAGATTCAATCTGAATCCCAAGGATGTCGAATACCTTCTCAGGCTCGTTAAAGGCGAGACGTCATAATCCGATCTGGTTCGGCAAGGACCCTCAGCCGTACCAGGGTAAAATCAGATCGTGTGCCGCTGACGGCAAAGATTTTGGAAAGGCTTCACTGCCGTGGCAATTTTTTCTGTAGATCAATTGTTCATTTTCTTCCACGTGGAAGACGAACCCAAAGAAGACGCCCTTGCCCCGCTTTTCCTGCGCGTCGCCAAACCGGCCAATGAAGCGGCGCCTCATGCCGCCATGCGGCGTTGCCAAGTTCGTTCGGGTGCTCACAATCTGACGATTGCTGCGCGCCTCACTCCACTTGGTGCCTTGCCTGACAGCATGATGCTTGCTTCATGGCCCGGTTTCGGATTCGGCCCGCGGAAACTCGCTTCGCTCAAACAGGTCCGCGGGCTTTTTCCGGCCGCATCGGCGATGCTCGGCGCGGGCCAAAGGGGAATTGAAACAACGGCCGCCCCCTTTTCTTATGCAGATCCATTCTGGCATCCGGCCTTACATATTTTGTTGTACCTTTTTCGTTTAATCGCGTCCCGGCGTCTGACACTTGCCCGGTTGCGGGGGGATTGAATGGCCCGCATCCGCATCCTGCCCGAAATCCTCTCCAACAAGATCGCGGCCGGCGAGGTGGTGGAACGGCCGGCCTCGGTGGTCAAGGAACTGGTGGAGAATGCCATCGACGCCGGGGCGGACCGTATCGCCGTCGAGGTGGCGAACGGCGGGCGCCGGCTCATTCGGGTGGCGGACAACGGCCGCGGCATGTCCCGCGACGACGCCCTGTTGGCCATCGAGCGCTACGCCACCAGCAAGATCCAACGCGACGCGGACCTGTTCGCCATCAAGACCCTGGGATTCCGCGGCGAGGCCCTTCCCAGCATCGCCGCGGTATCGCGATTCGTCCTGGCCACCCGCCGGTCCGGCGACGATGCCGGCACCGAAATCCGGATCGCCGGCGGCAAGATCGAGAGCGTCCGCGACGCCGGTATCCCGCCCGGCACCATGATCACGGTCCGGGACCTTTTTTTCAACACCCCGGCCCGGCGCAAGTTCATGAAAACCGTGGCCACCGAAATGGGGCATGTCGGCGACGGGTTGGCCGGCCAGGCGCTGGGCCACCCGCAGATCCATTTCGAGCTGCGCCACAACGCGCGCCTGCTGCGCCGCTGGCCGCGGGCCGAGGAGGCGGCCGAGCGGGTGGCGGCGGTCCTGGGCAGCGGTCTGCGCCGCGATCTGCTGCCCATGGCGCTCGAAACCGAAACCGTGACGGTCAGCGGGTGGGTGGCGGCCCCGCGGGTCAACCGGCGCACGTCGCACGGGGTGCATATTTTTGTGAATGGCCGCCACGTGCGCGACCGCACCGTGCTGCACGCCGTGCTGCAGGGCTACCGCGAGCGCCTGATGAAGGGCCAGTTCCCGGTGGTGGTCTGCCGGCTGAAGGTGCCGGCGAATGAGGTCGACGTGAATGTGCACCCGGCCAAGCACGAGGTCCGCTTCGTGCGCCAGCAGCAGGTTCACGGTGCGGTGGCCGGCGCGGTGCACGCGGCCCTCGTAGCGGGGGAGCGGCCGCCGGGGGAGAGATCACAAGCGCCCCACATCCAACTCGAGCAAGGGCCGGCATCCGCGCGCGGGCCGGATCGCGTGGCGGAATCCGGCGGCCGGTTCCAGCCGGCCGACCCGGCCGCCGGCGGTATGGCCGATCGCGGGCGCCGGGTTTTTGATACCACCGACAAACCACCGTTTCCGACCGGAGGGGGCCGGGCCGAGCCGGTGCCGCCCCAGCCCGCCCTGTGGTCCGGTGGCCGCTTCGCCCAGCTGAAAGTCATCGGGCAGCTTCGCAGCACCTACATCATCTGCGAGTCCGAGTCGGGACTGGTCCTGATCGACCAGCACGCGGCCCATGAGCGGGTCTACTACGAACAGCTGCGGAAACGATCCCGGTCACGCAATGCGGCCGCGCAGGCCCTGCTGATCCCGGAGACACTCGAACTCGACTTCCGGGAGGCCGCCGAGCTCGAGGCCATGCGGGAGGCCCTGGCGCGTCTGGGCTTTGCGATCGAGCCTTTCGGGGGCAATGCCTTCATCATCCGTTCGGCCCCGGATTTTCTGGCCCAGGCGGAACTCGGCCCTATGATTCGCGAGATCATCGCGAGCGCCCGGGCGGCCGGGGTGAAACCCGAACCCGGTCTGCTGCGCGAGGACAGTCTCAAGATCATGGCCTGCCACGGGGCCATCCGTGCGCGTCAGCCGCTGGTCGCCGCCCAGGCGCAGCGGCTCCTGGCCCAACTGGACGAATGCGACAACCCCTCCCACTGCCCGCATGGGCGGCCCACCTGGATCCGGTGGTCCCTGCCGGCGCTGGAAAAAGCGTTTGGCCGCCGTGTCTGAGCGCGCCCAGCGTCGATTGGGCCCCTGGGCGGCTTAGAAATCGATGGGCGCCGCTTCGGCGGGCAGCTGCTGCTCCTTGCGGTAGGGGTCCCAGGAGACGATATAGGTTTTCCGATCCCCGGTCACCGGGTCGCCGAGCCGTTTGACCACCGCGAAAACCAGCTCGTTGCGGCCGTCGTTGTCGAAATCGCCCAGATTGTAGTCGCTGATGATGCCCGAGAACTTGCGGGTGCGCCAGATGGCCGCCAACCCGGCGTTGTCCCACACCAGGCATTCGAAGCGGCCCTGCCGGTAGACCCGCGAGCGCTGCATGAGCCCCCCGGTGACGTCCGCGTTCTGAACGACGATCACGGCGTTATGCCCGTTGCCGTTGATGTCGACCAGGAGAATGCGCTGCGACAGCCAGAAAAGATCGGTGGGCATGGGATCGCTGTAGATGTAGCCCTCCTTCTGGCTGTCGCGGTACTGCTCGACGGTCATGAGCCAGGTGTTGCTCCCGCCGTAAGGGTCGTAGCTGCGCCATTCCTCGTTGCCGCCGGGACCCAGAACCCGGATGTGGTCCTTTTTGTCGAAAGCCACCACGTTTTCCACCCCGTCGCGGGTCACATCGCCGTAGGCGACCCCGAAAACGTTGGCACCGCCCGGCAGCTTCAGGGTGGCATGGGACTGGTAACGGTTTTCCGCCCAGGCCAGATGGTGAACCGGACCCGTCAACACCGTGTCGGTGCGGCCCCGCTGGCCGAACAGCGTGGTTTTCCCGGTTTTGCCGTCGCGGCTGACACGGTAGAACCAGAAGCTCTCCTCGTAAATGGACTCGAACGCCTGGCCGTTCCACTCCATGACGAACACCCGCGGCGCGAATTGCTTGGTGCGGCAGTTGATGAAGATCTCGGCCCGGCCGTTGCCGTTGATGTCGGCCACGTCCAGCCCCAGGATGGTGTAGGCGGTGTCGAGTTGAAAATCCGCCACGCGGTTGAATTTGCGGTTGCGGGAGCGGAAAACCATCACCTGGCGCTCGCCGGCAAAAACCGTTTCAATCTGCCCGTCGGCGTCCACGTCCCCCAGCCCGATGCCGGCGACCGCGAACTTGAAATGTCGGCTGCGCCAGATGGCCTCTTCGCTGGTCTCCGCATCGGTGGGCGTGTCGGTAATGCGCATGCCGCCGCTTGACTGCCACATATTCTTCTCGGGGTTCATCTGGCTTTTGTCCGCGGGCGCGGGCGCGGGCGCGGCCGTTGCGCCCGGTCCGGGTTCGCGTCCGAAAACCCGGGTGTTGACCATTTCGGCAAAGGTGCTGATATGGCCGATCACATCCCCCTGGTCCTTGCCGGTTTCATCGAAGCTTACCAGAATGGTGTTGGTGGCCACGTCGACAAAGCGGGCGTCGGTGCTGATGCTGCCGCCGAATACGGTCAGGCTGCCGTAGGCCACATAGCGCGCACCCAGCTCGCGCCCGGCCGCGGCGGCGGTTTCGCGGTCGAGCGGCTGCGGGTTTTTGGCCCGTATCTCGGTGGCCGCGGACTGGCTCACGACGCTCACGCGGCCCGGGTAGGCCAGGCGCGTGGAGAGCATGGCCGTGATGCCCTTCTGCAGAAACGTCAGGTCCCGGTCCGCGTGGATGTCAAAAGGCACCACCAGCACCCGGGCGGTTTCGGCCCCCGCACAGGGGGCGGCCATGACGGCGATCAGCAGGCAGGCGCCGACGACGGCCCGCATGCTCAACCTCAACGACAGATAGGCGGTTTTCAGCATAGAGACGTTATCCTCATGGTTTTCGACGGTTGGTGCGGACGGGATTGGCTCCCGCCGGTTCCATTCGGTCACCCTGCCGGCCTCGGGCGGTCATGGCGGCGGATCAGGGAGCCGGTCAAACAATTCACGATGGGGCATGAAGCGTTGTTTTTAACTGCAAATATTGGTAAAAGTCAAGAAAACCATGGTTTGTGGCCGCCGGCGCCCGGGCCGGCATGGATGGCGGGTTTTGTCGATGCCCGACGCCTGCCCGTGCCCTTGGGGATGGCCTGCGGCCCGAAATGGCAATTCGCCTTGACTTACCACGGGGCAGCTGGTAAAAATCAATTTGATTCTGCGCCATAACCGTGGCGCGGGCTCGATTGCAGCGGAAAGGAGGGCAACCAAACGCAAGCTGCATTCAGGTCGTTTTTCAGGTTAGGTTAGCAGTTAGGGTTATAATTAGGTTAGGTTTTTAAAGGTTAGGTTAGCAGTTCGGTTCGATACCCCGCCGTCGGCTTTCGCCTGTTGGATGACGACGGCACGTTAAGGAGGAATGATTCCATGAAAAAGCTATCAATTCTCGCGCTGGCCGCGATTCTGGTGATTTTTTTCACCATTCCGGCCGCAGCCCTCGAGAACGAGTTCGGCGGTTACTGGCGGACTCGTTACTTTTCACAGAAGTACTTTTCCGGTCTGGACCGCGGCGACGACCTGGTTCTTCCCGACGACAAAGCGGCTGAAGACGACACCACGGAACGGGCCGACACCCGTACCCGTCTCTACTACACGGCCAAGATCAACGACAACCTGAAGCTGGTCAACAAGTTCGAAATGGACGCCACCTTCGGTGACTCCGATCGCGCCGACTCCAGCAACTACGGTAAGACCGGCGCTGACGGCATCGCCATCGAGGTCATGAACTCCTATGCGGACTTCAACCTCGGCCCCGTCAACGTGACCGCCGGTGTCCAGAACTACTCCCTGTTCCGCGACTTCCTGATTTCCTCGGACGCCTCCGGTATCATCGCCCGCTGGAAAGCGCTGGACAACTTCATTCTGGCCGGTTCCTGGCTGAAAAACTTTGAGCAGGCCGACGATCGCGCCGGCGACAAAGAAAACAACGACGTCGACTCCTACACCCTGACCGGTGCCTTCTGGTTCAACGAGAACATCTCGATCAAGCCGTCGGTCAACGTGGCCTACTCGGACGAGCTGGACGCGGCATTCGCGCAGGGTCTCCTGGCCTCCAGCGGTCAGCTGGGTCCCCGTTTCGCGGACATCGCCACCACCGGTATCGATGAGTACGGCGAGCTGATGCTCTGGACCTTCGGTCTGGATTTCGACATGACCTTCGACAAGTGGGGCCTGTGGCTCACCGGTTTCGGACAGGCCGGTGAACTCGAGGACGCGGTCCTGCAGAACCCGCTCAACCCCCTCGAGCTCGAAGAGGAAGACATCGACCTCGAAGGCTGGATGATCGCCGTGGGTGGTAACGTGGGCTTCGGCGATCTGTGGATCTTCGGCGACTTCGGTCTGCACAGTGAATTCTTCTACGCCTCGGGCGACGACGACGACGACAAGGGCTGGGACGACGACGAATTCGAAGCCGTGGTCAACCCGCTGGGCTCCTACTACTGGTCGGAAATCATGGGTAAAGGTATCTTCGACAACGACGCCCCCTCGGGTCAGCCCTCTGACATCGTGACCAACATCTGGGCGTTCAACTTGGGTATCGACATGAAACCCCTCGACAAGCTCAAGATCGCTCTCGACTGGTGGTATGCTGAGCTGGCCGAAGAAGAGCAGAACATCACCCAGGATGAAGATGAGCTGGGCCACGAACTCAACATGGTCGTGACTTACGAGCTGGTGGACGGTCTGAACCTGGATCTCGTCGGCGCCTACCTGTGGGCCGATGACGCCATTACC
>JASJBQ010000231.1 GCA_030066455.1 Desulfobacterales bacterium
GAGCCGATGCCGCTGGTTGAACCGGTTATGATGGCTGTCTTTGCTTTCAACATGGATCTCTCCTTGGGTGGCTTGATCTCGCTGATATCTGTATTGGGTCGCTCATGACCGCTAGCTTCGAGGCGCAAAAGGCAATGCAAATTCGCATCGAATGCAATTCTGTCGTATAAACAGAGAACTCCTCACATCAGAAAACAACTTTTCCCCGTCGTCCGGCTAATCGCGGAAAGACCCATTCGAGATAAGTTCAATAGGTCATGAAAAAAAATAGCTCATAAGTGCAAAGAACATTTAATGCAGCCAACTTGCTGACGGATACGTCCGGTGCAATGCGAAATGAAATTGGTTGTATTGGTAGTAGAAAACTATTGCATCTAACACCAATCTATTAAAACTACCGCTACGTGTCTCGATTGATGACCGTAGTGAAGATGGGCACGCGTAGTTACGGGGCGAAAGTCGTGAGGGATGTCGAAACGGATAATCCGTCTGTGCAATGGAAAGAGATTCGCGGGAGCCATACAGCTTTTGGCTTTGTTGTAAATGCGAACCTCGCCGGAATGTGCAATCGCCTGTCAATAAGACAGCACCGATAATTAGGGACAGCACCCAACGATTGGCTGGCAGGGCTCTGTTGTCACCAGGTGTATCACCTTAATTGGCAAATACGACCAACTCTGGCGATAGGTATTGAAGATTGAGGGAGGCCGTCCGGTTGAATGATGTATGGATGCGACGCCCCCACCGCAGGGGACGCCATTGCCAAAACGTCAGCTTGGGGCGCAGGATGTCGGGCATTGCATCCCCCCCAGTGGCGGGTGAGCCCTCCAGAGGCGGGCAAGCACTGCGCCCCGACCGACCGGATCGGTTTGTCGGGCTACCTTCCCACCAGCCGGATTATTCCTCGATATCCAGTTTGGCGGCGTAGCGGCCGATGATGGCATCGTCCACACAGTTGTCCAATTCCTCTTCGGTGGCCGTTTGCCGGTCTTTAAGCGCATTGAGCGGGCAGATGAATTCATTGCCGGCGTCGTCCTTGACGCGCACCCATACATCTTTTTTTTCATTTTCTGCCATGTCTGCCTCCAATATGGATTTTTGGATCGCGGCTTTGAGCCGCAGATACAACGGATGATCCGTTTAGTTTCAGGTCGAATGCAATGCTGTCTAATGAAAAAAGTAAGTAATCCGATCCCCGGCGTAAAGTCGTTTCCCCAATGCTTTTAGGCGCTATCCCCGGTTTCCAGTGATGTGCGTATCATGTCCAGGGTCTCAGGAGCCAGCACCTCACAGGGCCAGTCAACAAGGCTTTGAGGATTGTTCAGGGTCACCCGGCTGGGATCGCGCATCTGGTTCCAGACGAAAGGTTCGTAGACAATATCCGGGGAAGGCCGCCCAAAGGAAAGGTGCAGATGGGGCAGAATGTTGGTCCTTGAGCGACCGGTGTCGGCAATGCAGGCAATGATATCCCCTTCCATCACATCAACGCCAGGAAGGATGCCATCCAGGGGTTTCGTGTGGGCATAGATCGAAATCGCCTTTTCAGGAATCGCGGCGCTAGGATCGTGTTCGATCACAACAGCCTGCCCGAGGTAGTCGGTGAACAGCGCCCTGACGCGACCAGCGTGCATGACAGGTATACGGGTGCTCTCATCCAGGCGGCGCAAATTATCGGCAGCATCGCGGTAAAGGCAGAAATCAATGCCTTCGTGTGGAAAATCGCGCCGGCCATAGTCGCCCCACCACTTGTCCGGTGCTTCAAAGAGCATGCCTGGCGTGAAGACCCAGTTTTGGAAACCATCGGGATCGATACCGTTGGCCTCAATGAGCATCGCCGTGAAGCGGGTTTTGGCAACTAGCATGGTTCGGGTCGCCGGACTCGGTCGCTTGGGTGAAAAGTCCATCATCCGAGTAACAGAAAAGCGGATGGGGTTTCAGTCGCCGTTCAGACGTCAGCGCGGGAGAAGCATGACGGCCATCGCCGATCTGGGGAAAGGTTTTTCTGGACCGTTACCCGGCGGCCAATCCGGCCATCTGGGACAACGCGGCCCCGCTCGAGGTTGACAAAAAATGCCGTTTATTTATGGGGGCAGGAGCCCGCCCGCATTTGCTGATTCCAAGATGAACAGGGGCCGTACTGGGGGCAGTGGAATAAGAAAGGCCGCGGGAAGTGCGGCCCAGTAGCCAGGACGATGCATGGTCGGTAATTAAATTCCGACCATGCGATGGTCCCAGCCCGATTTTTTTAGCCAGCGATAGAAACCGGTGAGGCCTTGCCAATCTCCTCCATGGTCTCATCGTATTTACCGCGCATGTCCACACTGCCCTGCTCCAGGTCTTTTTTGACCGGGCTCCAGTCTGAAGGACACTCGGTGCGCAGTTGTTCCACGCGACTGGCCATGTCGTCTAAAATCATGTTGAGATCCTGGACGTTCATCAGGATCTTTTCTTTTTCGGCCGATCCAAGCTTGTCGATCTTGCGCATGGCATCATACATCTTGGCTTTCCACGCGGTCATTTCCGATTCCATTGCCGAACAAAAGTCTTTGACGTCCATTTTCATCCTCCTTGTTGTTGGGTTTTTTGAACCTAAGACCAGGAATAGATGCAATACTGCAAAGTTATACGCCGGTTCAAAATGTCAATTCACAGGGACTGGGAACTTAACGTGCAAAGGTGTGGCTTGCAGGATCGATCTGGAGTTTTCAGCAATCCTTGCAGCGATACATGCATCTCTACAATCATTTGAGGGCGGAGGTCAATGCCTATAATTTGCATTCCAATTCGCTTTCGACCGGAAAGGTGCCCGGCATTCCGGAGCGGGAGCCGCCCAATCGGCGCGCCACTTGCGCCAAAATACCTTTGAACAGCCAATCGTGAATTGGCAGCATGCCGTACCAGTAGCCAATACCGGCCAATCCCTGGGGCAGAAAGCGCGAAACCATCTCCAGTCGAACGTGCCCTGCGGACGTGGTGTGGATCCGAAATTCGAGCAGGGCGTCACCAGGCGCCTTCATTTCCGATAACAGCACCAATCGGCGGGGTGGTTCGTGGGCCGCCACACGCCAAAAATCCAGCGCATCGCCCGTGCGTAGTTTATGCGAATGGCGTCGCCCGCGAATCAAGCCGGGGCCGCCCGCCAGCCGGTCCAGCATCCCCCGCAACCGCCACAGCGGCTGGGCAAAAAACCATCCATTGCGCCCGCCGATCGCCTCGATCGCCTCCCATACCTCGAGCGCATCGCCCTCAAACGCGATACGGTACCCCCGACGCATGACGGTACCGCCGGCATAGTCGGCATCACCGCAGATCGTCCATTCCGGAGGCAATTGGCCGCCGCCGTCAAAACAACAGGTATCCACCTGTTCCTGCTGGACGCGTTTCAGCGCTGTGCGGATGGCCTCTTCGCAGCTAACGCGTGGTACCGGTACCCATTCGCGAATCGCATCGTCCTTGCAAACGACGGGAATGCTTAACCCTTCCGCCAGAGGCTGAGCGATCGAGGCCGGCACCGGCGTGACCAGATGAATCCATTTGGCGCTCAGCCAGGGGGTTAAAACCGGAACCGAGATGATCACCCGCTTGGGCAACCCGGCCACCCGGCAATAGATTGCGATCAGGTCCTGGTAATTGAGAATGTCGGGCCCGCCGATGTCCAGTGTCTTGCCGGTGGTCTGGGGGGCTGACAGACAGCCGACCAGATAGTCAAGCACATTGGTGATGGCGATGGGCTGACAGAGCGTTCGCAGCCAGCGCGGCGTAATCATGACCGGCAGGCGGTCGACCAGGTAACGCAGCATCTCGAAAGAGGCACTGCCCGATCCCAGGATCATGGCGGCCCGCAGATTGGTGACGGGAACGCGCCCGCCCTCCAGTATGCCTTCCACCTCGTGACGCGATTGCAGATGATGGCTCAGACTGGCATGGTCTTTATCTCCCAGCCCGCCCAAATAGATGATGCGCTGGATATCATTGCGCTCGGCACAGGCCACCATATTTTCGGCGGCCTTGCGGTCGGCTTGCGCAAACCGGCGTTTGTGCGCGTTCATCGAGTGAATAAGGTAATACGCCGTGCGGCATCCCTCGCCCGCTTTGACGAACGATGCCTGGTCAAGGGCGTCGCCGGGCACGATCTCCAAAGCCTCATGGTGGGCCCAGGGCCTCGTCAGCAGCTTTTGCGGGGATCGCACCATGGCCCGCACGCTGTAACCCCGCTCCAAAAGCAATGGGATGAGGCGCCCCCCCACATAGCCGGTCCCACCGGTTACCAGAATTTTTCCATTCGTTTTCATTCGATGCTTGCCTGTTTTTTTGTATTTTCGTCAGGATCTCGTGGTGGGCATGCTCGGGGCCGTTGAGAAACTAGGATGCAACTGCTCTTTCGCCTGGGCAGCGATTTCATCTCGTCGATCATAGCGATTCTTGGGCCTTGATTACGGTTATCCCATCACCACCATGGAGCACCTTCATATATCCCATGCGGGTTTAAAACACCCTGAAAACAGCAGGGGAATCATTCACCCCAGGTTCACCCCCTGCGAAATCAACATGTCCTTAAACCAGGGAGGCGCCAGCTTATTTTTTAGCAGCGGTCTTTTCTGCGGCCTGACTTTCCTCATGCTCCCGTTCGGCGATCATATCTTCCAGATCCTCTTTGGCTTTGACAAGCTCCTTTAGCGACATGGATTCCGGATCGCGGGACATGACCGATGACACCTGGATGCCGTGATCGTTTAGGAACTGATCCACCTTGGCCTGGTTTTTTTTGTAGAGATAAAACGACACGGCCGATACACCCAGGCCCGCCACAAAGCCGGTAACATGTTGTGAAGAGATGGCCATATTTCCTCCTTGTCCTTATTAATATTCAGTCTTCGAAACGCAGTCAGGCGCCAACCCGCAGACGAATCCCGTGCTGTAGCTGCTCCAGACCTTCCAGCACATCGTGATGGTCCTGGGAGAGCTTTTGAATCTCCTTGAAAATCCGATCCTCGGCCGTCAGTTGCATGTCGGTATACATGCCGAGCAGCAAATGGGGCAACTGTGAAACCATGCCCATGGTCCCTTTCCGGGTCGCTACTTCCCGCGAAATCTTGGCTTCGTACTCGCACTGCTGCGCATCGCAGGCAGGCTCCATCGCCTTGGCTTCCAACTTCAGCACCTTGTTCGGCGGCTCCAGGAGATGACGCGCAAAAGTCATCATCCAGGCTGTGGTGGCGCCCTTGAGCACATTACCGCGTAGAAACGAGCTGAACAGGTAGCCGATCGATAAAACCTCCGGATGAAAACGCCCCTTTTCCTTCAGATCCAAATAGATGTGCTCCGAAACAGCTGCTGTGGTCCCAAGCCCGCAAATAACCTGCAGGGCCGAAAGCGATTTGTTCTTCCCGCTCAACAAAACCAGGGTATGCGCCGCCAGCAGGGACAGTCCCGAGAAGAGCGACAGCGCGCTCAGGGAGGTCCGCACGCTGGAGGTCTTGATCATGATGGGGTGCAGTTGGTAGTCGGCCGACAGGCAGAGGGCCGTTCGCAGAATGATTTCCTCCAAGGCGATGGCCTCGGGATCGTATCGTACCAGCAGATTGGTCGTGTGCTTCGAGTAGACCGCCGAGTTGATGCCCGCATGGCCACTGACGATACGCTCTGTTTGTCGGGGCCTGCGGGGCGGGTGCGACAGCGCCAGCCGCAGACGTCCGGGTAAGGTATGCGCCACCGTGACCGCGAGTTTCGGGAATTTCTCGGACATGTCAGATATCTCTTTCAATATCCGTTATCAGAATACGGGCCGAATTGGATACCACGGCAATCGTCGTCGCATTGTGGAGCACGGCGGCCCAAAAGACCGGCAGCACGCCCATGGAAGCCAGAATCAGGCCGATCGTATTGACCCCGATGGCGGTCGCAAAATTTTGCCGCACGATCTGCATCGTCTTCTGGCTCAGGCCGATGATGCCGGGCAGCAGCAGCGGATTGTCATTGTTGATGGCGATGTCCGCCGTTTCGATGCTGATCTCGGTGCTGCCGCTTCCCAGCGATATGCCCACGTCGGCATAGGCCAGGGCAGGTGCATCGTTGACCCCGTCCCCCACCATGACCACCCGATTGCCCTTGGCCTGGGTCAGCAGGACTTTCTCGGCCTTTTCTTCGGGCAGGGCCTCGGCCTTGTAGCTGTCCACCGACATCTTGGACGCCATGACGTTGGCGTGGGCTTCGATATCGCCCGTAAGCAGTACGATCTCGTCATAACCCTGCCGTCGCAGACGGTTGAGGGTCTTCTTCATATCTTCACGCAAACTGTCCTGGATACCGATGACGCCCATGAGCCGTCTTCCCCGTGCGACGTAAATGACCTTTTCACCGCGCTGTTGCATCGTGCCAATCGTCTGATCGGAAATGGCCATGTTCACCCCGGCCGACTTGAGATAGGCGGCGCTGCCGACGCGCACCTTGCGCCGGTTGACCGTGGTTTCAACCCCCTTGCCAAGGTGCACCTTGATCTCGGAATGCCTGGGAATCTGCCAGCCCATCTCGCGCACCTTGTTGACGATCGCCAGGGCAATGGGATGATTGGT
This sequence comes from Desulfobacterales bacterium, assembly GCA_030066455.1. Next base: position 6,573 of record JASJBQ010000231.1, read on the forward strand.
GGTTTCTTCACAGGCGGCCGCCGCCTCGACGATGTCACGCGTATCGATATCGTCCTGGGCCGCGTAGACCGAGGATACTTTGGGGCGGCCCTCGGTAATGGTACCTGTTTTATCCAGGATGAGGGTGTCGGCTTCACTCAGGATCTCGATGAAATTGCCGCCTTTGACCAAAACCCCCTGGGCGGCCGAACGGCACACCGCCGCCGCAAAGGCCGTGGCGGTGGAGAGGCGCACCCCGCAGGAGTAGTCGATGATCAACATGTTCAGAGCGCGGGTGGGGCTGCGCGTGATCATGTACACAATCAAGGCGAGGGCAAAATTGATGGGAATGAACTGCGCCGAAAACCGATCCGCATAGGCTTGGATCGGGGCCTTGCGACTCTGGGCCTCCTCGACGAGATGAACGATACGGGAAATGGCACGGTCATCACCGACCCGTTGGGCTTCCACGGTAAGTGTACCCGACTTGACGGTTGAACCGGCATAGACGCTGTCACCGTGCGATTTGACCGCCGGCATGAATTCGCCGGTCAGCGAGGCCTCGTCAATGGAGGCTTCACCGGACTGCACCTTGCCGTCGACGGGTATTTTGGAGCCGGTGTGGATGGCCACCAGGTCGCCCGGCACAATGTTTTCAAGAGGCACCCGGGTTTCTTTGCCGTCCGCACCGACTTTCCAGGCGAATTGCTCTTCCAGGGACAGCATGCCGACGATGGCACTGCGCGTTCGCTCCATGGTGTAAGCCGTCATCAGTTCCGCAATGTCCGCCAACAAGATGATGGTCAGGGACGAGCCGCTCTTGCCGGATAGCAGGCTGGCCAGGATGGCGGCGGCGCTCAGGGTATCCGCATTGGGACGTCCGTTGAGACGAATGGAATCGAACCCGCTGGAAAAAATGGGCCGGGACAGGGACATCGCGGTGATGGCGTTCAAGTTGGTCAGCTTTTGAAAAAGGGTCACGGGCGGCGCCGGGCGGCGAAAATAGCCGATCGTCAGCGTGGCGGTATTGATCCCGATGCGCATCAGCATCTCGCTCAAGGGCTCTTCGTGGAGGCGCCTTTCCTGCACGGTTTGCTTGTTCTGAATCTCCCGATCGATTTTGTAGGCCACGGTGGAATAGGATGCCACGACCGCTTCCACCAATTCCAGGATTTCCCTCGAGTTGGATTTGTCCGC
>JASJBQ010000232.1 GCA_030066455.1 Desulfobacterales bacterium
CTTCCGTGAAATCCAGATCTTGATCGCCGAGCACCAGGGCCTGCCGACGCATGCGATGGCGCTGCAGGGCAAGGGGCAGGTTTTCACGGGAGAGGAAGTAGGTGCAACCGCGGGGCGGGCGTGCCGCGACGATGGCATCGATCCATTGGCGGGTCTGCGACGACACCCCCATGCGGTGCCAGCCGTCTAAGACGAGGTGGATATCGGGTGGCAGGCCGGCAAGAATCCCACCAATCCGTTCCGGACCCGTCTTCTGCCGGCTGACCGCTGTCGCCCGGCTCCCGCGGGAGCCGCCGTCGGCCACACATGCGGTCAGATGCCGGACGAAGTGGTTCGGGTCGGCGTCCGCGGGCCCGAGTTGCACCCAGCAGGCGCGTTTGGCCGTGCTTTGGAGATAATCCGCGATCAGGGTCGATTTGCCCTGGGCCGCCCGGGCGCAGACGGTGACGATGCCGGGTGCTGCCACGCCTGCCAGTAATCGATGCAGCCTGGGGCGCTGAACGATGGCCGACGGCAGCGGGCCTGATTCAGGAGTGGGCTTCATCCCGTTGGTTGTCTCTCTCTGGCGGACAAATGGTTTGCTGTTCGGTTCACCGACATAGTCGGCCTCTGGCCGCATGACATGTCGGAGCATAGCAGAAGCCAAAGAGGGGGAAAAGGCTTAAAAGACTGTGAATACAACAACAACTCACAGGCCCCGGACAACTGGCGGGGCCGCGACGCAGCGGTGGTAAAAGCCGGAGTCGGGGCGGATGTATTCCATTACGCGAAGCCCCATGACAAATCACTCAAATTCAGGTACGGTAACAATTAAACGCAGTCGCACCGACGACCGCCGCTTGCAAACAAACACCCGTCCGGGCCAGCACGATGACAACCATCCTGGTGATCGATGACGAAACCGCTACGCTGACGATGTTTCGTCTTTTCCTGAGCGCGATGGGCTATCGTGTTCTTACGGCCGAAGACGGACCCACCGGGCTTCGGTTATTGGAGCAGGAGAATCCAGCCATCGTGTTCACGGACCTGAAGATGCCGGTCATGGATGGTTTTGACGTCATCCGGGCCATCAAGAAAAAAGCACCCGAAACCGAAGTCGTGGTGATTACCGGCCACGGTGATATGGACCTAGTGTTGCAGGCCCTGAACCTCGAGGCTACGGATTTCATCAACAAGCCCATCAAACGCGAAGCCCTTGAAGCCGCGTTGGCGCGTGCCATCCAGCGACGCCAGAGCGCGGATGCGCAATCAGAACACCTGGCCTTCAATCAAACGGATGGCGTCGCCGTCATCGCCATGCGGGGCAAACTCCGGGGGACCTCGGCGTCCCCGCTGAAAAAAATGGCCCGCGAGGCCATCGCCGACGGTTTGCAGGGCGTCGTATTCAGTTTCGACCCCAACCTGGCAGTTACCGGCGCCGGTATCACCACCCTCACCCAGGTGCTCAACGATCTCCGTCAGGCCAACTTTAACGTGGCCTTCAGTGGATTGTCGATCAACCTGCGCACCGTCTTTGAAATGCTGGGTGTGACACGCTACGTTCGCATCTGCGACGCCGAATCGGAAGCCATCGCTGCTTGTCGCCGCTAGCGCCCTTAGAAAATGCTACCCGCCAAACACCGGATCGATCCCATCATTGAACACCGATTTGCACTTCAGGCCGTTGCGGCCGGAAGGCTGAATGATGCCGCCGGACCTTCGTTTCTGGTCCCCATGGATAGGGTTTGACTGAGGCGCTGTGATCCTTTCGAATGCCAGCGACGCTGCAATGCAGGCCCTGCCGGTCGCCACGATCCTGGAAGACATCCGTTCGGTGCTGAGCCAGCATGCCGGAGCGGTGCTGCAAGCCCCCCCCGGCGCCGGGAAGACGACCCTTGTGCCGTTGGCGTTGCGCGGCCAGCCCTGGCTTGGCCACCGAAAAATCCTCATGCTCGAACCCCGGCGGCTGGCCGCCCGGGCGGCCGCCGACCGCATGGCCGACCTCCTGGGCGAGACGGTCGGGCACACGGTGGGCTATCGCATGCGTATGGAACGGCGTGTCAGTTCGAAGACCCGAATCGAAGTGGTCACCGAGGGCACCTTGACGCGCATGCTGCAGTCGGATCCCGCGCTGACGGATGTCGGGCTCGTGATTTTCGACGAGTTCCACGAACGCAGCCTGCAGGCGGATCTGGGACTGACCCTGTGCCTGGAAATCCAGGGGGTGCTCAATGCCGACCTGCGTCTGCTGGTCATGTCGGCCACGTTGGAAACCACGGCCGTGGCGGCCCTCATGGGGGATGTGCCCGTCATCGGTTGCCGTGGGCGCGCTTACCCGGTGGAAACCTGCTACGGCAAGCCGCGGACACGGCAGGCCATCGAATCCCGGGTGGCGGCCGCCGTCCGCAGCGCTGCGGCCGCGCATGACGCCAGCATCCTGGCGTTTCTGCCGGGCGCTGCCGAGATCGGCCGGGTGGCGCGTCGCCTGCAGCGTGCCCGTCTGGGATCGGACTGGATCGTGCAGCCGTTGTTCGGCCGCCTGACCCGGGCCGAGCAGGAGCGCGCCATCGCTCCCGCGCCGGGGAGGCAGCGCAAGATCGTGCTGGCCAGTGCGATTGCCGAGACCAGCCTGACCATCGAGGGGATCCGGGTGGTGGTCGATTCCGGCTTCATGCGCGTTCCCCGCTTCGATATCCGCAGCGGCATGACCCGCCTGGTAACGCTGCCGGTGACCAAGGCTTCGGCCGACCAGCGCCGCGGTCGTGCCGGACGCACCGCTTCCGGCATTTGCTACCGTCTGTGGTCCGAGGCGGAGCAGGCGGCCCTCGTACCGCATCACCTGCCCGAGATCGCCGTCGCCGACATGAGCGGCCTGGCGTTGGAACTGGCGCTGTGGGGCGTTCACAGGCCCGCTGACCTGCGCTGGCTCGATGCACCGCCGGCCGCAGCCTACGAGGAAGCTTGCGAACTGCTGGCGTCCTTCGGTGCCATCGATGGGCGCGGCCGGGTGACCGCACACGGCCGTAAAATGGCGGAACTGCCCGCTCATCCCCGCCTGGCGCACATGCTCGCCATGGCCAGGGACCATTGTCTCGGACGAACGGCCTGCGATCTCGCCGCGCTTTTGAGTGAACGGGATTTCATACCCGTTGGCCCTGACGCGCCGGATGCCGATCTGCAATCGCGCCTCGATGTCCTGGATGTGCTGCGGGGCGATGCCGTAGACGATTCGCGCACGATCCGCGCGGATCGGGCAGCGCTGCGGCGGGTGCAAAAAACGGCATCGCTGCTCTACCGCAAGCTCGGGCAGCCGCCTGCGAAAACGCAGCGGCTGGCGGCCGGGCGCCTCATGGCCTGGGCCTATCCGGACCGTATCGCCCAGCGTCGAAGCACCGGCGAGGGCCGTTTTCTTCTTGCCAGCGGCCGCGGCGCCTATCTGAAACCCGGCGACCCCCTGGCCGCCAATGATTACATCGTTGCGGCCGAGTTGGACGGCAATCCGCGCGACGCCCGTATTTTTCTGGCCGCGGTCTACGACGGCGATTTATTGCAGGATCAGTACGCCGGTCGGCTCGACTGGCTGACCGGGGTGGAATGGGATTCAGAGCGCCGACGGGTATCGGCAGTGCGTCGCTGTCGCTACGGCGCACTGGTCCTGCACGCGGAAGCGGTCACGGATCCCGACCCGGATGAAGTTCAGGCCGCCATGCTCGCCGGGGTGCGCCGCCACGGGCTCGCATGTTTGCCCTGGACGCCCGAACTGCGAAACTGGCAGGCGCGGATCGGGTTTCTACGGCGGGTGCTGGGGGAATGGCCGGATCTCTCCGACGCCAGCCTGACGGCCAACCTGGAGAACTGGCTGGCACCTTGCGTGAGCGGTATGACACGGTTGCGCGATCTGCAAAAGATCGACTTGGGCCGAGCGCTGAAAGGTCAATTGGATTGGCGCCGGCAAAAGGCACTCGACCAACTGGCCCCCAACCGTCTGCCGGTACCCAGCGGACGCGCGATTCCTGTCGATTACAATTGTGATCCACCGGTCCTGGCCGTGCGGCTCCAGGAAATGTTCGGCCAAACCAAGACCCCGACGGTGGCCGACGGCCGCCAGCCTCTGGTCGTGCACCTGTTGTCTCCGGCCGGTCGTCCGGTGCAAATCACCCAGGACCTGGAAGGATTCTGGCAAACGGGCTACAATGCGGTTCGCAAAGCGTTGCGGGGGCGCTACCCCAAACACCACTGGCCTGAAGATCCCCTCAACGCCAGGGCCACCCATCAGGTCCGCCCCAAGAGATTGTGACCCCGGTTTGAACCCAATGCAGGGGAAGAAGAAAATGCCGACCGAAACCGCACGCCAGAATGCCATCGCCGCCCACATTCTAAAGGATCCCTTCGCCCGCAAGCTCGGGGTCCGCTTCGAAGCCATCCGCCCGGGATACAGCCGTGTCGCCTTGACCGTCAAAGCGGACATGGTCAATTTTCACGGAATGACCCACGGCGGACTGATTTTCGCTCTGGCGGATATGGCTTTTGCCGCCGCCGGTAATTCCCATGGTCAGACGGCCGTAGCCCTCAACGGCAACATCACTTTCCTGAAACCCTCCCGGCCGGGCGACCGGCTGGTGGCCGAGGCCAGGGAAATCCAGGCGGCCGGTCGTACGGCGGTATACGCGATCACGGTGCGGGAGACCGCCGGTGATACGCTGCTGGCCTGCAAGCAGGCCACCGTCTACCGCCAGAAAGAATGGTTCGTCGCGCCGGCCGCCAAAACGCCTTCGGAGGAACGATAAAGGCTGTCCGCCGGCGGTCGCCAAGAGCCGATCGTACGATTGCTTGATCAAACCGGGCCAAATTCGATATACCGTTGGAACAGACAGGCGGCGCAACCGAAAGGGGCGTCATTCAGATTCGCCGCGCGGCGAACGCTTTTGACGCCACAAAACCATGACGACGACTCTCATTATTCTACTGACCGCGGTGGGGGGATGGCTGCTGTACGAGCGCCATCGCCTGCGCCGGCGCCTGGCACGAATGAGCCGCACCGCCCAGGACAAGCGCACCGAGTATGAAAAACTGGAAGCGGAACGCCGCCAGGAAGTCGACGCCCGGCGCTTGACGGAAGACAAGTTGCGCCGCTACCTGCAGCTGATGGACACGATCATCAATGCGATTCCCAACCCCATTTACTTCCGGGACGGAGACGGCGTTTTCCAGGGCTGCAACAAAGCGTTTGCGCGCGATATTGCGGGCCTTACGCGCGATCGTATTCTCGGCAAGCGGCCGCCAGATCTCGTGGGCCAGGTTCCAGAAGACCTCGTGGACCGCTTGGAGGGCAAGGCCAAAGGGGCGGACCGGCATCATGGTCTTCATTCCTTTGAAGCGGACGTTTCCTGCGCGGACGGCATTCGCCGCGAATTCCTCTTTGCGATCAACATTCTCTCTCCGGAAGCGGGGCAGGCGGCCGGCAGCGTGGGCGTCATGCTCGATCTGACCCAGAAAAACCGCGCGGCCCGTGAACGCGCCCAGCGGGAAAAATTCCAGGGCGTGCTCGAGACCGCCGGGGGCGTCTGCCACGAGATGAATCAACCCCTGCAGGTCATCTCCGGCTACGCGGAAATCATGATGAACGAAACGTCCCCCGATCACAAGATGTTCCGCATGGCCCATCAGATCAGCGAACAGGTAGACCGTATGGCGGATATCACCACCAAACTGCAGAAGATCACTCACTACGAAACCATGGACTACGGGGAACACGCCCGGATCATCGACATCCACAAGTCTTCGCAGGCGGACTGACGGGTGATGCATACTCCGCGGGTAGAACACCCGGCCGGGCCCGCATCATCCGGAATGACCAACGTCGAGGCGGGTAAGCGGCGAAGGCAGATGCATTTCGAATCGACGGGCCCTTGGTTGTCGCTGGTTTGCGGATCGGTGACGAACGGCTGTTCGGGCGGTGGGGGCCCGCTGGAGACGTCCATGCGACAAAGCCGGCTTTTGAGGGCCGGCCTCAGCGCATTGGAGGGAGGAGCGTCATGCCAATCTAATCTGTAGGCACGGTTCGCATTTGGCACTGCAAGACGCCGCCGAGAAGGTCTGCAAACCGTGATGCGGCCAAAGCCTTAGGGGGCAACCTGCTTGCGAACCGTGCGTTTTTTATTTTGCTATGCGACGCGCTTGTATTCCGCGTAACCGATGAGAAACCGATTGTCATCGTCGTAGTCGATGGCATGGCAGATGTTGATATCGCGGCGGCAGAATTGAATGCGGCGCAGTTCGTTCAGACGGCTGCAGTTATCGACACATTGATCCTTGGGCAGGTTCTTGTTTTCACATGTGCGGCAGGGCGAGGAAATCATTTTTAACCTCTTCTTGCGTGGTTGGTTCGTGATTCATGTGATGCCGATCAAACGACTGAATGGCGCTCATTAATTGATGCAAGTGGAGTGCCAAGTTTTCAAGTGTGATCGGCAAAACAGGCGGTTTGCCTGTAAATGATTGATTAAAATAAGGTTGCCGGGGTTATTTCGAAAACGAGGGGGAGGGCGGACGGCCACAACATGGTGCGGCCCCCAGGTGGTGTGGGGTCAAAATATTGACCCTCCAGCCGTTGCCCGACCGATGCTTTGTGTATTGCCGGAGGTTGCATCGACGCCCGGCAGAGCGAAAAAAAAGCCGGGCCTCGGTTGGCCATGCATGACGCGAAGCATTAAAATTATCGCTGGGGTTAATATTTTTTTATTATTCACCATTAAAATAGTTAATGCCTGCAGAACCTCGGTTGGGGGCAAATAAGACGTTGAGACAAGATTACTTCTCTGCCCGCGGCCGATGCAGGCAAGGGTATCAGCGATGAAATCCATTTCTCTCAAACGTGTCGGCCCGCTCGTGTCGATTCGGTTCTTCGACCGGATGGTCGACCGCCAGACCCGCCAGTTGAGCGCGATGCTCCAGCGCAGCATCGCCGAGGCGGGGGGGCGGGTTCGGTTGCTGCTGGCGATTGAAACCGAGATCTACGGACGCAGCCCGGAAAAACTTTTCGAAAGTCTTCAGTTCGTGAAACTGCATGCCGACCAGATCGACCGTATCGCCATCGTGGGGCGTAAATCCTGGGAGCGCACCTGCATCGGGTTGTTCGGTCTTTTCAGCGGAATCACGATGGAATACTTCGATCGTGCGGATGCGGTCAATGCCGTTCGCTGGTTGCAGGGGTTGGCGCCTCAGTCCAGGAAGACCATCAAATAAGCCCCGGGTCCGTCATGGTGCACGCCGCAGGTCTTGGCTTCCGATCCCCCCGCTGAGGATTCCCATCATATCTCTGGCCACGATGCCCCATGGTCGCGATCGTAGATCATTCTGGTGCCATCCTGTTCGGCCGTCGCAAGTCACACGCCATTGATGTCTCGAGCGGGAAGAAGCGATCGAATCGATCGGCCCGGGCTGCCCGGATTACGCCCACCATGGCGCGCAGGCGTTCACAAACCGGATGCGCCCGGCCGCGGATGATTCGTTGCCCCGCCTCCCCGGACCCGCGGTTGGCAGCGCGGGATTCTGCGGCGGCGGGTTTTTATACGCGCGCCGATGAAGATGCGCTCAAGTCGGCACCTGTCGCTTTCAGTGTATAGGCCATAATTGGAACGGCTGCGGCCGCCTAAACTGGATATCTTTCGTCGGGTCAATAAAAAAACGCACGTTTGATTGCCTTACAGCTGGAACCCCAACCGGTCGCGGGCGTTGCCGGCGCCATTACCCCCTCCCGAAGGC
>JASJBQ010000233.1 GCA_030066455.1 Desulfobacterales bacterium
CTGGAGGAGATCAAGATCCGCGGCGAGCAGGAGGAACTGGCGGCCGAGCGCCAAACGCTCGAGAAGACCCTGGGTTCGCGGGCCCGCCTGCGCACCCTGATCCGCAAGGAAATCGTGGCCGATGCCAAAAAATACGGCGATGCGCGGCGCGCCCCCATCGTAAGGCGCGAGACGGCCCAGGCCATCACCCAGGAAGACATGCTGCCGGTGGAAAACATCACGGTGATTCTGTCCCAGGGCGGCTGGATCCGGTCGGGCAAGGGGCATGAAATCGACCCCGCGAGCCTGAGCTACAAGGCCGGTGACGAATTTCTGGCCAGCGCCCGCGGGCGCAGCAACCAGCAGGCCGTCTTCATGGATTCCACCGGTCGCAGCTACGCCCTGCCGGCCGCGAGCCTGCCCTCGGCCCGCGGCTACGGCGAGCCGCTGACCGGGCGTCTGACCGCCGGCACGGGCGAGCGCTTCGTGAGCGTCCTCATGGGCGCGGAGGACGACCGCTACCTTCTGGCCAGCGATGCCGGCTACGGCTTCATCGTCCGGCTGGGCGACATGATGAGCCGCAACCGCAACGGCAAGGCCATGCTGACCCTGCCGCCGGGGGCCGCGCCCCTGGCCCCGCTGCCGGTGCGCGATGCCGCCACCCAGAAAGTGGTGGCCGTCACCAACGAGGGGCGCATGTTGATCTTCCCGCTGGCGGATCTGCCCGAACTGCCCCGCGGCAAAGGCAACAAGATCATCCAGATTCCCAAGGAGCGTGTCCGCAACCGCGAAGAATACCTGACCCAACTCTTTCTGCTGCCGGCGGACAGCGACCTCGTGGTGCATGCCGGCCGGCGTCACGTAACCCTCAAGGGCGCCACGCTGGAGGATTTCGTCGGCATCCGCGGCCGACGCGGGCGCAGGCTGCCCCGCGGCTTCCGCAACGTCAAAACGCTGGAGGCTCTGGCGCATCAGCTGGTGCAGGCCGAGTAAAAGCTAGTGCGTTCTTCCCGCCCGCCGCGTCGATGCTCGGCGCGGGACAAAGGGGTAAAACAGTAAGAAAATATCGGTTTCTATCTGAACTGGAAAGCGATAAAGACGAACAGAATGCAATGACCGACGCCCGGCGCTACACTTTCGCCCCCACCATGGGGCCGCCGCATCACTACGAGTTCGAAGCGGCCGGTTTGACCTACCGCCCCCCGGCGGGCGAGGCGGTCGAGGTGCGCTGGGAGGATATCCGCTTTCTTGAGGAGGGGCCCGGGCAGAAGGTGGACATCGTGGCCGGCCATCCGGAGCGGGTCGTTCCCCTTTTCCTGGCCACCCAGGACATCGGCGATCTTCTCGATCGCGTGTGCACCGAACTCTCCGTGCTGCACCGCAGCCGGATGGAAACGCTCACCTTCCGGGCCACCCGCTCCTACTTCACCCATTTCACGGTCGTGATCGGGGTATTGATCGCCCTTTTCATGGCCGGGTTGCTCTTTCTCGAATCCTTCGAGCCGGCCATGCTCCTGATCGTCGCCATGACGGTGCCGATCATGGTCAGCCTGGTGCTGCAGCCCATCGCGGTCACGCCGGACCGCGGCGGCCTGCAGGTGCGCAATTTTATCCGGCAGCGCCAGGTCGCCTACAGGGACATCGAAACCCTGGCCTTCGATGTGCGCGGCGACCTGCATGTCAGCTTCCTGCGCGTCATGCTCGGTTTGCGCGGGGGGCGGCGCATCAAAATCACCCGTTTTGAAAACATGATCCTGATGTATATTTTGATCAAAGCTTATTGGCACGCGCAGGATGCCCGGCCGGCCAATGAATGACGGGAGAGGAGAGGCATCATGTGGAACCACCGGTTCGCCCTAACAATGACGCTGTTTGTTTTCATCGCGCTGCTGGCCTCCTGCGCCATACGGCCGGACGTGACCGGCCGCTGGCAGCAGGTCGAGGGCGAGGACACGCTGGAGTTCCGGGAAGACGGCACGTTCACGGCGGTCGACCAGGCGGGGGCGACCGTCGTGGGACGCTACACGCTGCATGCCGACGGCACGCTCTATTACGCGATCACCCACACGGATGTCATGAAAGCCGAGCTCTCGCCCGTGGAGAAGGTCGAGATCCGCATTGCCGGGCTCAAGTTTCGGCACTTGGACCACGAGCTGAAAGTGACACCGCAGGATGGCGACGGGGTCGAAGTCTACCGGCGGGTGCAGTAACCCCGACGGTCTTCGGCAGGGGGCCTGCCGCCCAGGCGTTTTGATCGGGGGGTGTTGAATGAAGATGAACGCGTGACGCGATTGGTGGAAAGGTTTCGCTCCCGGGGAGATGGCGCATGTATCTTGATTATCTTGAATGCCCGCAATGCGGGAAGACCTATGCCGGCGGCCAACGCATCCAGACCTGCGAATGCGGCTCCCCGCTGCTGGTGCGCTACGATCTGGAGCGGGTCGGCGCCGCTGTCGACCGGCAGACGCTTGCCGCGCGTCCGGCCTCGCTCTGGCGCTATCGCGAACTGCTGCCGGTGCACGACGATGCCCATATCGTCAGCCTGGGCGAAGGCATGACCCCCCTGGTCGGGGCGCCGCGGCTGGGCCGCCGGTTCGGGTTCGACCACCTGTTCATCAAGGACGAGGGCATCATTCCCACGGGCACCTTCAAGGCCCGCGGTGCCGCGGTGGGGGTTTCCTGTGCCCGGGAGGCCGGCGTGGACACGCTGGCCATGCCGACCAACGGCAATGCCGGCGGGGCCTGGGCCGCCTACTGCGCCGCCGCCGGGATCCGCTGCGTCATCGTCATGCCGCAGGACGCCCCGGCGATCAACACCAAGGAAATCGCCGTCACCGGGGCCGACCTCTTCCTGGTGGACGGCCTGATCAGCGACGCCGGCAAGATCGTGGGCCGGGCCGTTGCCCGGCACGGCTGGTTCGACGCCTCGACCCTCAAGGAGCCCTACCGCATCGAGGGCAAGAAGACGATGGGACTCGAGATCGCGGAACAGATGGGCTGGCGCGTGCCCGACGTGATTCTCTATCCCACCGGGGGCGGGGTGGGCATCATCGGGATCTACAAGGCGCTGCAGGAACTCCAGGTCCTGGGCTGGATCGGGGCAAAACTGCCGCGGCTCGTGGCGGTCCAGGCCAGCGGGTGCGCCCCGATCGTCAAAGCCTATGCCTCCCGCGCCGCCGCTTCCGAGTTCTGGGAGGGGGCGGCCACCTGCGCCTTCGGGATCACCGTGCCCAAGGCGCTGGGGGATTTCCTGGTGCTCGAGGCCGTCTACGCCACCCATGGCTGCGCCGTTGCCGTGACGGATGCGGCCATCCTCGAGGCCCAGGCCGCAATCGCCGCGGCCGAGGGCAATTTCGTCTGCCCGGAAGGGGCGGCCACCTTCGCGGCTGCCCTTGAGCTGCGGGCCCAGGGGTGGATTAAGCCGGAGGAGGAAGTCGTTCTGCTCAACACCGGCACGGGGCTCAAATATCCCCAGACCGTGGATGCCACCCCGCCGCTGCTCGCCCCCGGAGACGATCTGCCCGTGGATGGTTGATTCGCGTTTATCATCGGTATCGCTATCGGCATCGGTATCGGGTATCGAACCAAAGCGCTGCAAAAAAAACGATTCCGATCCCAATAGCGATACCGACGCCGATGGTTTGTGTTCAATGCGCGGCGCGGGACAGAGGGTTTCGGACAGCCGCTGGATTTTTTTCCATTCGCCTGTTGGTGAATGCATATTGCTTTCCGGGCTGCGTGAGGCGATGCCCGCCATAAAGGAAGAAGAGACATGGAAGCCAAAGTTGCGCTTCTAACGGCTGCCGGCAGCGGCATGGGGGTATCACCCGGTCGGTCTGAGATGTGAAACAGGTTGCGGGGTTCTGGGTTCAAAGGTTCAGGGTTATAATTGGGTTCGGTCCGGCCAACCTGGAACCCGAACACTGAACCCCGGGACAGGTTTCAGGTGTCGGGTGTCAGGTGCCAGAAAAGGCAGGGCCCGAGGTTTTTACTGACACCTGAAACCTTAACAACTGAACCCCGGGACAGTTTTCAGGTGTCGGGCGTCGGGTTTCAGTGAAGGCCTTGTCTGCGGAGTCGCCGACACCCGAACACCGACACCTGGATCCCTTCGGGCTTTGTAAAAACAACAAGGAGTATTCCATGCGGCGAAACCTTTGGATTGCACTGATGGCAGCCTTGCTGCTGCCGGCTGTCGTGGTCGGCCAGTCTCCGGACCCCGGTCAGGTCGATCGGCTTTACCTCAAATCCGGTCTGGCCGATCTGGTCGAACAGATTCCGGCGGGGGTTCAGGCCGGTTTTGCCCAGGCGTTCGAACAGGATACGGGCGGCGCGCTCACCCCGCAACAGCATAAGATCATTCTCTCGCGCATACCGATGGCCTATGCTGCGGAAGATATGCAGCCGGGGATCATCGGGGTTCTGGCCGCCCGATTGACGGCCAAGGATGTCGAGACGGTTCTGGTCTGGCTGGATTCGCCCCTCGGCCGCAAATGCACGGCGCTCGAAAGCGCGGCTGCCGCGCCCGAAGCCCTTGACGCCATGCAGGCCTACGCCGAAGCGCTGGCGCAGTCGCCGCCGGCCCCGGAGCGGGTCGAACTTCTCGGCGATCTGGCCGCTGCCGTCAAGGCGGCCGAGAATGCGGTCGAGGTGGTCATGAACACCCAACTGGCGGTTGCCGCCGGCATGTCGGCCATGCTGCCCAGGGAACAGCAGCGACCGCTCGAAGTCATCCGCAACCAGCTCGAGCAGTACCGGCCGCAGATTACGGCGGCCATGGAGAACCAGACAACCCTCGCCTTCCTCTACACCTACCAGAGCCTGAGCAATGACGAAATCAGGGCCTACCTCCAGTTCGCAAGGTCCGCGGAAGGGGTGCGCTATCACGCGGCCGCGTCGGAGGGCATCGAGCAGGTCCTGACCGCAGGCAGCCTCAAACTGGGGGCCATGATCTCGGAGATCATTCAAGCCACAGAGTCGCAATCGGAGATCTAAGCCCGGAAGGTTCCATGAGCCGCTTGCCAGCAGGCGCGGTCTGCGATCCCCCCAGCGCTCGCCCTGAGTAGGACAAATTGACGATCCACGAATCGTAGTTAGGTATGTCATTACATCTGGATTTTCTAGCAACACCGGTACCGTCATCTATCCCGTCCGGCACGGCGGCGGCCATCGCAGCGCGATCCCGCCCGATTGGGTGTCAGGGTCTTTCCAACAGCCGCCAGGCACGGGGATCATTCGGCCGCATGGGGAGGCTATCGATTCATGCCAAACGCGCCCAGAATCAGACCGGCACTGACGGCGACCGCCGTGCTCATCGCGCTTGGCCTTTGCGCGTGGGGCGGAAGCTGGACCGCTCGTCTGACCGCTTTACCGGCAACGGCCGAAACGATTCGCCATGCCCCTCCCGGATTCGTCGCGTCGGCCCCACCGGAATCCTTCGGGCCGGATACCTTGTTTGAAATTATCAACGGCGACGCGGACCTTTATCTCAAAGCCGGTTTCGAGCGGCTCGAGGTCCTGCGCTTCAATCTGGAGTCCGACCCGCGCGCCGAGCTGACCGCTTTCAGTTATCAAATGAAGCGGCACCGCAGTGCCTTTGCGGTCTACAGCGTGCGCCGCGGCGAAGACGCCCGCCAGAGCGCGCTGGCGCGGTTTGCCCACCGCTACCGCAACGGCTTCTTCCTGGTTCACGGCCCCTATTACGTGGAAATTCTGGCCTCAGACGACGCGTCCCGGATGGAGGCGGCCATGAACGATCTGGCCACGGCTTTCATCGCGGCCCACACGGTTGAGGACGAACCGATTGCGGAACTGGAACTATTCCCGCCCGAAGGTCTCGTTCCCGGCAGCATGGCCCTGCATCCGGCCAACGCGTTCGGTTTCGACGGGTTCACCGATCTGTTCACGGCCCGCTATCGCCTGAACGCCGAGCCTGCCACGGCCTTCCTTAAACCCTGCCCTTCACCTGAAGCCGCCGCCGGACTGGCCGCCGCCTACCAGGACTTTCTGACGCAGTACAACGGGGTCGCCGCGCCCGGAGACCCTGCATTTCCCGAAGGGCGCCTGATACGCGTGATGGACGCCTACACGCTGGTATTCGTACACGGCAAAACGGTCGCCGGTGCTCAGGACGCCGGAACACCGGAGGTTGCCGCCAGACTGGCCCTCGCGCTCAAAGACCGACTGATCATGGAGGAGCAACAATGAAAGCGAATAAACCCAATGATTCCAGCCGACGCGATTTTCTCAAAAAGGCCTGCGGTGCCGGTGTCGGTATCGCGAGCGGTGTCGCGGGCCTGGACAGGGCCTGGGCCAGGACCGGCGACGTGGCAGATGCCGATCCGGCCGCGATGCCGCAGCGCCCGTTCGGCAAGACCGGTGTCCAGGTCCCCATTCTGGGTCTGGGCGGCTCCCAGAACCTGATGAACCGCCAGCTTCTGCTGGCGCAGGCGCTCAAGATGGGGGTCAGCTACTGGGATACGTCCGACAATTACAGCGGGGGCCGCAGCGAGGCCGGGATCGGGGCCTTTTTCTCCAAGCACCCCCATGACCGCAAGCGGGTTTTTCTGGTGACCAAAACGTCGTCCAGTTCGCCCCGCGGCATGGATGCCAGTCTGGCGGAATCCCTGGAGCGGCTCAAAACCGACTATGTGGACTTGTTCTTCCTGCACGGATTGTCCCGCGTGGAGGGGGAAGTGGGCGCAAGCGTGCGGGAATGGGCGGAAAACGCCAAAGCGGACGGGCGAATCCGCTTTTTCGGTTTCAGCACCCACCGCAACATGGCCGCCTGCCTGTCCCAGGCCGCCCGCCTGGGCTGGCTCGACGGCATCATGATGACCTACAACTACCGGCTGATGCAGGACGCGGAGATGCGCGAGGCTGTCAACGACTGCACCAAGGCCGGCATCGGGCTGATTGCCATGAAAACCCAGGGCCCGTCGCTTTATTTCGGGGGTAAGGAGAGCATGCAGCGTTTTATCGATCGCGGCATGAACAAATACCAGGCGCGGCTCAAAGCAGTGTGGGAGAATCCGCAGATCGCCAGCATCTGCTCGCACATGGACAGCCTGGCGATTCTCAAGGAAAACGTGGCCGCCGCCGTGGATGGTTCAGCGCTCAGCGGCCGGGACCGTGATGCGCTTGCCCAACACGCCCGCCGCACCGCTGCGGCCTATTGCACCGGCTGCGGCGATGTGTGCGAATCTTTGATAGATGATGCCGTGCCGGTGGCCGACGTGATGCGCTGCCTCATGTACGCCCACCGCTACAACGACTACCAGATGGCCCGTGATGCCATGGCCCGGCTGCCCGCGGATATCCGCGATCGGTTGTTGCGGGCCGATTACGCCCGGGCGGAAAGCCAGTGCCCCCAGCGAATGGCCATCGGGACCCTGATGCGCCGCGCCGCCGACGAACTGGGATAGAAGCCTGCTCAGGCTTTATAGAACGCTTTAAGCTATTGAATATCTGTCACCGGTGTACCTTTTTAGGGACGAAACCTCGTGGCCACCGGCAAGCTAAAAATTTTTTAGTTCGTCGCTAATCTAGTGCCCGTCCAGAAAGGGTAGATTTTGGTTCAGTCTCCCCGCCTAGCGGCGGGATTTCACATCCCCTTTTTAGCGAACGGTCGGTGTTCAACAAACCGCAGTGCTTATGGAACCGCAGGCGTAGTCAGGCTACGTCGAGGATTTCAAAAGCGCGAGAACGCCGGCCTGGGCCGAAAGATG